>DATKMF010000147.1:0-29900 GCA_035542015.1 Candidatus Cybelea sp.
CCCTCTCGCTGCACGAGAATCTGATCTACAGCTTGCGTCACCGCCCCGTCCGAGCGCGGGGCTATGAGGGCGACGCGCAGCGGGACTACGAGCGCCGCATCCGCGAGGCGCTGCGCGCCGGCAATCCGGCGCTCGATCCGGCCGCCGAATGGCTCGACTTCGAAGGCGCCGGGCTCTCGGATCAGGCGGGGCTCGATCAGCGCATCAAGGAGCTGTTGGCAGAGGTGGAGTTCGACGAGGACGTCTACCAGTTCGGCTTGAGGGGGAGGATCGATCCCAAGCGCGACGCCGATCTCGCCGCCCAGTTCCTGAAGGTGCGTGCCACGTTGCGCGACCGGATGGCCGCACCAGGTATGACGGCGCTGGTCGATCCTTTCGATCCCGCCCGCTACAACAAGAACATGACCCTGGTCGAGAACCTGCTGTTCGGCACCGCCGTGGGGCCGGTCTTCGCCCAGGAGAATCTGGCCGACAACGACTATCTGCACGGCGTGCTGAAGTCGGTCGGCCTCGAAGACGCCTTGGTCGATATGGGCCGCAAGATCGCCGAGACCATGGTCGAGATCTTCGCCGACCTGCCGCCGGGCCATCCCTTCTTCGAGCAATACAGCTTCATCTCGGCCGACGACCTACCGCGGTTCCGCGACCTCACCCAGAGCCTCAGCCGCAAGGGCGCCGTGGTCGATGATCCGGTCGATCGCCGGCATCTGGTCGCGCTGACCTTCCCCTATATCGAGGTACGGCACCGTTTGGACCTGATCGACGGCACGGTGGAGAGCCGCCTGCTGGAAGCGCGACGTGCCTTCGCCGCCAATCTGCCTGCGGCTCTGAGGCCGTCGATCGAGTTCTACGATCCCGCCGTCTACAACGCCCAGGCCTCGGTGCAGGACAACATGCTGTTCGGCCGCCTGGTCTACGGCCAGGCCCAGGCCGCGCAGAAGATCGGCCGCATGATCGCCGAGGTGGTGGACGGGCTGGGCCTGCGACCGCGCGTCATCGAGGTCGGGCTCGACTACAATGTGGGTGCGGCCGGGCGCCGGCTCTCGACCGCGCAGCGGCAGCGCGCGGCGCTGGTGCGCGCGCTGATCAAGCGGCCGCGGCTCCTCATCCTCAACAACGCGCTCGCGGTGTTCGACGACCTGACGCAGCGGCGGTTGACCGAGCGGCTGCGCACGATGATGGGCGGCGCGGCGCTCGTGCTGATCACCGACAACGTGGCGCTGGCCCGGATGTTCGACCGGGTGGTGGTGATGAAGGAAGGGCGCGTGATCGAGCAGGGGCCGGTCAAGGAACTCGATCGCGACGGCAGCCGCTTCTACGAGCTCATGGGCAACGTGGCGGTGGCGGCGGAGTAGGGCGACGGGGCGTCTGCCGGGCAGGGTCTGGAGCGCGAGAGAGAGGACGGGATGGGCATACAGGAAGATGTCGAGGCCTTGAAGCGGATTCCGCTCTTCGCCAAGGTCGAGCCGGCCAAGCTGAAGCTCCTGGCTTTCGCCGCGGAGCGGGCCCAGTACATGCCGGGCGAGGCGCTGTTCCATCAGGGCGACCAGGCCGACGCCGCCTATATCGTGCTCGGCGGCCGGGCCGACGTGCTGGTCGATACTGCGAACGGGCCGCTGAAAGTGGCGGAGGTCGGCAAGGACGCCTTCGTCGGCGAGATCGGCATCCTCTGCGACGTGCCGCGCACCGCCACCATCCAGGCGACCGAGTCGCTGAGCACCTTGAAGATCACCAAGGACCTGTTCTACCGCATGGTCGCCGACTTCCCCTCGATCTCGCTCGAAGTCATGCGCGTCCTCGCGCAGCGCCTCGAGCACATGAACGAGCAGCTCCGGGATGCCGTGGCGGCGAAGCCTTAGCTCCCGACACCGCGCGCCACGATCTTGCGTATCTGATCGAGAAGGAACCGCAATGCATCGCTCGCGCATCAATGGCTTGCTGATCGACTGCAACACGGACGACATCGATGCTGCCGCGCGCTTCTGGGCCGAGGCGCTCGGCCGCGCGGTCGATCCAGACCATCCCGGCACCCGCGGCAACTACCGCATGCTGACGACACCACCGGACGAGCTCAGCGTGCAGGTCCAGCGCGTGGAGCATGAGAGCCGCGTGCATATCGACATCGAGACCGACGACATTCCGGCCGAGGTCGCCCGCCTGGAGAAGCTTGGCGCCATCATCGACAAGCGCATGGAACGCTGGGTCGTCATGCGTGCACCCACCGGCCAGCGCTTCTGCGTCGTGCGCGTGCAACGCGCCGGCTTTCCGAAGGGCGCAACGGCGTGGAGCGACGAGTAGGCCGCTCTTATCGTGCGGTCCTGAACGCGGCTCGGCGCGTCGCGCGCTCGTTGGCGGCAGAGCGCGTCCGCCTCAATCCTGCTACAATGCCGACAGCTGTTTCGAGGCTCGTGCCACAACGAAAGTTCGTACAAGAACTTACACTATAGTGTGGCCTGCGTCAAGCCCCCATCCAATCCATTGAAATCGCGCCCAAAAGCCGGACAGCCATGCTGGCGCATTGCCGACACCGGGCATCGGTGGGCGCCAAGTCGGGGCACGCGATGCCTGGGCGCTACCCCTATCCATCGCCCCACAAGGTCTCCCGTGCCACGCGGCGGATCACCGGTTCGGGCAGCGTTGCCTCGGGCGGCCGGTCCCTCAGCTTTGCCGTCATCTGGTTCGCGAGCCGGTAGCCGAGCTCGCGATAGGCCTCGAACTGGTCCTCGGTGAAGTCCTGGTCGAGGGTCGACTGGTCTGGGAAGGCATCGTTCTCCGCCTTGTAGGCGTAGAGATCGGCGGGCAAGCCGTCGATCATCGTCGCTTTCAAGTAGACCAGCACGCCGGATTCCGCCTGGTCGGGATAGATGATCCAGGCCAGCGCATAGCCGCGCTCGGCGAGACCGAACTTGGTGGCCCAGGTCGAGCTCGTCTCATCAGCGGGCTTCGGCAGCAAGCCTTCGAGATTGAACGCGGGCTCGCTGAACTGGATGGTGACGCCGAAATCGACCCGCACCCGCTCGATCGCGTTGCCGAGATCCTGGAAGGCGAACTTCGGATCCTGCCCGCCGTCGCTGACCAGGATGAGCCGCATCTTGCGGCGGACCAGCTCGTAGAGGCCGAGATTCTCGAAATGCCCGCCGTCCGAAAGCTGCACGAAGCCGGCGCGCTCGTTCATGCCGCGGCCGAGCAGGCCCATGAGGCCGGGCCGCAGATAATTGGCCGTGGTTTGCAGCTGGCGGCCGAATTTGTGCGGATTGGGGGCCCAGAAGCCCAGTTGTGCTCCGAACAGCGTGACCAGGAAGGAGACGAGGCCGCTCCGCAACATGCTGCGCCCGTCGGGGCCCGAATGCGCGTTCAACGCCGCACCGGAGATCGCCATCGCCGTCGCCAGCGTCATGTGGCCGCCCATGTAGCGGTCGCTGGGCGCCCAATGGGTGGAATCGCTGCCCGACCAGTTGGCCGAGAAGACGAAGCTGTCGGCGCCACGTCCGCTATATTTCGGCTTCTTCGAGCCGGGGATGATGACGGCCGTGTTGATGAGGTGATAGGGCGCGATGCCGCTCGCCGGAACCGCGCTCGCCGGCCCACCGGCGAGCGTGCCGAGCTCCAGCACGTTGGCTTCGGTCGCGGGCTGCCAGCGCCCGGCCTTGACCGCGGCGAGGTCCGGGCACATCGCTTCCATCAGCCGGTCGCGATACATGCGGTGCTGCGAAACCAGGTTGAGGTTGACGCCGTAGCCGAGCAGGAGAACGAGAAGGAGGAGATAGACCGGCATCGTCGGGTAGGTGGTCGCGAGCGCCAGCAGCATCTCCGCCACGCCATAGCCGACGAAGAGAATGCCGTAGATGGCGAGCGCGGCGTAGAGATAGGGCCAGATCCGGTCCCAGAGGCTGCTCCAGAGGCCGACCTCGGTCAGCTGACCCACGAGCGCCGCCTGCTTCTCGCGCCAGGTGCCGAGATAGGCGACAGCGACGGAGACGGCGCCGACCAGGTTGCCGTCGGCATAGCGCTCGGCCCAGCCATAGGTCCAGGGCAGTGAGGCCGCGATCAGGCAGAAGGCTTCGAACAGCAGCAGTCGCCCGAGCCAGCCGGTCACCGCGAGGGTGAAGCCGCGATAGAAGCCGCCCGCTGCGGTTTCCTTCAGTGCCTCGCTCCCATGGGTGACGAAATAGCTGCAAACCGAGTAGAGGAGCATCAGGACGAGGAACACCACGGCGCCGCCCGCCGCAAGGAGCGCGAAGGTGTTGAGCGCGAGATTCTCGCAGGGGAGCGAAAGGAGGTTGCAGGGGATCGCGGCCGCATCGGGCGAGGTCGCGCAGGCCGGCAAGGCGTTTCCCTCCGCCGGCAGACAGGTCATGGCGGCACCGGAGAGCCACCAGATCAGGTAAACCTGCAAGTCCGCCAGGCTACTCGAGACAGAGGCGAACAGGCCATGGATCCAGCCGCCGCCACGGCCGAGGTCGAAGCAGAGCATCAGAAGAAGCACGATGCTCGCGAAATAGATGCCGAGAGAGAACAGCATGGCGCGGAGCGCATTGGCGATCAGGGCCGCATAACCGAGCTTCGGCGTCGGAGTCAGGTAATGTGCATGCTGGCGGATGAAGCTCACGATCAGCCGCGAGAGCTTCTCATCCTCACTCTCCGGTGGGCCGCCGCCGGCCGGGTCCGGCATGGTCCGGTCGCCGCGGGCGCCGGTCTGCCAGGCGCGGCCGAACGGGAACCAGAAGTCGGTCGGCGCCGGCGTCGTCGCCGCGGCGCGGCGGCACAGGAAATAGCTCAATGAGGCGCCGATATACCCGCCGCCGGAGACGCTCGAGAGATAGTCGAAGCGGCGCATGACACCCGCCGCCTGTAATCCCTGCATCACGCCCATCGCAAACGAGGCCGAGCGAATGCCGCCGCCGGAGAGCGCGAGCCCGATCCATGCGGGATCGTCCTTCGGCTTGTTGCGCAGCCGCGCCACTGCCTCGCGCTCGAGCTCCAGCATCCGCGTCGTCAGGATCGCCCCGTCGTGACCGCGCCGATGCATAACCATGGCCGCTTCCCCCGAAGCCACGCCCGCAAATCGGCGCGCCCCATCATAGCGCACTCCACCGCAATCCCGAATTGCATTGATATATGAGTCCGCTCGAGCCGGCGCGCACTGATCCCGTCCACCACAAGGGTCAGGGAGGCGGCTTTGAGCAATATGGAAGAGCTCAGTCCCACCTTCCGTCGAGAAGACCGAGACTAAGCCGCCGTTCCGCTCTGGTCGGCGACGATGGTGAGCTGGGGCTTGGGGCGGATTAGGCGCTGGGCGGGTAGACGGACGGTGACCGTGGTGCCTTCGCCCTCGCGGCTGCTGACGCCGATCGTGCCGTCATGGGCTTCGACCAGGCGCTTGGTGATGGCAAGGCCAAGGCCGATCCCTTCCTTGGTCTGGCGGCGATAGGCCTCGTTCTGCCAGAACGGCTCGAACACCCGCTTCAGGTCCTCGGCCTTGATGCCGAGGCCGTGATCGACCACCGAAAGCGCGATGCCGCCGCCGGGCTCGATCGCGCCCAGGATCTCGATCGCGCCGCCGTTCGATGAGAATTTGACGGCATTGGTCAGCAAGTTGATGAGACACTGCCGCATCGCCTTCGGATCGACCTTCACGCGCGGCAACGAGTCCAGGCCTTGCTCGCGAATAGTCACGTTCTTCTCCCGTGCCCGCAGGGTCACGAACTTCACGACGTCTGCAACCAGGCCCGCGATGGAGGCCGGCTCCTCCTTGAGCTGCACTTGGCCGAGCTCGATGCGCGACATGTCGAGCAGGTCCTCGATGATCGACAGCAGGTAGCGCCCGCTGGAGCGGATGTCGTTGGCGTATTCGACATAGCGGGGCGAATCGTTGCCAAGGGCGCGGCTGGCGATCATCTCGGAGAAGCCGATGATGGCGTTCAGCGGCGTGCGGAGTTCATGGCTCATGTTGGCGAGGAACACGGTCTTCGCTGCGTTGGCGAACTGTGCTTCCTGGCTGGTGCGGCGTAGGTCGTCGGCCACCTGCTGGAGCGTGGTCGAGCGTTCGGCGAGGCGATGGTTGGCGCTGGCGAGCTCGGCGGTCGCATGCCCGACCTCGGTGGCGATGCGCCGGTATTCGGTGTCGGCCCGCAGCAGTCGGAGATAGATCAGTGCCGTCAGTGCGATGCCGGTCGCGAACACCAGCGCCGGGAGCCAGAACGCGGTCTCGATCGGCTGCACCGAGCCATCGACCTCGAGCCGCCACTCGCGGCCCCCCAGCATCAGCTTGCTGGCGACCACCGTCTCGCGCATCTTGCCACTGGAAAAGACCGCCACCTTGCCGTCATAGATGCGCAAGGCGAGGTTGGCGTCCGTCAGCCCGCCGTCGAGGAAGTCGTTGAAGAATCCGTCCAGCATGATGGTGCCGACCAGAAAACCCTGCAGCCTGCCGGGCGCGCCGCTCTGGTCGCTGCGGAAGACCGGTGTGAAGGCGCGCACAGCCATGCCACTATGTCCGTTCAGCGTCATCATACGCGGCGGGGTCACGGCGAGCTGCAGCGTCTCGACGGCCTGCTGCATCACCGCGCGATCGGCGGGATCGGCCGCAAGATCGGCGAGCTTGCCGTCACCACTGCCCGCGGGCTCGAGATAGGTGACCGGGAAGGCATCGTTGCTGAAGGCGCTGCGGGCGCTGACGTTGGGTGCGATCCTCGTGCGCGGTGCCCAGGCAATGCTGATCCACCAGGCGCGGTCGCGCACCGCGGTCTCGATGCGCGCGAAGCGTTGAAACTCGGTCTCGCTCACCGACTCCGAGGAATCATAGAGGCCGCGCAGGAACCGGAAGAAGCCGAGCTCGCGCTCGACATGGCTCTCCAGTCCGGCGGCGAGCGACTGGCGCGCGATCTCATGCTGCGCCGCGGATTCCTGCTGGAGCATGTCATGCACCACCCCGGCAATCGCCGCCGAGATGACGAAGCCGAGCGCCAGAGTTACCGGACGCCAGAAGCGATGCGGTGCTTGGCGCACGGGTGGTGCCGCCGGTGCGTCGCGGCTCGGACCTGCGGATGGTGGAAGTCCCATCCGCGCACCGTAAACCTTAATTCCTAATACTTGTTTACCCGCACGTTTCGAATAGCGCGAATGCCGTGATCTTGTCGTACAGGAGCCACCCGATCCGCAGCCCGCCCCGAGTCCTCGCGACCGACGGTCAACGATCGCCTTTGATTCCAAGCCGATAAGTGCGCACCGATTCTGTAGAACCGCTTTGCTTGACTCTGGTCAATCGATGTCGACCAGCACCGGCACATGATCGCTGGGCTGATCCCAGCCGCGCGACTCGCGGAGAACTCGTGCGGTCTTGAGTCGAGGCTTCAGCGCAAGCGAGACCCAGATGTGATCGAGCCTGCGGCCCTTGTCGCTCTTTCGCCAGTCCGGCGCACGGTAGCTCCACCAGGAATAGAGCTTCTCCGTCTCCGGCGTGAAGTGGCGCACGCCATCGACCCATCCGCCGGCCTGCTGAACGGCGTTCAGCTTCTCGACCTCGATCGGTGTATGGCTCACGATCTTCAGGAGCTGTTTGTGCGACCAGACGTCGTTCTCCAGCGGCGCCACGTTGAGATCGCCGACCATGATCGCGTCCTTGGGCTTCGTGCGCGACTTGAACCAGTCCCGCATCTCGTCGAGGAACTGGAGCTTGTGCGCGAATTTCGGATTGAGCGCGGGGTCGGGTTCATCGCCGCCGGCCGGGACATAGAAATTGTGCAGCTCGACATCGCCCGGCAGCAGCACCTCTCCGTGTCGCGAATCGCCCTTCTTGCACCAGTCCTGCGGATCGCGAGTCTTCAGCGGCAGCTTCGAGAGGATGGCGACGCCGTTATAACCCTTCATCCCGTGATGGAGGACGTGCGGAAAACCGAGCGCCTGCACCTCGATCATCGGGAACAATGCATCCTCGACCTTGATCTCCTGCAGGCAGAGCACGTCCGGCTGTTCCTGTTGCACCAGACGGCGCAGGAGCCCCATCCGCATGCGGAGGGAATTGATGTTCCAACTGACGATGCGCATGAAGCGCCGGTTCCTTCTTTCTTGCCGATCCGAAGGATCGTATCCTGCGACGAACATCAATCGAAGATAGGCGGGATCAGGTTCGGGGGAGCAGGCTAATGAATCCAGCAGCCTTTCGCCATGTCATGATTGCCGCGATGCTTTCTGCGCTCCTTGCCGGATCGGCTGCGGCGGATTGCACGAATCTGCGTCGAGTCCTGGACGCGGAATCTAGCGAAGGCGGAAAGATGCGCGCCTATGCACCCCCATCGGGTGGCGCGCTGCTGTTTCTTGACAGTATGACGCTGGATACCGACGGCGCGCCCAAAGCCTATCACCCCAACGACTACGACCCCGAACATCCGGGTCGTTGCCCGGCCTCCGGTCTCGGCCTGGATTGTCCCGCGAATGGAGGCTATCCCGACAGCGGCTATGCTTTCGCCAGCTGCCCGACGGGCAATCGGGTACCCTGCGACGCGCATGGTTTCGCTCTTCAAGGGCCGCAGGATGAGGCCCCAGGCTATCTGGTGAGCGCAACGGCTTTCCATGCGGAGCCGGATTACCTGCAGAAGAACCACGTTGACGCGTCGGTGGTGCCGTACGTAGCCCTCCCGGGCGGCAACGTGTTCAGAGACGCCGCCATTTCCGCCGGCGTGACGCATATCCTTGGGGAAATCGGCGTCGCATACGATCGGCAAACAAAGAAGATCGTTCCGATCCTCGTCGGCGACAACAGTTCACGCATCGGCTCGCGATACGCGCATCTCGGGGAAGGATCGATTGCGCTCACGCGCGAGCTTCGCGGCAAAGACAACCCGCGCAACCAGTCGATCTCAGACAAGAACATCCTGGTGGTCATTCTTGAAGGAACGCCAGTTCAGAAGACGGGCGAACTCTTTCTCGGCACCGCGGATGGCAAGGCCGCGGTCATGAAGCAGATCGCCGAAGAGGCCGATCGGCGCCTGGCGGCGCTCGGCGGGAATGATTGGCTCTCGGCCTGTGCTGACACGATCGCGGCAGGAGGGCCGCAGTAGAGATCGATGCGAAGCGCCGCGTGTCGGGTGTTGGCCACAAAAGCGAACGCCCGGCCAGGGGAGGACCGGGCGTTCTATACTCCGTTGTCGGAGTCCGGTCGCGGTGGGGGAGACCGCTTCCGGTAAACTGCAGGCGTTGCGCCTGCAGTCATTGCTAGTGCTTGGTTAGGTGTGGTTGATACGCCTGAATTCAAGCATCGAGGACCAAGATGTTTGCATGTCAGAGCGAGTCCAGACGCATAACTGTAAGCGACTGATAGAACGGCATTCTCGCTCCGTCACGGGAAGGTGAACAGAGCGCAGCGGACAGAACGTCGCATCCTGTCCGCTTAAGCCGCCGCCGAATGTGCGCCTCGCTTCGAGTGCCGCGCTTGGGCGCGGGCGCGGGCCGCCGCACCGAACGCTTTGAAGAGCCGCATGGAATCGGGATTCTCGGTGGCGCGGAATTCGGGATGCCATTGCGCGCCGAGCGCGAAGCCCGCGCCGTCGACGCGCACCGCCTCGATCACGCCGTCGGGCGCGCGGCCCTCGACGATGAGCCGGTCGGCGATGCGATCGATGCCTTGCCAGTGCAGGCTGTTGATCATGGTCGAGTTCTTGCCGAACAGCTTGGCGAAAACGCCGTCCGGGGTGAGCTCGATGCGATGCACCGGCCCGTACATCTCCTCATAGGGCAAATCCCTGCGCGCACGATGATCCGAGAATCCGGGCTGTTCATGGATCCGGGTATGGAGCGTTCCACCCAATGCCACATTGAGCTCCTGGAAGCCGCGGCAGATGCAGAGGATCGGTACGTCGGCGGCGATCGCCGCGCGAATGAGCGGCAGGGTGATGGCGTCGCGCCCGGGATCCTGTGGGCTGTCCGGCCGGTCCGGCTCGCCGCCGTAGTGATGCACGGCGACGTTCGACGGGCTGCCGGTGAACAGCAGGCCATCAAGATGAGCGAGCAGGGCCTTGGGCGCGATCGCCTCGCCGAGCGCGGGGAAGGAGAGCGGATAGCCGCCCGCCGCCTCGACGACGGCGGTCAGATATTTCTCGCCGACGGTGTGGAAGTTCTGTCCGTCCAGTGCCTTGATGCACATGGGGACGCCGATGATCGGGGCATCGTCCGGTAGTTTCTCGTGCATGATCCCGCGGCCTGAGGTTGATAAGGCCCCGGAATCTAACGGGGGCCGCCAAAGGTCACAATCGCCGGAACTGCCGAGGCAGGGCTGCGCCCGGCGCAGAAGCCGCCGGCTCGCTCAGAAGTGATTGAAAGAGAAGCTTTTCGGCGTCAGGCAGCCTTTGCCTGGCTTATGCCGCCTTCGCGGCAGCGGCCTTCTCGATGCGCCGCTTCAGGCGGCGGCCCTCGGTCGGAAGCTTCGCATCGGGGGTGCCGAGCAGGTAGGCGTCGAGGCCGCCATTGTGCTCGATGGTGCGGATGGCGTTCACGCTAAGGCGCAGGCGCACCTGCTGGCCGAGCGCGTCGGAGAGCAGCCTTGTCACCTGCAGGTTGGGCATGAAGCGGCGCTTGGTCTTGTTGTTGGCGTGGCTGACGGAATGGCCAACCTGAACGCCCTTGCCGGTGATGCCGCAGCGACGAGCCATGATCTTAGTCCTTGTCGATCAATATCTTACCGGGATGGCGCTGTGCAAAAGGCGCAGCCCTCCCGTTCGGGTCCGCGAGGTTCTATTGGGTTCCGGCGGGCCCGTCAAGCGCGCGGCCTAGGCCGCGGCCGCGCCGCCATCGCTCGTGCGCAGCATCTCGCCGAGGAATCCATCCACCCGCGCCTTCACGAAACCGACGCTTTCGGCGACCTCGCCTGCGACCTTGTGGACCTCGGCCGATTCCGCGCCGGTGCTTTCGGCGGCGGATTTGACGTCACCCACCAGGCCTGCCATCTCCTGCTGGCGCTTGGTAGCCTCGGTCACGTTGCGGGCAATCTCATGGGTCGCGGCGTCCTGCTCGGTGACCGCGGCGGCGATGCCGGTCGCCGACGAGTGGATGCCGTTCAGCTTGCCGACGATCTCCGAGATCGAGTTCGCGGCCGAGTTGGAGATCTCCTGCACCGCCTGGATCTGGGCGCGAATCTCCTCGGTCGCCCGTGCGCTGCGGGTGGCAAGCTGCTTCACCTCGTTGGCGACGACGGCGAAGCCCTTGCCGGCCTCGCCGGCGCGCGCGGCCTCGATGGTTGCGTTCAAGGCAAGCAGGTTGGTGTTGTCGGCGATCTCGCGGATGATGTTGAGGATGCTGGCGACGCTGTCAGCGGTGCGCGTCAAGCCGGTCACGATCTCCGCCGCCGCGGCGCCGTCCTTCGCGGCACTTTCGGCGCTGTCGGCCGCACCCTGGACTTGGCGCCCGATCTCACCGATCGAAGCCGACAATTCCTCGACCGCCGCCGAGATCGACTGCGCGTTGCCGGCGGCAATGTTGGCGAGCTCCACGACCGAGTTCGAGCGATCGCCGGAGGTCGCCGCGGCCTCGCCCATCACGCTGGAAGCGTGCTTCAGCGTGCCGGTGCGGTTCTCCATCTCGCCGAGGGCCTGCTTGATCTCGCCGTCGAACCGGCGTGCCAGCGACTGCATCGTGGTGAAGCTCGCCTCGCGCCGCGCATTCTCCTCGCGGTTCTTCGCTTCGAGTACCAGACGCTGCGCGATGCCGAGCTTGAACGTCTCGACCGCTCGCGCCATCGCGCCAAGCTCGTCGCCGCGCATCAGCATCGGCACCCGGACGTCGGTGTCGTCCTTGGCCAGCCGCCCCATCACGCCGGTCAACCCGCCGATCGGCTTCACCACCATGCGGCGGATGCAATAGAAGACGACCAGGACCGCGAGCACAAAGCTGCCGATGGCCGCTCCGAATGCAGCAAGGCGCTTCCCCCAAAAGCCGGAGATCCGACGATCAAAGAGGTCTTGCATCGCCGAGCTTGCCTGAGCGACGAAATCCAGTGTCGCCTTGCGTGCCGCCGTCTCGTCCGCCGCGATGGTGTCGGCGGAGAGCGGCAGCGAGCCGCCGGCCAGCGTCGAGGCATGCGAATCGTCGATCAGTTTGCCGATCGCGGTGAACATGGCTTGCGCGGTCGGATCAATGCGCTGCTTCAGGTCTTTCGGGGCATTGCCGGTGTCCTCGTTGCCGCCATAGGCATACTTGAGCGAGTCGTGTGCGGCATTGAGTGTCGACTGTAGGCTGCCGATCTTCTGCAGGAACTCCGCCATATCCTTCATCTCGAGTTTGTCGACACCGACCTTGCTTTGCGCGTATTGCGCGGTCCGGTGGACCGAGTCCAGCAGCTCCGGCACCTTCACCACGACAAGATCCATGGTGTAGAAGCTGTCGATGTCCGGATCGAGGATCAGGTTGGAGTTGTTGCCGACCGTGCTGATGAGGTCGAGCAGGGCCTGGGTATCGCGCGGGTCCTTGGTGGCGAACGCATCTTCCGCCTTCTTGGCCTGATCTGCAGAACCCATATCACCGCCGAACCCCATATCGCCGCCGAACTTCGCCTCAGCCGCGGCGATCGCTGCTTTCAACTCATCGGGTTTGATCTCGGCGGTCGCATCGATCAGTGCCGCCTGCACGGGTCGCAACGCGCTGAGATAGTCGTTGCCGACCTTTTCCTTCTCGCCGAAGTCGATGTCCTTCTGTTCGGACTTCCAGAGAAGACCTAACGCCACCGCCACGGGGATCAGGAACAGGGCGATCGCCATTGCGAGCTTGCCGGCGACGCCGAGGCCACGCTTCATCGAATGACTCCTCCGTTCAGCAGCGAGGAATAAACCCCGCAAGAGTCCGCGGATTCTCATCGATAGAAGTTATCTGGACCTTAACGCGAGATCACAAATTGGCGGAATACTGCGGTTTCTAGGAGATTTGTCATATAAAACTATGGCGTGGGCTTGTTTTCGCGCAGAAGTCGCTCGACCATTTCCCGCGCCGCGGGTGCAGGCGCGATGCCGCCGTCGGCTACCTGACGCTCCAGGGCGCTCAATGATTCCGCATGTCCCGGCCCCGAAGCGAAGCGCTCCATGGCTGCAAGTGCAAGCTCCCTGTGGAACCAGGCCAGCGCCTGGGCGCGGCGCAGTGCCGCAAGCTCACCCGATTGCGTGAGGGCCACGAGAAATTCTTGGGTCTTTCTACGGATCTCCGCGATGCCGGCTCCTGTCAATGCGGAGCACGAGACCACCGTTGGCTCCCACGCCCGGTGCCGCGGCTGCATAAGCCTGAGTGCATGGGCATAGTCGGCGGCGGTGCGGGTCGCCGCCGCAGCGAGTTCGCCATCCGCCTTGTTGACGATGACGAGATCGGCCAGCTCCATGATGCCGCGTTTGACGCCTTGCAGGTCGTCGCCTTGTGCCGGCGCCAGCAGCAGCAGGAACATGTCGGTCATCTCGGCAACCGCCGTCTCCGACTGGCCGACGCCGACGGTCTCGACCAGGATGGGATCGAAACCCGCCGCCTCGCAGACCAGCAGCGCCTCGAGGCTCCTGCGCGCGATGCCGCCGAAGCCGATGCCCTGCCCAATGGTTCCAGAGGGGCCGACGCCGGAGGGCGAAGGTCGGATGAAGGCCTCCTTGCGCTTCGCCAGCTCCGCCATCCGTGTCTTGTCGCCGAGGATCGAGCCCCCGGAGCGCCGCGACGAGGGATCGACCGCGAGCACCGCCGGCCGCTTACCGCTGCCGATCAGATCGAGCCCGAACGCTTCGATGAAGGTCGACTTGCCGACACCCGGTGCACCCGAAATGCCGATGCGGAGCGCTTTGCCGGTCCTCGGCAACAATGCCGCGATCAGCGCTTCGGCCTCATCCCGGTGATCGACGCGCGTCGATTCGACCAGAGTGATCGCGCGCGCCAGCGCGCGGCGGTCACCAGTCGCTACGCGCTCGGCCAGGGTGGCGATGGCGGTCGTCACTTCGCGGCCACAGAGGGAGGCGCTGCGGCGACGGGCGCCTCCTCCTCCCGGCGCTCGACAGCCTCCTGCTGGCGCCGCCACATGGCGGCATAGCGGCCGCTCATCGCGAGCAGGGCCTCATGCCGGCCGCGCTCGACGATGCGGCCCTCCTCCAGCACCACGATCTCGTCCGCATGGATCACGGTCGAGAGCCGGTGGGCGATGATGAGCGTCGTGCGCCTGCGCGAGATCTCCAGCAGGTTCGCCTGGATCTCGCGCTCGGTCCTGGAATCCAAGGCCGACGTCGCCTCGTCGAACAGCAGGATCGGCGGTGACTTCAGGATCGTACGGGCGATCGCGACACGCTGCTTCTCGCCGCCGGAGAGCTTCAAGCCGCGTTCGCCGACCCTGGTGTGGTAGCCGTCGGGCAGGCCGGCGACGAAGTCGTGGATATGCGCAAGCTGCGCCGCGGTCTCGATCTCGGTCCGCGTGGCGCCTACCCGCCCATAGCCGATGTTGTATTCGACCGTGTCGTTGAAGAGCACGGTGTCCTGCGGCACGATTCCGATCGCCGCGCGCAGTGATTTCTGGGTCACCTCGCGGATGTCCCTGCCATCGACCAGGATGCGTCCCGCATTGACGTCGTAGAACCGAAACAGCAGCCGCGAGATGGTCGACTTGCCCGCGCCCGAAGGTCCGACGATGGCCAGCGTCCGGCCCGGTCCGACGGTGAAGCTGATGCCCTTCAAGATCGGCCGCCGTGGGTCATAGCCGAAAGCGACGTCCTCGAACTTCACCTCGCCGGCGCGCACGATTAACGGTGCGGCGTCGGGCTTGTCCTCGATCGCCGCACCGACTGCGAGCAGCGCGAACATCGCCTCCATGTCGATCAGCGATTGGCGGATCTCGCGATAGACCACGCCTAGAAAGTTCAGCGGCAGATAGAGCTGCAGCAGATAAGCGTTCACCAGAACCACGTCGCCGACGGTGAGGTGCCGGCCGTTCTCGCCGTTGACCACGCCGGCGGCCGCCATTGCCATCATCAGCGTGGCGCCGACTGCGATCAGCACCACCTGGCCGATGTTGAGCGCGGCCAGCGAGGTGCGGGTCTTCACCGCCGCGGTCTCATAGGCCTTTAGCGCCTCGTCGTAGCGCAGCGCTTCGTGCTCTTCGTTATTGAAGTATTTGACCGTCTCGAAGTTGAGCAGACTGTCGATCGCCTTGGTGTTGGCCGATTGGTCGCTCTCGTTCATCTGGCGCCGCAGCTTGATCCGCCACTCGGTGACGGTAAGCGTGTAGATGATGTAGAGTCCGATGGTGACGAAGGTGACCGCGGCGAAGCGCCAATCGTAGAGCGTCCACAGGATGATGCAGACCAGGCCGATCTCCACCAGGGTCGGCACCACGTTGAACAGCAGGAAGGAGAGCAGGAACTCGATGCCCTTGGCGCCGCGCTCGATCGCGCGATTGAGGCCGCCGGTCTGGCGTTCGAGGTGGAAGCTCAGCGACAGCGCGTGGAGATGCCGGAAGGTCTTCAGCGCGAGGGTACGGATGGCGCGCTGCGCCACCTTGGCGAAGATCCCGTCGCGGAGCTCGGCGAAGGCCTGCGCCATGATCCGCGCGAGGCCATAGGCCGCGAGCAGCCCGATCGGCAGCGCTACCAACGCCGCCGGCTGCCCCAGCGCATCCACCATGTGCTTGAAGACGATCGGCACGTATACGTTGGCGACCTTGGCGATGACCAGGCAGGCCGAAGCGCCGACCACGCGCATCTTCAGCTCGGCGTTGCCTTCCGGCCAGAGATAGGGCAGCAGGCTCTTCAGTGCGGCGAGCGTGCCGGGCGAGGACGCCTTCATCTAAGGTCGCGGAACGCCATCAATGCTCCACCGCGCGGCCCAGTGATTTCGCCAGGATGAGGTAGAGCTTGCCGACATCGGCGGTGATGAAGGCGGCGGAGAGCACGGATTCGGGATCGACCGGCTGCGACTGGCCGAGCAGCTGCTCGAACTTCTTGATGTAGCGATCGACCAGCTCGCGGAACTTGTCGTCGCGCTGGTAACGCTGCTCCAGCGCCGGCACGACATAAGAATCCTTCTGCTTGAAGAGCCGCCGGGCGAAGATCGAGCGGTCGCCCTCGCGGTAGCGCTTCCAGACCTCGTCGGGAATCTCGGCGTCCAGCAGTTCGTGGAGATCGACCGCGATCCCGTTCAGCTCGCTCATCATGGTGGTCGCCGCCTTCAGGAACGCGTCGCGGCTGACGACGGTCTGGGTCTCGCGCAGCTGGCCGATGCGCTCGATCGCCGCCGCCGAAGCGGTGCTCATTTCGGCGCTCTGCTGGCGGAACTTGTCGCCGAGCTCGGCGGCCTTCTGATTGGCGGTTTCGATCAGCTTCGAGAGTTTCTCGGCCTGCTGCTCGAAGCCCTGGCCGACCGTGCCGGCTCGGGCGACGGCGCGAATTGAGGTGTCGGTCAGCTCGCGGATCTTGCGGTCGATGTCTGCCGTGGTGAGGCCCAGTTGCCGGTTCATCTCGGCCATCGCCTGCTGGATCGAGGCCAGCTGCACCTCCATGATCTTCTGGGTCTCGGCATTGTCGCCGCGCGCGGCCGCGGCGCTCTTGTTCGCGGCCTCGGCGAGGCCGACGAAATCCTGCGAATGGCGCTGGAGTTGATCGCGCACCGACTGGGCAAGCGCGGTCACGCGGTTCGAGATCCCGGTCAGCTCCTGCAGATGCTCGTCTACCGCGAGCTTGACGCCGGTCACCTGCTGATGGGCGCGCTTCGACCCTTCCGACAAGGAATCGGTGCTCTCGCGGAAGGCGCGGGTCACCTGCTCGGCCTGGGTGGCACTCTCGGTCGTGGTGCGGCGCAGGAGATCGGCGATGCTGGAGAGCCCCTGGCCCAAGGCCAGGATCTCGCGCTCGCCGTGCTTGCCGGCCTGGTCGACCAGCTCCATGCGCGCGTCGAGGGCCGCGGTCAGCTGCTGCTGGCTCTCGGCCGCGGTGCGCACCATGGCTTGCAGCGCCTCCGCCTGCTTCTGCATGGTCTGGCCGGAGGCCTGCAGGCTCTGGCTCGCGACATTGCTCGCCTCGCCCAGCCGCTGCGCGTGCACGTGGTAGAGCTCGGCCAGCTGCGCCGAGCGCTCGCCGGTCTCGCGCCCCGCGGCGCGCAGCAGCTCCGCCTGGCGCTCCACGTTCTGTCGCAAGGCCTCGGCGCCGTTGAGGGCGCGCTGGGCGACAGCGTCGAGCTCGGTCACATGTCGGCGCATGTCGTCCTGCAGCTGCGCGGCGGCACCGGAAGCGTCACCGGTCGCCTGGGTCAGCGACTCGACCTCGCCACGCAGCACCGCGCCGATGGCGCGGGCCTCGTCGGTCACCCGGTGCGCGGTTGCCGTCATGTCGCCGATCTGTGCTGCCAGAGCTTCCTTTACCACTTGGGTGGCGACGGAGGTCTTCTCAAGGGCGTCGGCGAGCTCCGCGTTCTGCTGCTGCAGCGAACGGCCGAGCGCGGCCGCATTCTCGGTGGCTTCTTCGCTCGCCCGGCGGACGTCGGCCGCCTGGGTATCCATCAGGATCGGCACCTTGTTGGCGAGCTCGGCCAGATGCGCCATCAACCGGGCGCCCACCTCGCCCGCGCGATGGTCGAGATCGTCGCCGGCCTGCTGGGCCTGGCGCGCCTGGTCTTGGAGGCTGGCGCGCATCTGGTCGACCCTCTCCGCGGCTTGCTGTGCGGCCGCGGCAAGTTCGGCGGCCTGGTCGCGATGGGCCGCGGTCATCCGATCCCCATGGGCCAGCACTTCGCCAAGGCTCGCTTCGACGGCATCGGTCTCCGCCTTCACCCTCTCGCGATAGGTCGAGGCGGCCTGCGCCCCCGCATCGCCGAGGCGAGCACCATGCTGCCTCGCCTCCTCGCCAAAGCGCGCGGCCTGATCGGCGATCGCCTGCACCAGCCGCTCGGCCTCGGCCCTGGCGGCGGCGCCGATCTCGGCGGTGCGGATCGCGACCGAATCCGTCGCGGTCGTCAGCTCGCTCGAGAGGTTGCGCAGGGTCTCGGCCTGGTGGTTGAGCGCGGACTGGAAGATCTCGCCCGCCGCCGTCGCTGCGGCACCGAGCCGCGTGCTCTCGTTGCGGATAGCCTGCTCGGCCTGGTCCGCGCGCTGACCGACGGTCTGCGAGAGACCGTTCAGGGTTTCGACCTGGGCATCGATCCGCTGCTTCAAGAGATCGGCCGCCGCATGCGCGCGCTCGGCGAGCCGATCGCTCTCGGCGCCGAACGCATTGCGGAAGCTCTCGGCGATCGCGTTGGAGGCTGCGGTCAGGCGCTCGCCGCCCTGGCGGAAGATCTGCTCGGAATCGTCGATCCGCTCACCGACACGCCGCGAGAGATCGCTGAGCGCCGCGATCTCCGCTTCGATCCGCTCTTTGAGTTGCTGTGCGGCGCCCGAGGAGCGCTCGCCCAAACGCTCCGTCTCCTCCGCGAGCAGCGTCCTGAAGCGCTCGCCGGTTCCGGCGGTCGCGGCTTCGAGCCGATCCACGTCGGCGCGGATCATCTGGTCGATCTCGTCGGTGCGGCGCCCGACCGCGGCCGAGACTTCACCGAGCGAGCGGATCTGCAATTCGACGCGTTCCTTCAGGCGCTCGGCGGCGGCCGTGGCCTGCTCGCCCAACCGACCGCCATGGCGATCGACCTCGGCGCGAAGCTCGGTGACGCGCTGTGCGAAGCGCGAGAGCAGGTCCTCGACGCTCTGGCCCAGTTGCTCCGCCTGAGACGTCGTCTCCTGCTGGAGGCTGAGTGCGCGACGGTCTGCTGCTTCCGCCAAGCGGCTCAGGGTCTCCTGCTCGGTCTCGAGCCTCTTCCCGAAGTGCTCGCCGGCGGTTTCCGCCGCCGCGGCGAGCTTGCCGGCCAGGGACTCGATCGCGTCGGCGAGGCTGCGCGCCTGGTTGGTGGCCGCCTCGTTGACCGTCTGCAGCCGCTGCTCCTGGAGGTCGATTTCGGCGCGGAAGCGCTGCCCGGCCTGGTCGGCAACCGCGACCAGGCGGTCGCCCTGGGCATTCGCCAACACCTGCAGCCCTTCGGTCCTGCCGCGCACCTTCTCGCTCGCCCCTTCGATCTCCTGGAGCAGCTCGGCGATGCGCCGGCCGAACAGTTGCGCCGCGCGCTCGGCGCCGGCGTTGAACTCCTCGGATTCCGTGCGCAGCACTGACTTGATGGCGGCGTTGTGCTCGATCACCTTGTCGGCGAGGATCTTCGTCAAGCCATCGACCTCGCCGACCATGACGCCCAGCGCCTCGCGGAACTGCAGGGCGCCGACTTCCGCCGCGTGGCTCATGCGCTCGGTCTGGGCACGGCTCGTAGCCTCCAGGGCCGCGCTGTCCGCCTGGGCCCGTTCGGTCGCGTTGGCGATCTGCTCCAGGATCCGGCTCAGCGTGGTGCCGAAATCGTCGGCCAGGCCCCGCACCGAGCCGATGATGCTGTCGCCCTGGTCGCGGATCGAACGCTGCACGTCTCCGGTCTTGCGCATCATGTCGGCGACGATCGCGGTCGAGTTCGCCGCTGTCATCTCCTGGTGCCGCTTCAGGGCGCTGGAGAACTTGGCGGCTGCTTCGTCGGCCGACGCAACCATGGTGTCGCGCTGCCGATTCATCACGTCCGCGAGGGCCTGGTGGCGCTGCTCGGCTTCCTTCAGCGCCTGGTCCAATCGATCGCGCTCGGCGACGGTCGCATTGGCAAGTGCCCGCACGTTCTCCGTCGTGCCGGCCGCGACCGCATCGACATGCCGCGCCAGAACCTGATCGAACTCGCGCTGCTTCCCCTCGACCGAGCGGATCGCGGTCGTGATCGATTCGAACTCCGCCGTGATCTGCTGGTGCAGCCTTTGGATGGTCTCCTTGGCCTCGGCTGTCAGCTTGCCCGATTGTTGCGCCATCAGGTCGCGCCACTCGGCCTCGGCCGCCGCGATCTGGCTGCGGCTGCCGGTGATCTGGGCCAGCTTCTGCTCCAGCGTCTTCACCAGCGTCTCGGCCTGGGCGTTCGCCTCCTCGATCCGGGCTTTCGCGGCGCGCAGCTGGTCCGCCTCGGCCGCGCTCGCCGCCTCCTGCGCCGCTTCGATCCGTTCCTGCAGGCGCTGGACCAGCCCGTCGGCGATCTCGCCCATGCGGCTGGCGGCGCTGTCGGTGGCGCTTCCCAGATGCTCGGTCTGGCGCTGCACCGAATCCATGAACTGCTGCGCGTGCCGGCGATGTCCGGCGGCGACGGTGTCGATCCGCTGCACGATCTCCTGGGCCTCGCGCTGCAGCGCCTCGGATGATTTGCGCGCCTCCTCTTGCAAGGCGCCGATCTGCCGCTCGACCGCCTCGCGCACAGCGCCACCGTGATCGACCACGCGATCGATGACGGCCTCGATCTCGGCACCTTTGGCCGCGAAGGCGGTGGCGACGTGCCGCGCCGCCTCTTCCGCGGCGCCCTCGATCGCCCGCGCCTGCTCCGCTGCGACATCGCCCAGCAACTGCTTCTGCCGCGCGACCGTATCAGTCAAGGCAATGAGATTGCTGCGCTGCTCGGCCAGACGCGCGTCGATGGCCGCCGCCTGCTCCTCGGCGGCCTTGGCCGCCGCCTCGATTTCCGCCGTCTGGTCGCGGAACTGGGTGCGGATCTTATCCAGCGCCTGAGCGGCCTCGCCGCTGGCCTTCTCCAGCGCAGCGGTCTGGTTCTTCAAGGCGCCCGCCACCTGGTCGACCCGCGCGGTCGCCGCCTGGTCGGCCACGGTCAGGCGCTCGAGCTGGGCGTTGACTCGGTCGGTCTGCACCGCGAGCTCGCGCCCGCGGGTCCAATAGGCGACGCCGACCCAGATCAGCACCGGCGGCAGCAGAAAGCCGAACAGGATGTAGGCGACCTGGTCCGGCGGCAATGCCGACAAGGTGTCGAAGCCGAGCGAGTTCGAGATGTAGAGGCCCCAGAGCGCCACCCAGACGACGCTGGCGACCGCCGCGCCGATGCCGGCTGCTCGATGCATGCGATTGTTGCTGTCCCGATCGGTGCTGTTCATGCGACTCGACTCGGAGCCTCCCAGAGAAATTCCCTGTGCCATCTTGTTGCTCTTTTGTGTTGTCTCGGCCTGACCGTGCATGCGCCCCTCCCCCTTGCGATGCGCCGTTCGGCGGCTCAAAGCAAGATTGAAAACGCAGCGCGTTCCCTTTGGGTCCGCTGCCTTATTTGTTCTACCGCGCTCACTCGGCCGCCTGGGCGCGCCGATGGATCAGCCGCAGGATCTCCGCCGCCGCCTTCGGGATATGGCTGCCCGGGCCGAAGATTGCAGCGACCCCGGCCTTGGTCAGCATCTCGTAGTCCTGCGCCGGAATGACGCCACCCGCCACGACCAGGATGTCGTCCGCGCCGTTCTCCTTCAATGCCGCGATCAATTGCGGCACCAGGGTCTTGTGTCCGGCTGCCTGGGACGAGACGCCGATCACATGGACGTCGTTCTCGATCGCCTGGCGCGCCGCCTCCTCCGGCGTCTGGAACAAGGGCCCGACATCGACGTCGAAGCCGATATCGGCGAAGGCGGTGGCGATGATCTTGGCGCCGCGGTCATGGCCATCCTGGCCGAGCTTCACCACCAGCAGCCGCGGCCGGCGGCCCTCGTCGCGGGCGAAATCCTGCACCTTCCGCTGGATCATTTGGAAGTCGGGATCGTCGCGATAGGCGGCGCCGTAGACGCCGGCGACCGAGCGGATCTCCGCCTTGTGCCTTCCATAGACCTGTTCGAGGGCGTTCGAGACTTCCCCTAAGGTCGCCCGTGCCCGCATCGCCGCGACCGAGAGCTCCAGCAGGTTGCCGGTTCCCGCTTCCGCGGCCTTAGAGAGTTCGGACAGCGCCACGGTCACGGCGCCGCCATCCCGTGACGCCTTCACGCGGTTCAAGCGCGCTATCTGGTTCTCGCGCACCCTTGAATTGTCGACGTCGAGGATGTCGATTTCATGACGGTCGCCGGATTGGTACTTGTTGACCCCGACGATCACCTCCTCGCCGCGGTCGATCCGAGCCTGGCGCCGCGCCGCGGCCTCCTCGATGCGGAGCTTCGGCATGCCGCTCTCGACCGCCTTGGTCATACCCCCGAGCCGCTCCACCTCGTCGATCAGCGTTTCGGCCGCCTTGGCGAGGCTCGCGGTCAGATGCTCGACGTAATAGCTGCCGCCCAGAGGATCGATCACCTGCGGGATGCCGGTCTCCTCCTGGATGACGAGCTGCGTCGCCCGCGCGATCGCCGCGGAAGCCGGCGTCGGCAAGGCCATCGCCTCGTCGAAGGAGTTGGTGTGCAGCGATTGCGTGCCGCCCAGGACCGCGGCCATCGCCTCGATCGTGGTGCGGACCACGTTGTTGTAGGGATCCTGCTCGGTCAAGCTGACGCCCGAGGTCTGGCAATGGGTGCGCAAGGCCAGCGATTGCGGATCCTTCGGTTCGAACTGCCGCATCAGCTTCGCCCAGAGGAAGCGCGCGGCGCGGAGCTTCGCCACTTCCATGAAGAAGTTCATGCCGATTGCGAAGAAGAAGGAAAGCCGCGGCGCAAAGGCGTCGACCTTCAACCCCTTCGACAGGGCGGCGCGCACGTATTCGAGGCCGTCGGCGAGCGTGAAGGCGAGCTCCTGCACCGCCGTCGCACCCGCCTCCTGCATGTGGTAGCCGGAGATCGAGATCGAGTTGAACTTCGGCATCTTCTGTGCGGTGTAGGCGATGATGTCGGCGACGATGCGCATCGAGGGTGCGGGCGGGTAGATGTAGGTGTTCCGCACCATGAACTCTTTCAGGATGTCGTTCTGGATGGTGCCGGAGAGCTTCTCCTGCGGAACCCCCTGCTCCTCGCCGGCGACGATGAAAGCGGCCAGCACCGGCAGCACCGCGCCGTTCATGGTCATCGAGACCGACATCTTGTCCAAGGGAATGCCGTCGAACAGGATCTTCATGTCCTCGACGGAATCGATCGCGACCCCCGCCTTGCCGACATCGCCGACCACGCGCGGATGGTCGCTGTCATAGCCGCGATGGGTGGCGAGGTCGAAGGCGACTGAAAGTCCCATTTGCCCGCGTTTCAAATTCTCGCGGTAGAAGGCGTTTGAGTCTTCCGCGGTCGAGAAGCCGGCATACTGGCGTATGGTCCAGGGCCGGTTGGCGTACATGGTGGCGCGCGGGCCCCGCGTATAGGGCGGAAAGCCGGGCAGCGTGCCCCCCAATGGGCCACCGAGCGTCTCCAGACCCTCGAGGTCGGCTGCAGTATAGAGCGGCTTCACCCGGAGCCCCTCGGGCGTCACCCAGTCCAGGCTCTCGGGCGCAGCGCCTTTCAGCTCGGACGAGGCCAGCTTCGCCCAGTCGCTTAAGCTCCGGTCGGAAAAGTCGGCCATCAACCGCCCTCGCACACCCTCTGCCGCGCTGCAAAACAATGAACGATAACAGAGGGCTGGCGGGAAAGTCCAGGAACCGGGGTGTCGCGGTTTACTGCCCGTAGGCCGTGTAGTCCTTCACCTGGTAGGGCACGAGGATGGTCTTGTCCTCGGCGAAGATCAGGCAGGGCACGCTGGCGCTGAATTGCTGACAGCGCTGGATGGCGCTGGCCTTCAAGGCGTCGTCGGCCGGACATTGATCCTTGGGGCAGCCGGACTGGCCCCAGATCTGCCCGTCCTTGGAAATGGCGAAGAAGGTGTGACGCTGGTCGGTGACGCCGGCGAGATAGCTCTGATAGCCGGTCCAGGCGGCCTTGGTCACCTGCAGCTTGGCGTCTTCAGCGAAAGCGCCAAGAGTTGAGCCGGCACTCGTCAGTGTCAGCGCCACGGCGAAGATCTGGCGTCCCCTGAATGGCGGAGCCCTCATTGGCCGATCTGGTAGTTCATCTTGATCCGGTTGTCCCTGGCGAACAGCACGCAGCTCTTGCCGGGATTGGCCGTAGCGCATTGCTGCATGGCGGCGGCCTGGCCGTCGAAATTGCCCTGGCAGAGCGCCTCGCCGCAGGCCCAGCTGCCGCCGCCGGTCCCGTCCTCGGTGATGGCGAAATAGCCGTCGCCGACGCGGCCGACCTTCTCCAGATAGGCCTGGAAGCTGTCCCACACGACCTTGGCGACGTTGATCGAGGGGCTGTTCGGCGGCGCGTCCAGCACCGGCTGCACCGAGGAGGCCGGCACCTCGGTCTGGGTCACCGGTGCCGGCGGCGCCCCGGTCGGCCCCGCTGGATCGGGCACATAGACCGTCGTGGATTGTGGCTGGGACTGGTGCGAGCCGCAGCCGCCCAAGACAACAATGGCGATACCGGCCAGAGCTCCGAACACGTGACGCACAGTCGAACCCTCCGCCCTGTATTCCCTGTTTGTCAGACCCGCTTTCGCCAACGATCGGCGGAGGGGAAAGTTCCTCACGCTTCGCTTGACTTCACCAGGAGGGGTCGACAGCTTCGGTTAGAAATAGCGCAAGGACGCGCGCCGAGTCGAGACGGCGAGTCGAGATCGGGGGAGCACGCTGGAGACCGAGGCCGAGCTTATCGCTGCCGCAGAGGCCCTTATGGGACGGGATTCGGCGCGAGACGATCTCCGCGCGACGATCCTGGCCGGCAAGGACCCACTCGGCGCGGCCTTCGCGAAGATCCGCACGCCGCCCGAGCGCCGCAAACTCGGCGCCACATACACGCCGCCGGTGATGGTCGACGCGATGCTGGCCTGGGCAGCACGCGAAGCGGGTCCGATCCAGCGCGTGGTCGACCCAGGCGCAGGATCGGGACGGTTCCTCATGGCAGTCGCCAGGCGCTTCCCCGCCGCAGAACTGATCGCCGTCGAAATCGACCCCGCGGCCGCCCTTCTGCTGCGCGCCAATCTCGCCGTCCTTGGTCTCACCGACCGCGTACGCATTCTTATCGATGACTACCGCGCCATCGACCTGCCGCCGATCGAAGGCCGTACCCTGTTCATCGGCAACCCGCCGTACGTGCGCCACCACCGCATTGCGCCGCGTTGGAAGGACTGGTACGCCGCGGCCGCGCGGCGCCATGGCGTGAAGGCGAGTCGGCTCGCCGGCCTTCATCTCCATTTCTTCCTGAAGACGCTGGATCTCGCCAGGGCCGGTGATCTCGGTTGCTTTGTGACCGCGGCGGAATGGCTCGATGTCAACTACGGCGCCACGCTGCGCCGGCTGTTCGCGGGACCGCTGGGGTTGAAGGCGCTGCACCGGCTTGATCCCAAGGTCCTGCCTTTCGCCGACGCGGTGACGACCGGCGTCATTGCCTGTTTCGAGATCGGCGCACGGCCGAAGCAGGTGCGCCTGCGCGAGATCGGCAGCGCACAAGAGCTCGGCGATCTCTCCGACGGCATCGACGTACCGGCACGCGCTCTCACCGCCTCGCGCTGGAGCTTGATCGCGCGCTCGGCGCCCGCGATCCCGCCCGGCTGGGCGGAGCTCGGCGAGCTCTGCCGCGTCCATCGCGGCCAGGTAACGGGCGGCAACGCCATCTGGATCGCCGGCCCGCACTCGGCTGAACTTCCCGATCGCTTCCTCTTTCCGGTTATCACCAAGGCCCGCGAACTGATCGCCGCCGATACTGCGCTCCGCGACACGAAACAGCTGCGCCGCGTGATCGATCTTCCGTCCGATCCCGACTTGCTCGACGAAGCGACACGCGCCTTCCTCGATTGGGCCAAGGCCCAGGGCGCCAATACAACCTACATCGCGCGCCATCGCAAACCCTGGTGGTCGGTCGGCCTGAAGCCGCCCGCGCCGATTCTCTGCACCTACATGGCGCGTCGCCCGCCCGTCTTCGTGCGCAATCTCTGCGCCGCCCGGCACATCAACATCGCCCACGGTCTCTACCCGCGCGAACCGATGAGCGACGCCGCGCTCGACGCAATTGCCGGCTGGCTCAACCGCAACGTGGCGCAAGCCGCCGGTCGCACTTATGCCGGTGGCCTCACCAAGTTCGAGCCCAAGGAGCTGGAACGGATCGCGCTGCCGCCATTGGAGAGTCTCGCGCCTATTTCGGCGTCAACCGCAGGATGACGTCGTCGCCGTTGTCGGTCGAGATCAGGAGCGCGCCGTCGGGCGCTTCGGCGATGTCGCGCAGGCGGCCGAACCGGTTGTCGATCAGGATCTCGGTCTTCGCCACCTTCTGCCCGTCGAGGCGGATGTGGTAAAGGCGGCCGGTCTTCAGGGTCACGAACAGGATGTCGCCCTTCCATTCGGGGAACAGCTTCCCGTCGTAGAAGATGAGATCCGAGGTCGCGACCGTGTCGCGATGGTCGAACTCGGCGATCGCCGGGTGATAGTCCTGCAGGCCGGGGCAGGGATCGATGCCGCGGCATTTCGGCCAACCGTAGTTGCCGCCCTTCACGATGAGGTTCAGTTCGTCCTGGGTGTCCGGCCCGTGCTCGGTGGACCAGAACTCGTCGGTACCCGGGCGGAATCGCAGACCCTGCGGATTGCGGTTGCCATAGGTCCAGACCGGCGAGCCTTGGAACGGATTGTCCACCGGGATCGAGCCGTCAAGATTGATGCGGAATATCTTGCCGCCGAGATAGTCGAGCGACTGCGCCTGCTCGGCGCGCCCCGCCTCGCCCATACTGAAGAAGAGATGCGCCTGGTCGGGCGCCACGATCACGCGGCAGCCGTTGTGATACGTGGCACCGGGGAGGTCGTCCACCAGCACTTTTTCCGCGGTGAGCCGGTCGGTGTTCAAGCGGAAGCGTGAAAGCCGATTCGAGGGATTGGCTTTCGAATCGTGAGTCGAATAGCAGAGATAGACGAACCCGTTGTCGGCGAATTTGGGATCGAGCGCCATGCCGAGCATCCCCGCCTCACCCTCCGCGCGCACCTTTGGCACGCCGCCGATCTCGGCGACCTTGCCGGTCGTCGGATCGAAATGCACCAGCTTCCCCGGCCGCTCGGTGATGTAGAGCGTCCCATCGGGCGCGAAATCCAAGGACCAGGGATATTCGAGGCCTCGCAGCGCGGTCTCGATCTTGAAGTCTTGGGCTTGAACGGCGCCGGCCGCCGCCGCTCCAGCAACGACCAATGCCAGAACGCAGACGGCTCGGAAAATCGGAAGGAAGCGCACGATTGCACCTCAGGCTGGTTTCGATCGCTGTACCAGGTGAACGCGACCGCCGCGAGGTCAACAGGATAGCGCAACAACTGTTGCGGCCGCCGCCCTAGAACTGCATCAGCGCGTCGATCTGGGCCTGATCCACCACATGGTCGCTGCCGTGGATGACGGCGCTCGCCTGGCCGATCAGGTCCTGCAGGTTGCGCGAGGCACGCTCGGCGATCATGCGCGTGATCTCCTCCTCGCCCTCGGCGATGGCGGTGTCGAGCCGTTCGATCGAGATCGCGACCAGCCGGTTCATCTCGCTGACCAGCTGGTCGAATGGCTGCTTGTAGGCCGGCGGCGCGTAGTCATAGGCCTCGATCGCGAGATCGCGGTCGGCGATGTGGCTGGCACGGAAATGATCCTGGTAGGTGAGCGGCTGCCAGGTCTTGCAGTCCTCGAGGCATTCCGGCGCGTCCGGCACCAGATCGAACAGCATGACGATCTCGTTGATGTGGTTCAGGTAGTCGGTGGCGAGCAGGGTCTTCTCGTTGACATTCGAGCCCTGGGCACGCTGCTGGAGATCACGAGTCTTGGCCTCGCGCTCGGTCTCCGGCTCCACTTTGGCCACGCTGCCGCTCACCGCACCCCCAAGTCACCGCCCGAAGAGTTATTGCCGGGCCGGGCCGCCAGTTCCCCGACTGCATGCGCGCTTGTGCGCAAGGTCGGAAGACTAGGAACCTCCACCCAATAGCAGCAAGAGGTTAATCAGAGGTATCCATGTGAGCGGCGCGCAGGGTTAACGCCTTGATCAGGCCGGGAAAATCAGCCGGCGGAAAGCAAAGGGCCGATCGAACCCCTTGAGCGCCGCCTGATCCTTGGCAGCCTCGATTCCTTCCGTGGCCAGGCGGACGAGCAGCGGGCCGACCGCCGGGTCCTCGGCGATCTCCGGGCTCAGCACGATGTCGCCGCCATGGCTCTCGCCCTGGAGCCGCGCCGCGAGATTCACGGTCGAGCCGAAATAGTCGAGCCGGTCGTTCAAGGTCACCACGATGCACGGGCCTTGATGCAGGCCGAGCTTGATGGCGATCGCGTCCTCCCCCCCGGGATGCTTTGGGCCATCTCCCACCGGGTGCGCCCGGTTGAAGGCGCCGACCGCGCGCTGGATCGCGACCGCCGCCTGGAGCCCGTCTTCGGGCCGGGCGAAGGCGGCCATCACGGCATCGCCGATCGTTTTCACGATGGCGCCTTGGTGGTCGCGGATCGCTTGGGCCATGAAGGCGAAGTGGTCACGCACCAGGTGATAGGCGGTCGCATCGCCGATCTTCTGATAGAGCGCGGTCGAGCCGCGTAGATCGGAGAACAGCAGCGTCACGCGGCCGATGCTGACCTCGTCGCCCGGCCGGAGCACGTCCTCGGAAAAGAGATCGCGGAACGCCTGCAGCGCCGTCACCCGGTCGGCAGTCAGCGCGTCCGCGGTCCAGGCCCGGCTCTCGACGATCGCGATCCGCGGCCGGCTGCTGCGGTTCTCCACGCGGATTCTGCCGGCCTCCGCCGCATCGCCCGCGTTCATCGCATCCTCCGATATGCAGATCGCCGGGAAGCCGCCCGCATGCGATCCATCCGGGCGCCAGTCGATGTCGAACTCCGGCCCGGGCTCCAGCGTGCGGAGGCGGTAGGGGCCGAAGGGCAGCCTGGCCTCGACCGTGCGTTGCTCGCCGGGCTCGAGCGCCATCTGCAGCTTGATATGCGGCGTCGAGACCGGTCCCCAGAGGCAGTATTCGCCGGTCTCCAGGGTGCGGATCGCTTCCGCGGGGCGGAAGCTCGCCTCCACGTTCTTCGAGAAGTCGCGGCCATAGTCGATGTTGCAGGAGCCGCAATGGGCGCCTTCCGGCAAGCGATCGAGGCCGCCCGACCAGGCCTTGGCGACACGGCAGCGCGGGCAGAGGAGATCCCATCTGAGTTCCAGCAATCCCGCGCGCACAGCTTGAAGGCAGAGTTCGATCGCTTCGAGTGGCGGCCGCGCCCACTCGCGCGCGAGCTTCAGCGGCCGGATGTGCCAGAGATCGACCTCTTGCCCCTTCAGTATTAGATCGGCCAAGCGCCGCGCAAGACCATGGCCGTTCGCCGAGGCCTCGATCTCCTTCACCATGCGCTCGACGCGCGCCACGATCTCGGGCATCGGTTTCGGGGCCTCGAAGGCGAAGGGCTCCGCGCGCTCGCCCTTGGCAAAGTCATTGGCGTCCCGCGCGAGCTTGGCGAACGTCTTCGCCGCCGAGGGGAAGAAGCCGGTCGCGAGAATCAGACGGCCGATCAGGTTGGCAGGCTCGGCCGAAAGTCTGTAGTGCCCGACCGATCCCGCGCCCTTCGGCTCCAGTTCAAAATGCGCGCAGAGCGATTTGAGCGGCCCGGATTCGAAATAGCGGCAATGCTCGAACCACTGCTCGCTCACCCAGTTGACCGGCTTCTCGCGCCATTTGAGGTCGAAGGGGCCGCGCCTCACGTGGCCGAAGTAGCGCACGCTGCCGTCGGGCTGCGGTACCTCGGTGATGGCATGGCGGGGCACCTTGGCGGCCTCGTTGAAGCGCGCCGTGTCGGCCATCAGCGGCCAGATCTCCGCCGGCGGCCGGTCGAAGGACCAGGTCCAAGTCGCCGATCTCTCGCCCAAGGTCGCTCTCCCCGTGGCCGCATTCTAGATACGCGGCAGGGCGGCGGCCAGATGCGTCGCCGCTACCAGGCCAGCTGGGGGAGGGCATAGTCCGGCGTGACTTCCAGCCGCCGCGCGAGGGCCATGACCTGGCCGAGATCGAGCCGGCCTGCCCGCAACAGCTCCAGCTTGTGGATGCCGGCGGCGATCAATGCCGACTGCGCGCCCATCGTCTGGGCGCCGCGAACGTCCGTGCGGTAAGAATCGCCGACGCCGATC
>DATKMF010000148.1:0-54892 GCA_035542015.1 Candidatus Cybelea sp.
GGAAAGGGTGTCCCGGCCGGCGGCGGCGCGCATCATAGCGGCCGGCGATCCATTTGCAAGCGGTCCAATGACCTGAAGTCGATCAAAGGCTTAGGCCGAATCGGCCGCATTGAGCTCGGTGGTCAGCCGGCCCAGCGCCTGCCGGAGCGCGCCGGCGTCCGGGAACGATAGCCCGGAGGCGCAAGCGAGCTTCTCGGGGATCGCCTTCGCCTTCTGTTTCAAGGCTCTGCCGGACGGAGTGAGGGTGATCCGCACCTGGCGCTCGTCGGCGGCGTCGCGCAGCCGGCTGAGGAGACCCGCCGCCTCGAGCCGCTTCAGGAGCGGGGTGAGCGTGCCGGAATCGAGCCCGAGCCGGACGCCGATCGCCGAAACCGTAAGCCCGTCCTGCTCCCAGAGCACCAACATGACGAGGTATTGCGGATAGGTGAGGCCGAGTGGTGCCAGCAGCTTCTTGTAGGCCGCGTTGAAGGCGTGCCCCGCGGCATAGACCGCAAAGCAGAGCTGGTTGCCGAGCCTGAGTGCCGCATCGCCATCGCTGCCGCCCGGCTTGGCGGAACTTCGCGCCATGATCCTCTCCTTCCCGTGATCCGCGTCACATAAATTTAATTGCGCGCAATTGAATTGTCCACTATGTAATTTGCCACCGACGCAATTGCAAACCGCGAACCAGCGAGAAGGAGACTGATCCGATGTCCGTGAAAGTGCTCTACACCACCGCCGCGACCGCGACCGGCGGGCGCGACGGCGAGGCCGTGACCAAGGACGGCAGCTTCAAGGTGAAGCTCGCGACGCCGAAGGAGCTCGGCGGCGCCGGCGGCACCGGCAACAACCCGGAGCAGCTCTTCGCCTCGGGCTACGCCGCCTGCTTCATCGGCGCCATGAAGTTCGTCGCCTCGCAGGGCGGCCCGAAGGTGCCCGCGGACACCAAGGTGACGGCGACGGTCGGCATCGGCCCGCGCTCGGAAGGCGGCTTCGGCCTCGACGTGGCGCTCGAGGTCTCGCTGCCCGGCCTCGACAAGGCCGAGGCGCAGAAGCTGGTCGACCAGGCCCATCAGGTCTGCCCCTATTCCAACGCCACCCGCAACAATGTGCCGGTGCGCCTGTCCGTCGTCTGATTGACGGCATATTGCAGAGGACCGGGCCGGCCGATACCTTGCCGGCCCGTTTCATTTTGCAGGCCTGCCTTCCCGATGACCGACACCGCTCCCGGCTCCACGCCAGTCGACGCTTACGCGCTGCAGAGTAACTTGCCCACCAGTCCCGAGGCGCTGATCGCGCGTCTCAAGGAGCTCGGCATCGAGAGCCACACCATCGACCATGCGCCGGTCTTCACGGTCGAGGAATCGCGTGGGTTGCGCGGCCAGTTGCCTGGCGGGCATGTGAAGAATCTCTTCCTCAAGAACCGGAAGGACGAGATGTGGCTGGTGACCGTCGAGGAATCCAAGCGCGTCGATTTGAAGGCGCTGGGCGAGCTCTTGACCGGCGCCACCGGCGGTGCCGCCAAGCTCTCCTTCGGCAGCGCCGATCGGCTGATGCAGCATCTCGGCGTCATTCCCGGCGCGGTGACGCCCTTCGCCGTCATCAACGACAAAGCCCGCGCGGTCGCCATGGTGCTGGATCAGGACCTGCTGCGGCACGACGTGGTCCACGCCCATCCGCTGGTGAACTTCAAGGCGACCGCTCTTGCCCCGCAGGACCTCGTGCGCTTCCTCGAGGCGGAGCGTCATCCGCCACGGTTCATCGCGGTCCCGGTGAGCCCCGCATCCCAATGATAACGCGCGGAAAAATCCCAGCATATTCCGGCACTTGATCGGAAACGCCGGAAGCGCCATCTATAGGGCCAATTCGCGAAATTCGGAGCTCCTGAACCATGGACCAGTTGATCGGCAGCGCGCCCAAAGGTGCGACCAGCGGGGCAGCGGACGGTGCCAATGCCGCCGACCTGATCAAGGACAGCAACCAGCAGAAATTCGCCCAGGACGTGCTCGACGCCTCGATGCAGGTGCCGGTGATCGTCGACTTCTGGGCCGAGTGGTGCGGCCCCTGCAAGCAGCTCGGGCCCCTGATCGAGAAGGTGGTGAAGGAGGCCAAGGGCGCCGTCCGCCTGGTCAAGATCGACGTCGATAAGAACCAGGCCCTGGCCGGCCAGCTGCGCATCCAGTCGATTCCGGCGGTCTACGCCTTCTATCAGGGTCGCCCGGTGGACGGCTTCGTCGGCGTGCAGCCCGAGAGCCAGCTCCGCCAGTTCGTGCAGCATCTTGCGAAGATGGGCGCCGCCGCCGCCGGTCCCTCGCCGATCGACGAGGCGCTCGAGCAGGCCGAGGCCGCGTTCGCCGAAGGCGACTATGGAGCCGCCAGTGCCATCTTCGGCCAAGTGCTGGCCCATGAGGGCGACAACGCCAAGGCGATCGCGGGTCTGGTCCGCTGCTCGGTCGCGACCGGTGACTTGAAGGGTGCCCGCGATCTCTTGACCGGCATTCCGGCCGAGGTGCTGAAGAACGCGGCCATCGCCTCGGCCGTGAGCCAGCTCGACCTCGCCGAGGCGGGCCAGAAGGCTTCCGGTCAGACCCGGCAGCTGCGGGCGCGCATCGACGCCAACCCGAAGGATTTCGAGGCGCGCTACGATCTTGCTGTGGCGCAGTTTGCGTCTGGCGAGCGCGAGGCGGCGATCGATCAGCTGTTGGAGATCTTCAAGACCAACCGTGGCTGGAACGAGGAAGCGGCCAGGAAGCAGCTCTTGAAATTCTTCGAGGCGATGGGGCCGACCGACCCGCTGACCCTCGCCGCCCGGCGCAAGCTCTCTTCGCTGATGTTCAGCTGACGCGGCGCGTTCGATGGCGTCCGATCCCAAGCGGCCGGGTGGATCGCGGCGCGATTTCGAGCCGGGCTTCGCTGATCTGCCGCGGGTGCTGCCGATCTTCCCGCTGACCGGCGCCCTGCTGGTTCCGGGTGGGCGCATGCCGCTCAACATCTTCGAGCCGCGCTATCTCGCGATGACGCGCTTCGCTCTGTCCCAGCCCGATCGGCTCATCGGCATGCTGCAACCGAAGGAGCGCGGCGCCGAGCGCAAGCTCGATCCCGCCTTCAAGCCGGACGTGGAGCGCGTCGGCTGCGCGGGCCGCATCATCGCCTTCGAGGAGACCGATGACGGGCGCTACCAGATCACGCTCTCCGGCCTGATCCGCTTCCGCATCCGCGAGGAACTGCCGCCGACCGACGGAGGCTTCCGTCTGGTCACGCCGGATTTCGCGCCCTTCGCCGGCGATCTCGCCGAGAGCGATCTCGCCCTCGACGGCCGCGCGCGCTTCATCGCCACCTTGAAAGGCTATTTCGAGACCCGTAACGCCACGGTCGACTGGCAGGCGATCGACGCCATGGCGGACCGCCAGCTGGTGATCTCGCTCGCGATGCTCTGCCCGTTCTCGCCGGACGAGAAACAGGCGCTGCTGGAATGCCAGAACCTGCGCGAGCTGGGCGAGATGCTGCTGGCCCTCTTTGAGCTCGCCGTCCGCGGCCGCAGCGACGACCAGCGGCCTTTGCACTGAGGCACCATGTCCGACACGTCGACCGTCGATCCCAAGCTGCTCGAGATCCTGGTCTGCCCCCTGACCAAGGGACCGCTGATCTATGACGCCAAGAAGCAGGAGCTGCTGAGCCGGCGAGCCGGTCTCGCCTATCCGATCCGCGACGGCATCCCGATCATGCTGGCGGACGAGGCGCGGCAGCTGACCGACGACGAGATGCGCGGATGAGCGCACCGGCATCGGGTGCACCCTGGCCGGTCGAGATCCGGCTGAAGCAGGAAGAGAAGGCGCTGGAGGTCGATTTCGACGACGGCTCGACCTTCCGCTATCCCGCGGAGCTGCTGCGGGTCGAGAGTCCGTCGGCCGAGGTGCAAGGCCACGGGCCGGGGCAGAAGACCATCGTCGCCGGCAGGCGGCATGTCGGCATCATGGGCGTCGAGCCGGTCGGCAACTACGCCATCCGCATCAAGTTCGACGATCTCCACGACACCGGCATCTACACCTGGCGCTATCTCTACGGCATCGGCAAGCACGCCGACGAGATCTTCGCCGCCTATCTGAAGGCGCTGGAGGAGAAGGGGCTCAGGCGCGAGCCTTAGCGGGCGGCGCGGCTGAAGGTTGGGGCCATTGCTCACTAAACGCAGGAATGGGGATTTGCGGCGATAACGCTTATCCCGGTGTCCCAGGTAGCCATAATATCTAGTATCTCGAACTCCGGCTGCGATTCGCTCCTTAGGGTAGAAGATTGTGAACGACGGCTGCCGGCGTGATCCGCCTGATCTGCCTCTGCAAAGGGGTCCGCTGTCGGGAGATAAAACGGACTAATTGGAAGTTTGGGTAATTGGCTGAGTTTGACCCCAATCGGAGATAGCTGACTGAACGCTATCCCAGGCATGATTCTTCGCCGACCGACCGGCGCCAGAATGGCCGCCCCGCCTCTGCCAGGGCCAGGTCGAGCGTCAACCCGACATCACTGATCATGTACGGCCCAACGATCAGCAGCCGCGCCAACTCCTTGCGGTAGTGCCAGCGCTGGCGCCAGACCCGGAGCAGCCTAAACGGCCCATCGCGCCTCAGGTCCAGCAAGATATTCCTCATATCCTGACCGAGAGACGCCTCGACCTGCATGCCGCGTGCATCGAAAGAGAGGGATTTCCCCGATCTTGCCGTTCGCAGGTATGGGGCCTGGTCGGACAATCTGTATGTCAGCCTCATGGTTTGAACCTCCTCGCCGTGCGGTAATTGTCGATCAGTCACAGACAGCACCCTGCCGCAAGGCCGTGAGGCGGCCGTTCGAGCGCGCGTGAGCAGGAAGTGTGGAGCGTGAGAAACGCGTAAAAATGTTCCCGCTACGATGGGCCGTGCGCTAGCCTGATGCGGGGTTCACTGAATGGGTGGCCCATGGCGCCCCTGCTCCTCAATCTGCTGGGTGGCTTCGAGCTCAGGCCGCATGATGGGCCGCCGATTGCGCTGTCGACCAAAACTGGTCAGGCGTTGCTGGCCTATCTGGCCCTGACGCCAGGACAGCGGCATTCGCGCGACAAGCTTGCCACGCTTCTCTGGGAGGATCGCCCCGATCAGCAGGCTCGGACCAGCCTGCGCCAGACCCTTGCCGTGCTGCGGAAATCCCTGCCTGTCGATCCATCCTGGATCAATGCGGAAGGCGACTGGATCGCCCTCGAGCGCAGCGCCTTCGACACCGATGTGGCTCGCTTCGACAGACTGGCACAGCACGGTGTTGCCGGATCCTTGTCTGAAGCCGAGGCGCTCTATAGGGGCGATCTGCTGCAAGGCTTTCATCTCAGGAGCGAAGGCTTCGCCGAATGGCTGACAACCGAGCGCGAGCGCATCCACGCTCGCGCAGTGCAGGTCCTGAGCAAGCTGCTCGCCCTTCAGTCGGATGGCGCCGAAGCGACAAGCGCCATCGCAACCGCTCAGCACCTGCTGTCGCTCGATCCATTAAACGAGTCAGGACATCGGGCGCTGATGCGCCTCTACGCCGCCGAGGCACGGCAGGACCTGGCGCTTCGCCAATATGAGATCTGCCGGGATCGCTTGCGTCGCGAGCTGAACGTCGCCCCCGAATCGGCAACCGAAGCCCTCTATCGCGAGATCTTGGCCCGCCGATCGGGGACCGGTCCGGACGCGGCTCCACCATCACCTGGTTCGCCGGACGCCGTGACCGCTGGATCACGGGTCGCGAGGAAGGATCGGCCCGCGATTGCCGTCCTGCCTTTTGTCAATCAGAGCGACCCGGCCCAGGCCTATCTCAGCGATGGCATCACCGAGGACATCATCACCGAGCTCTCGCGCTATCGTTCTTTGCTGGTCATCGCCCGCAGCTCGTCTTTCCAGTTCGGCGGCCCGGCGGTCGATGTCGCTGCCGTAAGGCGGAAGCTAGGCGTTCGTTACGTGGTCGAAGGCAGTGTGCGCAAGATCGGCTCGAACATTCGGGTCTCGGCACAGCTCATCGATACCGAGAGCGAAGGCCATCTGTGGGCCGAGCGCTATGATCGCCCGGCGAAGGCGATCTTCGGCGTCCAGGACGAAGTCGCTTCGGCCATCGCCGCCACGCTGGAGGGACGCATTGCGGCGAGCGCCGCTGAAATCGTCCGCAAGAAGCCGACCGGGGATTGGGACGCTTATGATTACTTCCTGCGGGGCCGTGAATGGCTCTACCACTCCAAGTATATTGAGGCCGAACAATGTTTCGCCCGCGCGGTCGCGCTCGATCCCACCTATGTTCATGCGCTTGCCTGGCGTTCCATTGCATTAGCCATGCACTACACCGTTGATGACTCACGCAATCCAGCACTAATCGAACTGGCGATTGCCTCGGCTCGTAAAGCCCTGGATCTCGATGACGCCGATGCCTGGAGCCACCAGGCCATGGGTTATGCCTGCATGCGGTCAGGGCAGTTCCAGCTTGCTGGCCAACACTATGATCGCGCTTATCAGCTCAACCCCAACGAGGTGAACATCGCTACCGATCGTGCCAACTGGTTGACGTTCGCTGATCGACTGGAGGAGGCGATCCGACTGCTCGACACCGCGCTGCAGCGCGATCCCTATCCGCCAGCCTGGTTTTGGGAAGTGCGAGGCTATGTCTTGTATCATTTGAGGCGGTATGAGGATGCCGTTGCCGCCTATTTGAAGGCAGGCCCCCAGCCTTATTGGATACCGGGTCTGCTCGCGGCGGCCTACGCACAGCTGGGGCAAGCCGAAAATGCGCGCGAGGCGGTCGCCGCGACGCTCAAGCTCAAGCCAGACTGCGTGCTTGGCACCTTCGCGAGGCTGTCGATCCATGTCGACCCGCGCCTGCGCGAGCATCTCCTCGACGGGCTGCGCAAGGCCGGGCTGCGCGAGTGATACAATGGCCGCTAAATAGAGGCTCTCCGTCGGGTATTGCGCTCTCTCAATCACTCCGTCCAATAAGTGTGAATTCCCGCGCCCTGCACGTCACGCGGCTCTCTGGGCGCGCATATCCGCCTTTGGCACTTCTCGGAAGTGGCGCTGCCTCGTAGCTTCATCCGCTTGGAGATGTGAATCGGACATCCAGTGCATCGCCCGACTGCGCCGGGGATGAGAACCGATCGCCTACCGAGGGTAGAGCGCGGATCGTAAGGATTAGCGGGAAACCGCCTGTCCTATATCTTGTGGTCCCCGGGACACCAGGATAAGCCTTGCGGCGATGCGTTCTGGCAGGTGCCGCATCACGATTATCATAATCGCCATCAGCGGAACTCGTTACCTCGCGGTAAACACCGCAGACTTCCTAGGCTTTTCGCGAGCGGTCCTGCGTTTAGTGTGTAATGGCCAAGGTTGATTTTTTAGAACAAAAAGGGTACAATGCCAAGTCGTGTGGGAGGGGGCTGATCCAACCGCGGCAACCCCCGACCCCGACAGGACCCCGACGAAACGAAGGATCGCGTTGCACCTCTTCAACCCGGATTTTCTGTTTCTGTTCAGGAGATTAGATCACCCGGACATGCCTCCAAACGGGTTCGGCCGGTAAAAGCGATGGGTGCTGCGCCGCGTTGCCGGAAATGAGGCCGCGTCTACAGCGGCAAGCCCCGCACCAGCCGGGGCAGCTCGCCCACCGTGCCCATGGCGTGGCGCATGGCGAAGCGCTTCAGCGGCTTCATCAGGTTGAAGGCGTAGAAGCCGAGGTCGCGGGCGAGGCGGATCGGCGGCAGGTCGTTGGAGAACAGGCGCACGAGGCCGTCGGTGAAGCCGGTCAGCAGCAGGTTGTCGAAGCGCCGCCAGCGCGCGTAGTTCTCCAGCACCGCGAGGCTGCCGAGATCGAGCCCCAGGCGATGCGCATCGACCAGCGCCTCGGCGAGCGCCGCGACGTCGCGGACGCCGAGATTGAAGCCCTGGCCGGCGACCGGATGGATCGCATGGGCCGCGTCGCCGACCAGGGCGACGCCGTCCTTCGCATAGGTGTCGGCGAGCAGCAGGCGCATCGGGTAGGAGAAGCGCGGCCCGATGGGCTTCAGCTTGCCGAGCGTCGCGCCGAAACGGCGTTCGATCTCCGCTGCGAGCCCCGCATCGTCGAGCGAGAGCAGCCAGGGCGCGATGCGCGGGTCCTCGGTCCACACGATCGAGGAGCGATGCGTGGTGCCGCCGTCCGGATCCGGGCCATCGGTCATGGGCAGCATGGCGAATGGGCCGGCGGGCAGGAAATGCTCATGCGCCGTGCCGTGATGCGGGCGCTCATGCGCCACCGTGCAGACGATGGCGATCTGGTTGTAGCCGAACTCCTTGAAGCCAATGCCGGCAAGGCGCCGCACGGCGGAGTGGCGGCCGTCGGCGGCGATCACCAGCCTTGCCTGGACGCTGTGCCCGTCCTGCAGCTTGAGCACGGCGCGCCCCTCGCTCGCAAAGCCGATGTCGGTGACGCGCGCGCTCCCGATATGGGTGAGGCTGCCGCACTCCGAGAGCCGCTGCATCAGGCCGCGGCGGATGGCGCGGTTCTCGACGATCCAGCCGAAGGGCGGCTGCGCATGGGCGGCGATGGCGCCCGGCGGCAGGTCGCGATGGCTGTAATGCACGAAGAACGGGCTCTCATGCCGCCGCCCGCGCCAGCCGCCGTCGGAGACGCGGATCTCCTCAATCGGCTGCGCCTCGGCTTCGAGATAGCGCCAGGCTCCGACTCCGGTCAGCACCTGCTGCGAGCCGTAGGCGATGGCCGAGGAGCGCCCGTCGAACGTCGCCTCGGTGAGACTCTCCAACGGCTCGGCTTCGATCAGCGCGGTTTCGATGCCCGCGCTGGACGTCGCCGCTGCCAGAGTCATGCCGACGAGACCGCCGCCGACGATCGCGATCTCGGGTTGCCTGTTGCGTGTCGCCATTTCGTCACCTTGCCCGGCTTGCAATTCGGGTGTCCAGAGGCAAGATGGCCGCTTGGCTGTAGGACTTAAGCTCAAGACCGACTGGAACCACGCGGCAGGCGACTACGCCAGGCATCGCGCCGGATTTCCGGATTGGTTCTTCGATCGCGTCGAAGCCGCGGGCCTGTTCCGACGCGGCATGCGCGTGCTCGATCTCGGCACCGGCACCGGCACGCTGGCGCGCGGCTTCGCCCGCCGCGGCGGCAGAGTGACGGGAATCGATATCGCGACGGGCATGATGGAGCAGGCGAAACAGCTGGGCGAGGCCGAGGGCGTTGCGGTGGACTACGCCGTCGCGCGCGCCGAGGCGACGGGTCAGCCCGCAGCCGCCTTCGACCTGGTGAGTGCCGGCACCTGCTGGTTCTGGTTCGATGGCGCATTGGCCGCCGCCGAGGCGAAGCGCGTGCTCAAATCCGGCGGCCATTTGCTGATCGCGATGCTGGGCTGGCTGCCGCTGGAGAACAACATGGTCGCGGCGACCGAGCGTCTGATCGAGCAGCACAATCCCGAATGGAGGCTCGGCGGCTACGAGCCCGACACCGTGCGCTACATGCACGATCTGGCGCTCGGCGGCTTCGACCGCCGCGAAGGCTTCTCGGTCGATTTCGACATCGCCTACAGCCACGAAGCCTGGCGCGGTCGCATCCGCGCCTCGGCCGGCATCAGCGCCAATCTGCCCCCGGATTCCGTCGCCGCCTTCGACGCGGAGCACGCCGCGATGCTGGCCCGCGACTTCCCGCAAGACCCGATGCAGGTGCCGCACCGGGTCGTCGCGGCCTGGGGTCGGAAGCCCTAGAACTCCATCCTGACGCGATAGGTCAGTTTGGCGCTCCCATTCGCCGGGACGTCGACCAGCCAGCCGGCGGTCTGCGAGTCGAGCTTCTGGTGCGGTTGGCTTTCCTTGATCATCTTCCAGTCGCCGGGGATCGCCTCGCGGACATCGACCGACACCTTGTCAGCCTTCGCGTTCTTCAGCTCGATCTCGTATTCGTTCTCAAAGATGCGGTCGCTGATCTGCTCGAAATCGGTCTGCTTCGCCCGCGCGGTGATGTCGAAGGCCTGGCCCATGGTGAGGCTGATATCCTCGTTCTTCGGCGTATGATCGATCGAATCCTCGCCGACGAAGACCGCTTCGCCCTGGCTGTCCGCCTTGTAGACCCGCACGACGCCTTTCGGCAGCGGCATGCCGAGCTTGGACTTCTCGTCATTGACGAACTTCAGCTTGACCGTGGCGTTGATCCGATCGGCCTCGCCGAAGCTCGAGGAGTAGCGGCCCCAGACATTGGCGGCGTTGGTGATCAGGTATTGCTTGACGACCGGCACGCCGGACGCCGCCATCAGCGCCACCTGCTTGGTCTGGTTCTCCTTGATAGTGGTCGGCTGGTCGAGGCGGTAGAGATGATATTCGAAGGCCTGCTCCTCGACCATCTTCGGAGCTGCCGCGGCCATCGGCGCCGTCTGATCGGCCAGCGCCTCACGCTGCATCATCGGCTGCACCTGGTTCACCTGGCCGGCGACCAGCTGCAGCTTCGCATCCTTGTAGGTGACGCCGCTCTGGTTGGTGAGCGTCACCCAACCGTTCAGGTCGATGGTCTTCTCGTCCACCGAGAGCGAGGCGACATAGTCCGCCTGCCAGGACAGGCCCTTGGAGAGATACGCAAGCGCAAGGTCGGTCGGGCCAGCTTTGTCGGCGATCGCCTTGGTGACCAGGGTCGGCCGCGCGCGCAGATTGGCCGGCACCGTGCTGTAGACCAGCCGGCCCGGAATCGCCGTCTCGATCCGGTCGCCGATCTGCAGCACCGCCATGTCGTTCACGACCGAGAGCACCTTCGCGTCCTCGGAGGTGTCGGCGCCGGTCGTGGGATTGGTGCGGATCACGCGGATCGTGCTGCCGACCGACTTCTCCAGCAGCTTCTGCGGCGTCAGCAGGTCGAAGTCGAAATTCTGCTCGGTCACCGTGAGACCGCCGCCCGCGGCGGTCAGCAAAGCGGTCTCGGGCCGGATGCCGGCGGAGACATCGACGAAGGCGATCTCGTTCTCGCCGGCCTTCAAATCGACCTTGCGCTGGTCCCGGATCAAGGCGAGATCGGAGTTGTAGATGGTGACCGCGATGCCGGTCTGCTGGTCGGTGCCGACGGAGATCTCGTCGGCGATCGCCGGTGTCGCCGTAAACGCTGCCGCCAGGAGTGCCGCGCGCGCGATTGTCGCCTTGGATGTCATGCTGCCTCCGCTTCCGCCGGGACTTCCCATGGGGCTCGAACGCACTCACCCTGGCGTCCGATCGGGGCAACACTATGGCGAGCCAGGGGCAGCGGCAAGGCGCGTGGCGTGATCCGCACACCGGTGGTGACGTGGCTCACAAGGTCAGCGCCGCCGCATCCTTGATCGCACGGATCGCGAGTCTATCGCTTCGCCCGCGGAGCTCGAGGTCATGCGCCTCGCCGATGCCCTGGCCGATCCCCGCGGCGCGCGCGACGGCGTCGGAGATGACGAGCTGGCAGTCGAGCTCCTTGGTGGCGGTCTCGAGCCGGCTCGCGGTATTGACCGTGTCGCCGACGGCGGTCAGCGATTGCGTCGCGCCATAGCCCATCTCGCCCACGATCGCCGGGCCGAAATGGATGCCGATCCCCATCCGCAGCGGCGCTTTCAATTGCTCGCCGAAGCCGAAATTCATCTGCGCCAGGTTCTGCGCCATGCGTCGCGCCGCGTCGATCGCCTGGGCTGAAGCGTTCTCGCTGCGACCGTCGACGCCGAACAGCGCCATCACGCCGTCGCCGATGAACTTGTCGACATGACCGCCGGCCGCCTCGACCGCTTCGCCCATGGCCCGGAAATAGCGGTTCAGGATGAAGACCACGTCATAGGGAAGCTGCCGCTCTGAGAACTGGGTGAAGTTGCGGAGGTCGGCGAACAGCACCGCGATCTCCTGCTCCTTCCCGGAATGGAAATCGCCTTGCGCCCGCGCCTCGCGCGGCGTGGCGCCCGGCGGCAGCAGCGGCACGATCTTCACGTAGCCTTCGGGCCTGGCCTGGCAGGCGAGGCGCGTGCCAGGCGCCGCCCCGACCCGCGCCAGCACGCGCAGCTCCGCCAGGCTCGGCGGCGGCAGGGTCGCGTCGCCGGCGAGGATGCGCACGCGGCAAGTGGAGCAGCGCCCGCGCCCCCCGCAGACCGAGGCATGCGGAATGCCGCCGATCCGGCTCGCTTCGAGGATCGTGGTTCCGGGCTGGATCCGGACCACGCGTCCATCGGGATAGGCGACACGGATGGCGCGATGCCGGATCGCCCAGCGGTGGGCGTAGCGCGCGACGAGCACGGCGAGGAGGATCGCGGCATAGCCGGAGAGGCCGACATCGAGCCAGTGATAGAGCCGGATGACCGCATCGGCACCGGGCAGATGGCGATGTTCGGCCATTTGCTGCAGCCAGCCCGGCTCGTGCGCCAGATAGAGCACCTGCCGCCCGGCCTCGGCGAAGCCCAGGAGCGCCAGAACCGGAATCAGCAGCGCCGCGGAATACAGTGTCGGCCGCACCTTCGGATACCAAGGCTTCAGCCTTACCCAATAGGCGATGCCGATGCAGCCATGAATCCAGGTGACGACCACCGCCGTGGTCTGGGTCACCGTGATGCCGGGGCTCGAGAGGATCGCCAGCACCGTCTCGTCATAGGCATCGTCGATGCCGAAGACATTGTGCGCGGCGATGGTGCCCAGCACGTGCAGCATCAGCAGCGGGGGGATGGCGAGGCCGAGCACGAGCTGCGCCGCCTCCCAGAACGGCATGCGGAAGCTGTGGCGGCGATAGAGTGCCCGCATGCCGAGCAGGAAATGCAGCAGGATCGAGAGGACGAAGATCGCCTCGATCGGCGGGAAGCGCCAGAAGGCGAGGAAGGGTACGCGGCCCCAGTCCATCGCGTCGAGCGAGATCAGCCCCAGCGCGTGGTTGAGGTCATGGGTCAGCACATAGAAGAAGAGGACCAGCCCCGTCGCGAGCCGCGTGCGGCCAAGTGCCTGGTTGAGATCGAGGCGCGCCATTCGGGTCGGTGCACTGGTCAATTCTTGCGAGCCTATGATATGAGCCTCTCCCCATGGAGCGATACCCGTCACAGGCCCCGCGTATTCCGAGGGGTATTCCTCGGTTGATGGCATGAATCCCGAGGATTCGCCGAAGAATCCCGCCTCGGACTCCCTCGGCGCACGGCAACGTGATTTCGCCGCCGATCGGGCCGCCGCGCGCGAGCAGCGCCGGCGGGAGCGGCTGCGCCTTCTCGCCAGCGGCCCGCCCTCGCCCTGCGTCAGCGTCTGCCAGATGGACCCGATGACCGGCTACTGCGTCGGCTGCCTCCGCACCATCGACGAGATCCGCGACTGGATCATCTCGACTCCCGACGAGCGGCAGAAGATCCTGGGCCAGTTGCCGGGAAGGAAGGCGCGGTCGGGGCTCTAATCCCCTACTTGCGCCGCGCCTCGATCTTCTCGACGAAGCGCTGGAAAAGGTAATGGCTGTCCTGGGGGCCCGGCGAAGCTTCGGGGTGATACTGCACCGAGAAGATCGGCTTGCCCTCGACCTCGATCCCCTCGTTGGTGCCGTCGAACAGCGAGACGTGGGTGACCTTCACGTTCGCGGGCAGGCTCTCGGCCATCACCTCGAAACCGTGGTTCTGGCTGGTGATCTCCACCTTGCCGGTGGCGAGGTCCTTCACCGGGTGATTGGCGCCGCGATGGCCGCGCGCCATCTTGCGGGTCTTGGCGCCCAAGGCGAGCGCCAGCATCTGATGGCCGAGACAGATGCCGAAGATCGGCAGCTGTTTCTGCATCAGCGCTTGGATCACCGGCACGGCGTATTCGCCCGTCGCCGCGGGATCGCCGGGACCATTGGAGAGGAAAACGCCGTCGGGTTTGTGCTGCAGCACGTCCTCGGCGCTGGCAGTCGCGGGGACCACGGTCACATCGAATCCGGCGGTCGCGAGGCAGCGCAGGATGTTGCGCTTGGCGCCATAGTCGATGGCGACGACCTTCAGCTTCGGCGCGCTCTGCTTGCCGTAGCCGCCATCGAGACTCCAGACCGTCTCGTCCCAGTGATAGGTCTGGCGGCAGGTGACGTCCTTGGCGAGGTCCATGCCGTCGAGCCCGGGCCACGCCTTCGCCTCGGCGGTCAGCGCCGCCACATCGAACTGCCCGTCTCTCGAATGCGCAATGACGCCGTTCGGCGCGCCGCCGTCGCGGATGCGGCGCGTCAGCGCGCGCGTGTCGACGCCGGCGATCGCGGGGAGCTGGTGCGAGCACAGCCAGCTGTCGAAATGCTGGGCCGCGCGCCAATTCGAGGGTTCGGTGATGTCGGTCGCCAGCACCGCACCGCGCGCCGCGGGTGTCACCGTCTCGATGTCCTCCGGATTGGCGCCGGTATTGCCGATATGCGGGAAGGTGAAGGTGATGATCTGACCGGCATAGGAAGGATCGGTCATGATCTCCTGATAACCGGTCATCGAGGTGTTGAAGCAGACCTCGCCGACCGCCTTGCCTTCGGCGCCGAGGCCGCGGCCCTTGATGACGGTCCCATCGGCCAGCACCAGGAGGGCGGTCGGCTTCGGGGTCTCGTCGAAGGGCGCCATGATGGCTCCATGAGGTCCAAGGTTGCCCGGGGTTCTAGGCGCAACGGGCTCCGGCGTCAAGCCGACGGCGGGCTGAATTCATGCGGAAAATCAATGCCTTGTGTGCAAGATGGCCGCATTGTCAGTCTCCTGCGAATCCGATAGGGTCCGGCCTTTCCCCAGTCTGCATCAAGAGAGCCGCCATGCTGCGCGAGCGATTCAACGAGGACTTGAAGACCGCCATGAAGGCGCGCGACCAGGCCGCGGTCTCGACCCTGCGCATGATCAACTCCACCCTGAAGGACCGCGACATCGCAGCGCGCCCGCGGGGCGTCACCCAGGTCGACGAGGCGGAGATCGTCGATATGCTGCAGAAGATGGTGCGCCAGCGCCAGGAGAGCATCGAGCTCTATAAGCAGGGCGGCCGCCAGGAGCTGGTCGATAAGGAGCAGGCAGAGATCACGCTGATCGAGCGCTACCTGCCGCAGAAGCTCTCCGAATCCGAGCAGGCGGACGCGATCGCCAAGGCAATCGCCGAGACGGGTGCGTCGAGCGTCAAGGACATGGGCAAGGTCATGGCCAAGCTGAAGGAGGGCTATGCCGGGCGCATGGATTTCGCCAAGGTCGGGCCGGCGGTCAAAGCCAGGCTTGGTGGATGAGGCGACTCGGCGCATCGATTGCGCTTGTGGATAGCAAGGATAGCGGGGATAAGCCGTCCTCTAAGCCTTTGAACAAACAAACTGTTTAGTTTGGCCCTTGCGTATCCGATCGACCGAGCCTTGTTTGGGCTCCGGAACTTCAGCGGAGACCCTCTTGGCCTTTTCGCCGGCCTTCATGGACGAGCTGCGGCGTCGCGTGTCGATCGTCGAACTGGTCGGCCGCAAGGTCAGGCTGCAGCGCCGCGGCAACCAGGCGACCGGGCTCTGTCCGTTCCACAATGAGAAGAGCCCATCCTTCCACGTCTATGACGACGACGAGCCGCATTATCACTGCTTCGGCTGCGGCGCGCATGGCGATGCCATTACCTTCGTCATGCAGACCGAAGGGCTCGAGTTCCGCGACGCCGTCGAGCGGCTCGCGGGCGAGGCCGGACTCGAAGTGCCGAAGGACACGCCCCAGGAGCGCGAGCGCGCCGAGCGGCAGGCCGGGCTCGGCACGGTCATGGAGGAATCCTGCCGCGTTTTCGAGAAGCAGCTCACCGGCAGCCCCGGCGCCGCTTATCTCGCGCGACGCGGCCTCAGTGTCGAAACCATCCGGCGCTTTCGTTTGGGTTTTGCCCCGGAGAGCCGCACGGCGCTGAAGTCTCATCTCGCCAAAGTTGGCATTCCCGAAGCGCTGTCGATCGAAGCGGGCATGCTGATCAAGCCCGAGGATGGTGGTCCTTCATACGATCGGTTCCGTGGCCGGGTCATGTTCCCGATCGCCGACGCCAAGGGCCGGATCATCGCCTTCGGCGGCCGCACGCTCGGCGATGAGAAGCCGAAGTATTTGAACTCGCCGGAGACGCCGCTCTTCTCCAAGGGCCGCCAGCTCTACAACCTTAATCACGCTCAGAAGGCCGCGCGCGACAAGCAGGAGATCATCGTCGTCGAGGGCTATATGGACGTGATCGCCTTGAGCGAGGCCGGATTCGCCCAGGCGGTCGCGCCGCTCGGCACGGCCTTGACCGAGGCGCAGATCGCGCTGCTCTGGCGCCTCGCTCCGGAGCCGATCCTCTGCTTCGACGGCGACGCGGCGGGGCAGAATGCCGCGGCGCGGGCTGTCGAACGCGCCATGCCGATCTTGAAGCCCGGCCTTTCGCTGCGCTTCGCCTGGATGCCGGCAGGTCAGGATCCCGACGACCTGGTGCGCTCCGGTGGCGCTGGGGCCGTCCGGACCGTTCTCGATCGCGCCGAGCCCTTGGTGCAGGTCGCCTGGGACCAGACCTTGGCCGGGCGGCCCCTGGACACGCCGGAGCGCCGCAGCGGCTTCCGGCGCGACCTGTTCGCCATGGCCGACCAGATCCATGACCCGGCCGTCCGCCAAGCCTACCGGCAGGAGATCGAAACGAGGCTGGCGTCGCTCTACAGCATCGGGCCCAATAGGGAGAGAGCGGCACCAGGCCGGCCGGCCTTCAGCGGAGCTGGGCGAGTTGTCGCGCAGCCCCTGGGCGGCCAAGCTGCCCGGCGGGGCACGACGGGGCTCAGAATGCTCCCTTATGAGACCCTTCTGGCCACCGTCATTAACCATCCGGAATTGCTGCATCGCCACAGCGAAGCCCTTGCGGCACAGGCGTTTCCGGCGGGTCCGCTTGACAAGCTGAAGTGCGCCATTATAGACCACGCGACCCGGTCGCCGCGCCTTGACTCCGGAGAGCTGCAGAACCATTTGAAGGGCCTCGGCTATTCCGCCGCCCTCGATGGCGTGGTGGCGCGGACCGGCAGCAGCAAATGGACCCTTCCGGCGGCCGGGTTGGCCCAGGCCGAGGAAGGGCTTTTGCACGTGATGGGCGTGCTGCGGGAGCGCAACGAGGTGCGTGGAGATATTGACGAAGCCGCCCTCCGGTTGCGCCAATCGCTCGAGATGGATGCCAGCGGGACCGACGAGGCCGGTGCGACCGACGTCAGTGCTGTCGAAGCCCGTGCTACCGATGACTGGGAGCGGCTGCGCTCACAGCAGAGCAACGTGCTCGAGGGCGAAAGCCGCCGCAGCGATCTGGATCGGGACGATCCGAGCTGGGATCGTCCGCAGGGTCAGGCAAAAACTGGGATCGTGAAGGCGGGTTGATCGGTTTAGAGGCCGCGCGGGATGGCGCGTGCCGGTGAGAAGGTGGATTAGATGGCAGTGAAACCGCAGGCCAAGCAGGAGCCCGCGAAGACCAAGGATGAGGTGCAGGACGGTCCGCTGATGGACGGCCTGAGCGCGGCCTTCAAGAAGATGATCGGGAAGGGCAAGGAGCGGGGCTACGTCACCGTGGACGAGCTCAACGCCAGCCTGCCCAAAGATCAGACCAACGACCAGATCGAAGACATCTATGCCACTCTGAACGACATGGGCATCAATGTCGTCGACAGCGAGGAGCCGGAGGAGGCGGAGGAGCCGCAGGCCGCCGAGGCCGAGCAGGAAGAATCCCGCGCCGTCGGCAATCTCGACGATGCCGATGTCGGCCGGACCGACGATCCCGTCCGCATGTATCTGCGCGAGATGGGCTCGGTCGAGCTGCTGTCGCGCGAGGGCGAAATCGCGATCGCCAAGCGCATCGAGGCGGGCCGCGACATGATGATCGGCGGGATCGGCGAGAGCCCGCTGACCCACAAGGCGATCGTCGAGTGGCGCGACAAGCTCAAGGCCGGTCAGCTGCTGCTGCGCGACATCATCGACCTCGACGCCACCATGGGCGGTAACCTCCCAGAGAACGCGGCCATGGAAGGCGCGGGCGCGGAGGAGGACTTCGAGGACGAGGAGTCCGAAGAGGGCGAGGTCGAAGGCGAAGGCCAGCCCCAGGCCGAGAGCGCCAGCGAAGAAGGCGAGGAGGCCAACCTCTCCCTTGCGGCCATGGAACAGACCCTACTGCCGCAGGTGATGGAGGCTTTCGACAACATCGCGGCTTTGCACAAGAAGCTCGACAAGGTCCAGGCGAAGCGCCTGGAGACCATCCGCGGCGGCGCCGAGCTCAATCCCCGCAGCGAGAAGAACTACGAGAAGCAGAAGCAGGAGATGGTCGAGCTCATGCGCTCGATCAAGCTCAACAACTTCCGCATCGAGTTCCTTGTCGAGGAGATGTACGACCTCAATCGCCGCCTGATGGGACTGGAAGGCCAGTTGCTGCGCCTCACGCAGAAGGCCGGCGTCAAGCGCGAGGAGTTCCTGCAGCGCTATTACGGCGCCGAGCTCGATCCGAAATGGATCGCCAAGGTCGGGCGGCTGACCTCCAAGGGCTGGAAGAATCTCGCCGCCGACCACAAGGACGAGGCGAAGAACATCCGCAACCAGATCGGCGAGATTGCCGAACTGGTGAACCTGCCGATCGGCGACTTCCGGCGCATCGTCAACGTCGTCCAGAAGGGCGAGCGCGAGGCGGCGCGCGCCAAGAAGGAGATGGTCGAGGCGAACCTGCGTCTCGTGATCTCGATTGCCAAGAAGTACACCAACCGCGGCCTGCAGTTCCTGGACCTCATCCAGGAGGGCAATATCGGCCTGATGAAAGCGGTCGATAAGTTCGAGTATCGTCGCGGCTACAAGTTCTCGACCTACGCCACCTGGTGGATCCGGCAGGCGATCACCCGATCGATCGCCGACCAGGCCCGCACCATCCGTATCCCGGTGCATATGATCGAGACCATCAACAAGCTGGTGCGCACCTCGCGCCAGATGCTGCACGAGATCGGCCGCGAGCCGACCCCGGAGGAGCTGGCCGAGAAGCTGCTGATGCCACTCGAGAAGGTCCGCAAGGTCCTGAAGATCGCCAAGGAGCCGATCTCCCTCGAGACGCCGATCGGCGACGAGGAAGATTCGCATCTGGGCGACTTCATTGAGGACAAGAATGCGGTCCTTCCGCTCGATGCGGCGATCCAGGCCAATCTGCGCGAGACCACGACCCGGGTGCTGGCGAGCCTTACCGCCCGCGAGGAGCGCGTGCTCCGCATGCGGTTCGGCATCGGCATGAACACCGACCACACGCTGGAAGAGGTCGGCCAGCAGTTCTCGGTCACCCGCGAACGCATCCGGCAGATCGAGGCCAAGGCGCTCCGCAAGTTGAAGCACCCCAGCCGCTCCCGAAAGTTGCGGAGCTTCCTGGATACTTGAGGCGGGGAGGGGCGAAAGCCCCTTCCGACCTTTCGAAGCCGCACGGAAGCGTCCCCCGCTTCTGCAAAAAACCAACCGTCAGAATGCTTCGGAGATACCGGCCGGAGGTTGGCGCGTTGCCGTAGAACGCGCCTGGAGAGCCGGTTGCGCGACGGACGGGCGGGGCATATCATCGGCGTGCTTGCTTGCAGTCGAAAAAAAGGGGCGAGGCAAGAAGCGTTTCGTCGGGGGCGAATGTGAGCGCGATCGAACTCAACAAGCACATCGATGGCCTGCGCAAAGAGCTCTTGAAGGCCGTGAACCGGGGGCGCCGGACGAGGCGGTTCATCTCGCCCGGGACCAATCATCGAAATACCTTGAGCTGAGTGCCTTGATCGATCTTGCCCGTGCCGGTCGCGAGACGGAGCATATTCGAACACTCGGTGAAATCTATCGCTGGCTTAGGGATAACGGCATGGAACGAGCCGCGATCTCAGCGATGCGCGTTCCATTATTGGATGAACTCTGACTCTCAGCTTCGGAGGTTGGCACAGTGGAATACAAGACTCGTTCTCCAGAAACGGCGCCCAAAAGCATGCCGCTGGCCGAGCGTGTGCTGGATCGATTCTCGGCACACTTTTCCGAATCGAAGATTTCATTCGACATCGTGATGCCGGATGGTTCGGTCAGGCATTTCGGGCCCGCTGCATCGAGCTTCAGGGTCTCGCTCAAGAGCAAGCGCGCGGTGCGAGCCTTGGCCAGCCTGGATGAAGGCCGGTTCGGCGATGCCTATGTGGACGGCGAGATCGACATCGACGGTGACATGCTCGCTCCCTTTGCGCTCAGGTCGTCCATGGCTGACTTCCATCCCCTGGTCGCAGTCTGGCGATTCATTCAGCCCGCCTTGTTTGGGCAGGTTCATACGAACCGCAAGGCGATCGCCGCGCACTACGATATCGACCCGGATTTCTTCCTGAGTTTCTTGGATCCCAAACTACCCTGCTATACCCAAGGCACCTACCTCCATCCCGAAGAGACGCTGGAGGAAGCGACGCGGCGAAAGTTCGACTACTGCTTCGATCGACTTCAGCTCAAGCCAAACGACCGCATTCTTGAAATTGGCCCGGGCTGGGGTGCCTGGTTCGAATACGCGACGCGCCGCGGCGTGAAGTGCACGGGGATTTCGATCTCTCAGACGTCGATCGACTACCTCCGCAACAAGGGGGCGAACCTGGGTTTGGAATGGGATCTGGTCCTCTGCGATCTCCTGCAATATCAGACCGAGCAGAAGTACGATGCGATCGTCATTATGGGCGTCATAGAACACTTGCCCCAATACAAGCTCGTGCTGGACCGTTTCTTGACGCTCCTCAAGCCTGGCAAGCATGTGTTCTTGGACGGCAGCGCCTGCACGACCAAGTACGAACTATCGTCCTACATGGTGAAATACATATACGGCGGAAATCACTCCTTCCTGGTCTTGCATGACTTTCTGGCGAGCATGGCGAAGACGCCCTTCGAAGTGCTCGAGATCCTTAACGATCGAGAGAGCTACTACCTGACATTCAAGCAATGGGCGACCAACTTCGAGGCAAACCGTGATTTCGTGATCGGCAAATTTGGCGACTTTAACTATCGGCGCTTCCGCCTTTATCTCTGGGGCGCGGCTTACGAGTTCCTGAGCCGTAGCCTCGATTGTTACCGCATGATACTGCGCGCGCCGCAATGAGCATGGGGGCAGGTCGCGTCGGAGAATGGTGGGCCGTCCAGGAACAAACTGGGCACTGGATTCTGGCCATTCCGATGCCGTCCAAGGATCGAGAATAGCTCGGTATTTCGTTGCGATCTCGCCCGGTCATGCTGGCTGTCGGCGAAAGCGGCCTTTGATTTTGAGCCCGTCACGCATGTTCAGGCCAAGCAGGGTGATATTCGCGGCACCCGCAACGAGTTCGAGGACTTGGACCGCGTAGAAGCTTGTATCGAAATCCGCGGCCCGGGCCTTGGACGCGAGGAATAGCGCAGACGGGATTAGAACCAGAATGCCGTTGGCGGCGATCCACGGCATGCGCTTGAGCTTTGTCCCGACCAGCCCGCCGCGTCGGCCTTTCGACATCGCGAAGCCGGAGCCTCCTGCCGCGGCGAGCGCCGGAATCAGCAAGAGGAAGCCCCAAGGGATGGAAGTCTTGACGGCCACAACCACGGAAATGGAACCAAACAATTCTGCCAAAGCGGTCGAAAGCCAGAAGGTCGTAATGGTCAGGATCGCAACAGTACCGGCAATCGGGTGGATGAATTTGTTCATGGCTTCTTGTTCCCGCCGTGAACGGCTATGCGACGCAGACACCGGGAACCGCGACCTTCTGGAAAAGCTGCGGGGAAGCGGCGGCGGACGATGGATAGAGCGCCAGTTTTGCCTCGAACTCCGGATGCGAAAATGCAGTCCGAAAAGCGGCGGTGGACTCCCATACGGCGTAGTTGAGGTAGGTCGGGTTCGCGCCAATGGCGCGGTGAAGTTGCGTGGAGATGAAGCCCGGCTGGCGCTTCATAAAATCAGCGTCGTCCTGCCAGGTTTTGAGGAAGGTCTGCTCATCCGCCTTGTCGAGCGTAAAAAGATTCACCAGCACCACGGGGCTGGCATCGATTGCGATTTGACGGTCGATCGGGAACGCGGGGTCGAGAGGACGCAGTAGCGACATGGGGCTTTCCTTTGCTTGTTGTCACTATGATGTCAGTTTGGTACTATGCATTTGTATCGGTTTGACATGATGACGTCAATACAGTTTTATGGTGACAAATGAACAAGACCAAGCGAACCCCGGTAGGCGAGGCCTTGACGGACGTTGTCCTCGATCTGTTCAGGCTCAATAGCCTGCTATTGACCGCTGGTGATCGGCTGGTGGCGGGGCTCGGATTGACGAGCGCGCGTTGGCAGATTCTTGGGGCGATGGTTGCGGCCGACCGCCCGCAGCCGGTGGCGTGGCTCGCCCGCGATATGGGCGCAAACCGTCAGAACGTGCAGCGAATCATCAATGACCTTCACAAGGAAGGACTGGTGGCGTTTGAAGCAAACCCGCACCATCGGCGCTCACAACACGTTCTCCTCACAGATAAGGGCAAACAAACCTTTGATGCTGCGATGCGGTTGCAAGTCCCCTGGATCAACAGCCTTTCGGACGGGCTCTCGATCAAGGACGTAGAAACCTTTCGTCGCGTGATCGCATCATTGCGTCAAAGACTGGAGAGCAATGAACCGGTCGAGCCAGCGTAGGCACGGTATCGGCTGCTCACAGGCTCAAGCAGAGTAGAAATTTGTGATGTACATTCCAGCGATGGTGGGCCCGGCAGGACTCGAACCTGCGACAACACCGTTATGAGCGGCGCGTTCTAACCACCTGAACTACAGGCCCAAAAAAGGGTCGCCAACCGATAGCAGATTATGCTTCGGCCGGCCAAGGGGCGGCTCACGAGGCGCGTCGATGCGGCGTATCATGATCGGCATCATGGCGAATGCGGGCGGCAAAGGGAATATCGTTCGCAGGCAACGGCTTATCAGGGCACCGGACAAGCTTTTCTTTGGTGCATACTCATCGACACAACACGCACCACAGCGCGGGCGCATTACTGTCGCTGAATTAACCTAAAAGTTAGTACAGCCGGGCGGCATCTTCAGATAATCATCAAGGCCGTGCGCCGGGGCATAGACGGGGGCCGGCGCGCCGATGCAATCGGAAGGTCGGTTCGGTGTCAATAAAGGGGTTCGCAACTGAGGCGCGTCCTGTGCTCCTCGCCTGTCCGACGACAGCCGGTACGCTGGCGGCGGTGCGAACGCTTGGCCGCGCGGGAGTGCCGGTCGTCGTTGGCGGCGAGCGCCGCCTGAGCGCGGCGCGGCTTTCGCGGTTCACGCGCGCCTATTGGACTTTCCAAGGCACCGGCAGTGAAGCCCACTTTCTCGCCGGCTTGCGATCATTTGCGACACAAGCATCGAAGCATGTCCTGCTTCCCGCCTCGGATGACACGGTTTGGCTGTTCGCCAAGCACGCTGAGGAACTGGGACGGCACTATACCGTCTATGTGCCCCGCCTCGACGTCGTCGATGCGCTTCTCGACAAGCAGCAACTCGGTGAGGCGTGCAACGCTGTCGGACTTTCCACGCTCCCGAGCTGGTTTCCGGAGAGTTTCGCCGACGTCGCGCGTCTTGCACCCCAATTGGACTATCCGGTGCTGATCAAGCCGCGCCGTCATCTCTTCCGCACGCGCCGCGAGAAGGGCGTTGTTGTCGGGGCCGCCCGGGACCTCGAGCGCGCGTTCGAAGCCTTCGTCCGACGGGAGCGGAGCGGCGACGAAGGCTTGACCCGGCAACCGATGCCGATGATCCAGGCCTTCGTTGAAACGGCCGTGGAGAACGTTGTGTCGGTCACCGGCTTCATCGACCGGAGCGGCACACGCGCTATCATGGGTGCCAACCGCAAGGTCCTGCAGCGCTCGCGCCCGGCCGGCGTCGGTCTCGCGTTCGAAAGTATCGCGCTGCCTGAAGGGTTGGGCGAGAGCACCCAGCGACTCTGCCGGCACAGCGGGGCGTTCGGCATCTTCGAGATCGAGTTCGTCTGGCACGACGGAGCCTGGCGCGTGATCGACTTCAACCCACGCTTCTACCAGGAAATGCGCCTCGACATCGCCCGCGGAATACCGCTGCCGCTGCTGGCCTATCTCGACGCCTGCGGGAACCTGGATGAGCTCGATCGCGTGCTGGCCAAGGCGCGCGGCGAGCATCGACCAGACCTCGGCTTCACCGACATGTTCACCACGACTTTGATGACGACGCTTCGGGCGATCGCAAACTTCCCCGCTGCGCGCGCCGCGATTGCCTGGCACTGGCGCCGTCGTGGGCGTCTGGTCGATGCGACCTTCGATCTCTTCGACCCTTTGCCGTTCTTCGCCCACGCCCTCTGCGAGCTCCGTTTGGGACTGGAGCAATTCCCGCGATTGGTCGGCGAAGCGCGACTGCCCCGAGCCGGCGATGAGGCTCGGTTGCCACGCGAGCAGCTCGAATGAGCAAGACGGACGTCGCCATCGTCGGCGCAGGTCCCTACGGACTGTCGCTCGCCGCCAGCCTTGCAGCGACCGGCGTTGACGTCGCCCTGTTCGGAAGGCCGATGGCGTTTTGGGAAACGATCGCCCGCGCTGCTCCGGAGCGCTATCTCAAGTCATACTGTTTCGGGGCCGACATTCCGGTGCCGGAGCCAGTCAGCTTCTCGGACTGGAGCCGTGCGCGCGGACTGGAATCCTTCGAGCCCTGCGCCATGAGCGACTTCGTCGACTACGGATTGGACGTACAACGCCGCTACGTTCCCTTCGTGAACCAAGCTCCAGTCGAGAACGTCCGCGCCTCCGGCTCGCGATTCCTGCTGCGGACGGAAAGCGGCGAGGAGATGCTCGCCGAGCGTGTCGTCGTGGCGACCGGCCTTGCCTGCTTCGAGCATGTTCCTCGCGAGCTGGCGGCTCTGTCGTCGGACCTGGTCCGCCACAGCAATGCGATCGCAAGCTACGCCGTCTATCGCGGGAAGCGCGTCGCGGTCGTGGGAGGCGGACAATCGGCGCTTGAGGCGGCGGCACTGGTGCATGAGGCGGGTGGCGAGCCGGAGCTGATCGTGCGCGAGCGGTTCATCCGGTGGATGTCGCGGACGCCGCGCGAACGGAGCCTGCTCCGCAAGCTGCGTTCGCCGATCTCCGGACTGGGCTCGGGGCCAAAGGCCTGGGTGCTGACCAACCTGCCGGGCGCCTGCCGCCTGCTGCCCGATGGACCCCGCATCGAGTTCCTGCGCCGTCACCTTCCTCCGGAAGGCGCCTGGTGGCTGCGGCCGCGCGTCGATGGCGTGGTCTCGACGAGGCTGGCGACGGTCGTCCGCGCTGCAGCCACAGCCGGGGCGGAAGTCGTACTCACTCTGGCGACCGAGAACGAGCCAGACGTCGAGGGTCGCTACGATTCGGTCATCGCCGCGACCGGGTTTCGTGCTGACATCGATCGCTTGCCGTTCCTCGGACGCGAGTTGCGCGATCGAATCCGTCGCATCGATGGCGCGCCGCGATTGGACCGGCATTTCCAGTCCAGCGCGGCGGGACTGCACTTCGTAGGGCCGGCATCTGCCGCGAGCTTCGGGCCGCTCTTCCGTTTCGTCGTCGGCGCGCACCACACGACCGCGACCCTGGTCGGCCACATTGCCGACAAGCGGCGAAAGGCCGCCTGATGCTTCCGGCGGCTGACAGAGGGGGACGCCTGCCTCTTGTGCTCATTCCCGGGGCCGGAGGCTTCTCGGCAAGCAACGAGAGGCTCGATGGGCTGGTCGAGCTCTGCAGGCAGCACGGCGAGACGGTGCTGATCGATTATCCCGAGCTGCAATGGCACCTTCGGCATGCCGACCTTGGGGCACTCACCGAAGAGATACATGCGCGCATACTGCGCCGCATGGGACACCGGCCTTTTGTTCTCGCCGGCGTGTCGCTGGGAGCGATCGTCGGGGCACTCGCGGTCCGGCTCCATCGCGGCGACCTGCACGTGGTGCGCATTGTGGGGCTCGACCCGGTCGGGTCACTGGATCCGGACGGTTCGCTGGAAAACCAGCTCGGGCCCGGTTGGCTGGCCAGAAACCTCACTCGCGCGCGGCGCGCCGGTCCCGCCGGGTTGCCGGGTTTCCTCTGGATCCGATTCAACCGGTCTATCGCCCGCGTTCTTGCACCGCGCCTTCGACGCAAGGGCGGGCTGGCGAGCCTGGCCGCGCGGCTGCTCCCGCGCGTCGGCACGGGCCTGTTTTGTCAGCAATTGCGGATGCGCCTGCTGGTGGACACGACCGCTCGTTGGCGCCGCGACGGCGCTTGGCGCCGCGACCGCGTCGCTGCACCACGCGACGTGCCCTGCATGATCCTTCTCACTTCGGACACGGCATTCGATGCCGACTTCTGGGCGATGCATTTCAACCAGGTCGACGTTCTTGGCATCGAGGGCGATCACGACACCTGGCACGAGCTCGACGGCCCCCGAATGTTGCTCGAGCAATGGGATGCCGCGTTCACGCCGGCTGATCGAGATCAAGCCGCTGCGGCGCTATAGTCTTGACTGCTCGCCACGGGTGACGAGGTCGGCGATGACAGCCGGCACGAAACCCCAGGATGCGACGAAATAGCGGCCGGCAAGGCGACTGGGCTCCATGGCCACCCGCCAAAGCCATTCCAGGCCGAGGCGGCGGAGCGGTCGCGGGGCGCGCCGCTTCAATCCAAGGCGAAATTCGAGCGCCGCACCGATGCAAAGCGCACAGACGTCCCCCAAGTCATCGCTGCAGCGCGCGAGCCAGGTCTGGCCCTGCCGCGCACCGATGCCGATGATGAGATGGGTCGGTTCATGGCGCTTGACCCGTTCGGCGAGCGCTTCGGCTTCCACCGGGTCTTGCTCGAAGCCGCGGCGCGGAACCGCGCAGGCGATCTGATCAGGCCGGAAACCCAGCTCGACGAATGCGCTCTTGGCGCGTTCCGCCACGTGCTCCGTGCTGGTGACGAAGAACAGGCGATGCCGTTGCGGACTGAGCTTGGCCGCGAGCTCGTTCATGAGGTCTGCTCCGGTTACGCGTTCCGGCACCGGGATGCCCAGCAGCCGGGCATAGGCGAAGACCGGCGCCCCGTCCGCTGTGACCAGCCACGCGCGATCGTATGACGCTCGGAAAGCGGGATCCTTCCTGAGCGTCACCACATGATCGAGATTGGCCGTCGCCACCAGGCGGAGCCCGGCGCCTGGAGGAGGCTCCAAAAGCAGGCAATCGACGATCTCCTGCTTGGTCAGGGAGGACAGCCGCATCCCGAACACTTGATTGCTCGAGCGCGCGGAAGACTTCGCGCCGAGCCGCCGGAATCCGTCCGGCTCCGCGCGCACGAGATGTCGACCGGACAAATGGCTTTGGGTCCCTTCCGCCACCGCGGCTGCTCCCTGCGACTTAGTGCTTAAGGATTACACAGCTCAGGCGTGAAGTCAGGAACAAATAAGCAGTTACCCCCGGAAAATCGCACCATGGGGTGACATCACTGCGAAATTTCCCTTAGAGCCGTGCTGTGCGCAAATCCGCACCGGCCGGCCGGGCAGGAAGATCGCAGTCTTGTCGGCTCAGTCGGCGAGGGGGAGCTGACTCCCGACGTTCTCTTTGACATCGAAACCCAGAGCATTCGCCTGCTGCTTGAAGAGCGGCGAGGCGGTGCCGGTGAGCCAGAACGCCGCGACGCCGGTGCTGCCGGGCTTCAGCCGCAATGCCTTGGCGAGTTGCGTGACGGCGCCCGCCGCCTGCTGGTTCCAGATCGCATAGTCGAGCGGGAGAAGGGCGACCGCCTTGCCCGACTTCTCCCGCGCCAACACAACCCGGTTGTAGCGCTCCAGGCGCACAATCGGGGCCACCTTCGCGTCATAGCCGTTCAGCAGCTCCGCCATCTGCTGATACATGATCGCCGTGACCTCGTCGGGCGCGTTCAGCGCGGCCTGCACCATCGCGTCTCGGCCCGCGGTGTTCTGCATGGCGCCGAGCGCATAGAGCAAGATGGTCTTGGCGCGCGGCGAATACATCTTCTGCCCCATGAACTGGTCGGCAAGGGCGGGGGCGATTCCCATCTGCTTCAGCGCCGCCTTGTTCTTGAGCGCCAGCTCTGCCGGAGGCTCGGCGGCGACGATGTCGATCGCCTGGGAAATGTTGCGCCCGTAGGAGAGGACCTGCACGACCGTCGAGCCGCTGGCCATGGTGGCGGCGCTGACCGTGAGATTGCCGACAGCCGCTGCCCAGGAAACGCTTTCCAATTCGTCTTGGAGCACCGCGTTGCTGGAATAGGGATCGACGCCGAATTGCTTGCAGTAGTCGCGCTTGTAGGAGGACATCTGCAGCAGCTGCGCCGCCGAGGAATCTTCATAGGCGGTCTTCTCGTCGTTGACCGTGCTTGAGATCGCCGAGCCGGTGCGCTCGAATATGCTGAAGATGGCACCCGGCACCGCCTTCACGGTGTCGACAGGATTGGTCACCAGGTTCACGGCGCCGCGCACCGGGCTCAACGCCGCCTGGCCCAGCGCCTTGCCATAGGCCTCGGTCAAGGTGATGCCGTGTAGCGCGTCGATCGCGCCGATCTCGCGAATGAGGCGCCGCAACATGGTATTGCTGGGCGCCTGAAATGTGCCGTACTCCGATTGGACCACGAAATTATTCAAGTAGCCGAAGGTCTGCACCGTGCCCACGACCTGATGATGTGGGCCGGTCAGCATCCCGGCGGGAAGGACGGAGGCCGCCGGGCGCGGCGCGAACGTCTCCAGCGCGGCGGAATCCGCCATCGCCGGTGCGGCGAAGCCCACGGCGAGCACTGCCGCGGTTGCAAGCACGGTGCTCTGCAAGCCGTGCGATAACGCCTTCGGCAAGGTCCCCATAACACTCTCCCACAGCTGGCCCGGCGCGCATCCTGACCCGAATGGTGGCCCGGGCGGTTTGATCTGAGTCAAACTCAATAGGAAGTTGCGAGACTAACGGACCGCTTCGGCATAGTGGCGTAGGAAATCGGCCCGGTAATCCTTCGGGTCGAGGACCTTATAGAGACCGTAATACTCCTGCCTGGCGACCGCATTCTGTGCCTCCTGGTCGAGCGGCAGAATGAAGATCCGGCCGCGCAGCGCATCGAAGAAGCCGAGTTCCCACTGCACCCAGGGCGATTGTGCGCTCTCGTTCGAGAGGGCAATGATCAACGCCTTGCACTGGCGCATGCGGTCCTGAAGCTTGGCCGCCGTCTCCCGGTCAACCTGCGCACGGTCGAGCAGCGGGTCGTCCGACCAGTCGACGTAGACCCGATAGCCGTTGCCCTCGAAATCGCGCTCCACCTCGCGAATGCGATCCTCGTCGCGCTTCGAGTGCGAGAGGAAGATGTCGTAGGGCCGTGGATCGCCGATCCCCTCGGCCGGCTGCATCGCCTGCGCCATCCAGCCGTTCCAGAGCGCCATCCAGGCGCGGCCCATCCGCTCGGCATATTCCAACTGCTTCGCCGGATCGTACATCAAAGCCGGCCAGTCATAGGCTGCCTTCTGGCCGTAGTCCCTGGTCGCGTCGAAGTCGCGCCCGCCATAGACCGGGTCGGGCAGGCGGACCACGCCCGCCTGCTGCATCCCCTCCATTGCTGCGCGGTTCATGGCTTCGAACGCGTCGCGCCAAACGTCCAGCGGATTCACGGGCAATTCGGGATTCTTCTCTGCCATTTGCTTCGCCTCCCAGCGCCAGCGGAATGACGTCAATGTACCGAAAGCAGAATCACCATCACGATGACGACCGCAATGAGCAGCACGCCGTGAAACGCGGCAAGCGTGATCGAGAAGACGGCTGATGTCCAACCGGGCGTCTGGCCGCGCACGGTGGTGACGTTCATCGAGAAATCGACCTCGCTCTCGCTCAGGCCGCGAACGCGGTCATAGAGCGCACGATAGAGTCGCTCCTGCCATAGGAAATAGCCGTCGAGGCCCCAGAAGACGAGCACCGGCACGTAGGCGATCAGGACGAAGGCCGAATTGACGTTGCCGGCGGACAGGGCGAACAGCGCCGAGACCAGCCCGACACTCCAGCCCTTGATCAGGAACGAGTTCGATGCCAGGCGATTGATGACACCCTGGATCAGCTCAAGATGTTTGATCTTGCTTTCCATGAGCCCCCACGGTGCGGCGCACAAGCGCTGTGCCGCTCCTCCGAGCCACCGCCGAGTGCTCCAACCATAGCAAAGCGCTCGGCGCTGGGAAAGGCGCCGGCCTGATCCCGATCAAGCGGCAGCCCGCGAGCGGCTTGGGCGCCCTTCTGCATGGAGAGCTTCTGCGTGAAGAGAACGGCGATCAGCGCCAGTCCCATGGCGAGCCCCATGATGTCGACGGCAGAGCTTGCGCATTCTCTCGCGCCGGCTCGTCGTCGCACCTGCGACCGGTAACCGAAGTTTCAGCTTCGAGGTGCTGCAGTCCCGCCGCGATGACCAGACCGAGACATCGAAGGTCATCGCAGGAGCCCGCCGCGCGACCGAATGTCACTGAGCTGTGCTGCGCGTGGCTCGGTTAGCATTTCAGCAAGAGAATCGTGCTACGTGAAGGATGGAACCGCGTCCCGTTGTCGACATTCTTGTCGAAAGGGAGACAGGGATGGCCCATCAGTCGGAAGCGGAGCTCGGCTCGCTCAGCAGCAACCATGCAGCGCAGCAGCGCGGTCGCCTGCTTTTCGTGACACCGGAGCTCGCGGATTTCCTCAAAGTCGGCGGCCTCGGCGAAGTCTCGGCCAGCCTGCCGCGCGCGCTGCGGCAGGTGACGGACGTGCGCGTGTTACTGCCTGGCTACCGCGCCGTGCTCGCCGCAAACCCCGATATGAAGATCATTGCCAAGCTTCCGGCAGTCGCCGACATCTCTGCCGGTGAGCTTGGCGAGATCACCACGGAAGACGGTCTGACGATCTACGTCGTGATCTCGGGAAGTCTGTTCGATCGCAGCGGCAGCGCCTATTCCGACGACCAGGCGCGGCCGTGGGACGACAACGACGTGCGGTTCGCGCGCCTCGCCATGGCGGCGGTCGAACTCGCACGCGGCTTGCCCGGTATCGGCTGGCAGCCCGACATTCTCCATCTCAACGATTGGCCCGGTGCCCTCACGGCGGGCTATCTAAAATGGCAAGGCGTTTCGGCGCCGAGCATCCTCACCATCCACAACCTCGCCTATCAGGGCAATTTCAGCCCCGATCGGCTTGATCGACTGGCGATTCCACGTTCCGCCTTCAGCGTCGACGGTGTGGAGTTCCACGGCTACATCTCCTTCCTGAAGGCCGGGATCTATTACGCCTCGCAGATCACGACGGTCTCCGCCGCCTATGCCCAGGAGATCACGACGCCGGAGTTCGGCTGCGGTCTCGATGGGCTCTTGCGTGCGCGCAGCCGGGAAGGGCGCCTGTCCGGAATCCTCAACGGTATCGACGAGAGCTGGGACCCGCGCACCGATCCGCACTTGCCGCACCCGTTCGATGCCTCCGATTGGCAGGGCAAGGAGGCGAATGCTCGACATATCCGCGAGGAGTTCGGCCTCGCCGTCAGTCGCGGCCCGCTGTTTGCCGTGGTCTCGCGCTTGGTCCATCAGAAGGGCCTCGACCTCACCATCGGCGCAGTCGAATCCATCGTGCGGGACGGCGGCCAGCTGGTCGTGACCGGGGAAGGCGAGGCGGAAGTAGAAGCGGCATTGCGCGCGACCGCGGCCAGGCATCCGGAATCGATCGCCCTCAAGATCGGCTATGAGGAAGCGGCGGCCCGGCAGTTCTTCGCCGGCAGCGACTTCCTGCTCATGCCGTCGCGGTTCGAGCCCTGTGGGTTGAGCCAGATGTATGCTCAGCGGTTCGGCTCGCTGCCGATCGCCCACAGTATCGGGGGCTTGCGCGAGACCATCGTCGATGGTGCGACCGGCTTCCTCTTCAGCGGCGCCCGGGCGGATACGTTCGAGGAGGCCATTCAGCGGGCGCAGCACGTGTTCGAGCGCAAGAGCGATCTCAATGCTATGCGCAAGCGGGCGATGAACCGCCCCTTCGGCTGGCAACACGCCGTCAGGGCCTATCTCGAAGTCTATCGCCGCGCCCTGAAAGGCACACCCGCGGCGGCAGCCTGACGGGTACCGTCATCCGAAGCCGGGGCACGGCCTCCCCACGAGCCATGCGCTCGCGGCGGGGCTCGACGTGCAGACACTGGAGCCAGGCGGCTGGACGCCGCTAGAGGGCTTTACGGGCGTCGGTGGTGATGTTCGCCGTCGGCGCCAGCCGCTGCTGCTCGTCGGAGATGCGCCGGGCGCCGCCGAACTGCGCCGTGCCTTTCCCCCACGTGCTTCTCACCCGGGCGGCGGACCGACATCGTCCCCTTCTTCGTCGCCGGCTCGAGAACGCCCAGGTCCTCGCGGTCGATGGTGAGCATCCGTATATGCGGGGCCGTGGACCGTCGGTACTTGATCATTGCGGCGATCTCGATCGACAGGCGGTTCGCCTCGAACCGATCCAGGAGCGTCTCTGGCGGGTCGTCCGGTGCACAGCCGATTGCGGTTAAGGCGGAACGCGTGGCGAAGCATCGGATATGCGCGCGCGGGGTGAGGGCGGTGATGCTAATCGCGTCGCGATCCGGGAAGTAGACGCCCATCTCGCCGAGAAACTGCAGGGACATGGCGCAGGCCTTTCGCAGGCATTCTCTGCGTCAGAGCTTTTCACCAACCCAGCGGCGACTCAAGACGAATCGCATGAACATTATGCGGCGATTGGCTGCGGATCGCGAGCCGATGGATCGTCTCGCGAGCATTTACCAAAAATTTGCTATGATCGCCGCGCCGATCCCAATGGAGAGAGCGATGGCGCTGGAGCTACGCCCGAACTGCGAATATTGCGACAAGGACCTGCCGCCCGAAGCGACGGAGGCGCGAATCTGCACCTTCGAGTGCACGTTCTGCGCGGAATGCGTTGAAACGAAGCTACGCAATGTCTGCCCGAACTGCGGCGGCGGTTTCACGCCGCGGCCGATCCGCCCCAAGAACGAATGGCGGGCCGGATTGTCGACCGCCAAGCGCCCGCCATCGAGCAAGCGCGTGCATCTCTCCTATGAGCCGGCGGAGATCGCCGCGTTCAGCGCACGCCTGAAGGACATCCCGCCGGAGGAGCGATAGGCAGGCTCAACGCCGTGGCGCCAACCGCGCGTGGCGGACGAAGTCCGCAAGTTCGCGGTTGAAGCGGGGAGGGTCTTCGACAAATGGGGCGTGGCCTGCACCCTCGTACCAGCTCACCCTCCCCACCGGGCAGCTCTTCAGGGCATATTCGGCCGCGCTCGGCAATGCCACCGTCTCGGCTGTGCCGTGGGTGATCAGGACCGGCACCTTGAGCCGCGCCAGGAGCGGTGCGTAGTCCTTGTACGGCTTTTGGGTCAGGGCGAAGCGCACGCAGCGCGGCGTCATGCAATTGAAGGCGATGATCGTCTCCAGATCCTGGGCGGGGATGGGTTCGCCCATGCAGGCATGGACGAAACCGCGCATCGCCTCGATCGCGACCGGCATGTCCTCGGAGCGCCGCCGGTCACGCTGGCGATCTCCATCGCGCTCAGCCTTCGACCACGCGGTCTGAGCTGAGGATCGCCATGATGAAATCAGGCACTTCCAGGCCCGCCTTCACCTTGGCGTCGAGGGTCGCCTCTGCAGCCCGCACATCCTCCAGCCGCCTCAGCACCGCCTCCGCCTCGGCGCGCGGCACGACGACGATACCGTCGTTGTCGCCGATGACGATGTCACCCGACGAGACGGTTACACCGCCGACCACGATCGGATGGCCGACCGTGCCCGGCCCGTTGCGGGCGGGTGAGTTTGGGTTGAGGCCCAAGCAATAGAGCGGCAGATCGACCGCCAGGATTCCAGCGAGATCGCGCGCAGCGCCGTCAGTGACGATGCCCTTGAGCCCCCGGTTCTTTGCCATGCCGAGCAGCAGATCGCCGGTCACCGAGGTCTCTGTGTAGCCATCGGTGGCGGCGACCAGGATGTCGCCCGGCTCAGCCATCGCGAGAGCGCCGAAGAGAGCGAGGTTGTCGGCCGGGCCGCAATGGCAAGTCATGGCGGCGCCGACCATCACCCCTCTTGCCGGTGCCAGGGGCTTGATGCGGTAATCGAGCGCGCCGCGCCCGTTCATGGCATCGACCGCGAAGCCGGTCGGCACGCCGGCGAAGGCGGCGAGCACTTTCTTCGAGGGCCGCGGAAACTTGCGCCGGATCCGGAGCAGCGGCGGGTCCTTGATCATGGTCTTTCTCCCCTGATTCGAAGCAGTAGGTCCGGGCCGATCTCGGCGACCTGGCCGATGCCGCAGAGCCCCATCACGCGATCGATCTCCTGGCGGAAGATCGCGAGCACTTGGGTAACGCCGGCCTCACCGGCGACCGACAGTCCCCAGAGCTGTGGCCGTCCAATGAGGCACGCCGCGGCACCGAGCGCCAGCGCCTTCACCACATCGCCGCCGCGCCGGATGCCGCCGTCGATGAGCACTGGAACCTTCGAGGCGACCGCGTCAATCACCCCGGGCAGGGCATCGAGACTCGCCACCGCGCCGTCGAGCTGGCGCCCGCCATGGTTGGAGACGATAATGCCGTCGATTCCGCGCGCGACCGCGAGCCGAGCCTCCTCCGGATGCAGCACGCCTTTGAGCAGCAGCGGCTTGTCCCAGACTTTGCGCAGCTCATCGACATCGTCCCAGGACATCGATGGATCGAGCAGCGAGGCCATGCGGCCGGCCAGCGTTTTCAGGTCGGCCTTCTCGTCGGGCCGCGCATAATTGCCAAAGGAGACACGCTTCAACTCACTCCGCATGCGCCAGAGCCACTCGGCCTTCGTGGCCATCATGGCGAGCTCGGTCGGCTTAAACCGGGGTGGGATGGTGAACCCGTTGCGCAAGTCGCGCTCGCGATTGCCGAGCAGTTGGTTGTCGGTGGTGAGGATCAGCGCATCGTAACCGGCCGCGGCGGCGCGCGCAGTAAGTTCCTTGGTGAAGCCGCGGTCGCGATAGATGAAGACCTGCATCCAGCGCGGCGCAGCCCTTGTCTCTGCCAACGCTTCCAAAGTGCAGACCGAGCCATGGCTGAGGCAGTACGGGATTCCAGCCGCGGCCGCTGCGCGCGCGGCGCAGCGCTCGCCGTCGGGCCAGAACAGGCCGGCAAGCCCCGTGGGCCCGATGATGACCGGCATCGCGAGCTTGGTCCCCAGCAAGGTGACGGAGAGATCGCGCGCGGTGGTGCCGTTCAGCGGGCGTGGCAGGAGCGCGATGTCATCGAACGCTGCCTCGTTGCGGCGGAGCGTGGTTTCATCCTCGGCGCCGCCATCCGCGAAGTCGAACACGGGCCGCGGCAGCTTGGCACGGGCAAGTTCCCGCATCGCCTCGATGCTGAAGGCGCGCCGCCGCCAGTGCGGAACGGGGCCGGTCATTTGCCGAGGCGATAGATGCGGATCGCGTTCTCGCGATAGAGCTTGCGCTTCTCCTCAGCGGAAGCGCCTTCGATCACCCAGTCCAGCACCTCGATCCACTGCGGATAGGTGCCGGCGAGCTCCAGCACGTGCCAGTCGCCCCCATAGAGCACGCGCTCGAAGCCGAAGCATTCGATGGCGTGGAGGATGTAGGGCTTGAGCTGCTCGCGGGTCCAGTTCTTGTGATCGGCTTCGGTGCTGACGCCGGAGATCTTGCAGGTGACGTTTGGCAGCGATGAGAGTTCCTTCATGTGCTGGCGCCAGGGATCGGCGATACCGGCCTTGATCGCCGGCTTGCCGATATGGTCGAGCACGAACCTCACCTCCGGGCATCGCCGCACCATCTTGATCGCGTTCGGCAGGTGATGGTGGAAGATGCAGATATCGAAAACGAGATCGTGCGGCGCCAACAGCCGAAGACCCTCGATGAAGCCCGGCTTGATGCAGAAATCGGGATCGGCCTGGTTCTGGATCAGGCGCCGGATACCGCGCAGGCGCTTCAGCTTCAGCAGCCGGTCAAGCTCCGGCTTCGCGTCGCGGCCTCGCTCCAATGGCAGCGCCGCCACCATGCCGCCGATCCGGGGATCGGCCTCCGCCAGGCCGTCGATCCACTCCGCCTCGGCGACATGCTGTGGCATGTCGACATCGACCTCGACGAACACGAGCGTCTCGATCTTCACCGGTGCCGCCGCCTTCATGAGATCGGCCGGCCGCACGGTCCGGTTCAGCGACGGCGCATTCTTGGTCCAGGCATAGCTGAACCGCTTCGGATCGGCGAGATGCACATGGGCATCGACGATCGGGAAATCCGGCATGGGATCGTCCCCCTTTTTGAGGGCGACTATGCCAGATCGGCGGGGTCTGGGCGACAGGAACGGGTTTCCAGTCGCCGCGCCGTGTCGATGCTAATGGTGGTGGTGGTGGTGGTCGTCCCCGTGGTCGCCGAAGAAAAAGGTCGCGCCGATCCCGATCGAGGGGCCGTAGCAGCAGGGGTAATAATAGGCCGGCGGGTACGGGTAGTAGTAATAAGGTGCCGGATAGACATAAACCGGGGCGGGCGCGACATATGCGGGAGCCGGCGCAGCATAGGCCGGCGCGCTATACGCCGGCGCCGGGGTCTGCGCGACCTTGTTGCCGGTCGTCGCCATGCATTGCTGATAGGCGATGTCGTAGCGGTACTGAATGTCGCCTCCTGAGATCGCGGCATTGTTCAGGCCGGCGGCCGTGCCCGTCAGCAGGCCCGCGCCGCCGCCGATTGCCGCGCCGATCGCAGGATCGCCCGCCGCGGTCCCGATCAGCGCCCCGACCGCGGCCCCGACCAGCGTGCCGACCACGGCGGAACCCACCCCCGCCTGATTGGCGGCGGCACCCGGTGTGACGCCGGTGCGCGAGGCTGCGAACTCGCGACAGGCGTTGTCGTCCTGCTCGAACTGCGAGAGGGTCTTGTTGTCTCCCGGCATGACCGGAACGCTCGGCCCGGTCGGCGCCTCGACAGCGCAGGCGCTGAGGCTGAACAGGCTCAAGGCGGCAATGGCCAACCTAGTACGGGCGAAACGGGCGGGCATGACCTGCTGTCGGTTGCTCTAAACGGGATTCTGCTCGCCGTGATACGTTCCCGCATCCGGAATCCGGCGCAACCGCGATAAATTGTCCGTGAGAGTTTTAGGCGGTTTCCGGTAGCAGGACGCCGACCGTCGTGCCCCCAGCGACCCGGCTGGAGAACTCGATGCTGCCGCCCATGGCTTCGGTCAGCGCCTTCGCGATGGCGAGGCCCAGACCGATTCCCCCGGTGCTTCTCGTATAGGCGCTGGAGAGCTGGGAGAACGGCCGGGCGAGATCGGAGATGCGGTCGTCGGGGATGCCCGGGCCGCTGTCCTTGACCAGGATGACCACCTTCCCCTCGTCAGGACGGTGCTCGAGGCCGCAAACCACGGTCCCGCCGCTCGGCGTGAACTTCACGGCGTTGTCGATCAGATTGGTCAACACGCGCACGACCGAGCCGCGATCCCCGAGAAAGCGGCAGGGCGCCGCTTCCGAAGCAACATGAAGCGCGATGCCCTTGGCGGCCGCGGCGGCCTTCAAGTCCTTCGTCGCCGGCTGGAAGACCTGCGGCAAGGTCAACGGCTCCAGGTCCATGCTGTGCTGGCCGGAGGTGAGGCGGGTGAGATCCAGGATATTGTTGATGATGGTGAGCAGGTTGGTCCCGGCCTGGTTGATCTCGACGACATATTCGCGGTAGCGCTCGTTCTCCAGCCGGCCGAAGGTCTCGCGGCCGATCAGGTCGGAGAAGCCGATGATGGCGTTGAGCGGCGTGCGGAGCTCATGGGTCATGATGCTGAGAAACCCGGACTTCGCGCGGTTCGCCGTCTCCATCATCGCCAGCGCCGCCTCGCGGTCGGCCAGCGACTGCTGCAGTGCCGCGTTCGATTCCAGCAACTGTTGCTGGGTCTCGAACAGCGCCGCTTCCGCCCGCTTGCGTCCGGCGATGTCGATCACGAAGCCTTCGAGGTAGAGCAGCGCACCTGTTTGGGAGAACACGCCCGCGCCGATCTCATGGACCCAGAGCGACGTCCCGTCGCTCCGCTGCATGCGGTAGTCGAGGTCCCAGCTGGTTTGCGATTCCAGCGCGCGATCCACCTCGCGATAGACCATGGCGAGATCGCCCGGATGGATCACTTGGGAGAAGCTGCGGGCCGCATTCTCGATGAAGTCGCTGGCGGGATAGCCGATGATCCGCTCGACCCCTTCGGTCAGGTGGATCATCGAATAGTTCCGGTCGTTGCGGCAGCGATAAAGGAAGCCGTCGATCCGCGCGGTGATGCTGAGCAGCGTCTCCAACAGAGCCGGCGCTGACTCACGCTCGTGTCGCAGGGATCTTATGCCGCCGGACGGCATGGAATTCTTTCTCAATGCCCAGGAACCGGATCCCTGCCGGCTGATTCGGGAACGCACCCGGCGCAGGGACTGATCACCCGAGTATGGCGACGAGCCCTTATGATTTGATTAAGAGCAAAGGCTGAAGAGCGAAACTGCCTGGCAAATCGGGCGGTGTCCGACTCTAGGAGAGCTCGCTCTTCTGATAGCGCGCCTTGGCGAGCCAGTCCGGGCTGATCTCGACGCCCCAGCCGGGTCCCTCCGGGATCTGCACCTTGCCGCCCTCGGCGAGGAGGGCCGGGGTGAAGAGCCCATCCTGCCAAGGATAATAGTCCTCTCCCTCGATCGAGAACTCGACATAGGGGCCGGCATTGTCGATGGCGCCCATGAGGTGCAGCGTGAAGACGGTGACCAGCGAGAGATTGGCCGAATGCGGCGTCACCGGCAGGCCGGCCGCCTTGGCCATCTCGACCACCTTCAGGGTGCGACAGATGCCGCCGAGGTAGCAGACATCGGGCTGCACCACATCGACCGCGCGCATGTCGATGGCGAAGCGCCAGAGGGCGAGATCGCAATCCTGCTCGCCGCCGGTCACGTCGAGATCGAGCGCCTCTTTGACTTGCTTGGTCCAGTGATATTCCCAATAGGGACAAGGCTCCTCGAAATGCACGACCCCGTGGTCCTGCAGCATGTGCCCGACCTCGATCGCCTTCTTCGGTGTGTAGCCGCTGTTGCCGTCGACCAGCAGGATCGCCTCATCGCCGAGCGCCGCGCGCACTTGGGGCACGATCGCATCGGTGCGGCCGGGCCACTCGTCCTCGTCATGTCCGCATTCCTTGCCGACGCGGAACTTGAAGGCCTTGTAGCCGAACTCGCCCTGGAGCCGCTTCAGCCGTTCGGCCTCCGCCTCCGGCGTGATCTCGCCGCGCTTCATGCTGGAGGCGTAGACCGGAAACGGGCGCGGCTTGCCGCCGAGCAACGCGCAGACGCTCTTGCCGGCGCGCTTGCCCTTCAAGTCCCAGAGCGCGGTGTCGAGCCCGGTCAGCGCGCGCATCAGATAGGAGCCCGGGAACTTGTGCTCGCGTTCGGGGATCAGCGTGATGAGCGCCGCAATGTCGTCGGCATCGGCGCCGAGCGCATAGCGCGCAACCTGGCGATGGAAGATCTCGCAGGTGATGTCGGAATTGTAGTTGGAAACCTGGCCCCAGCCTTCATGCCCGTCATCGGCCGTGACCTTCACAAAGCCGACATACTGGTTGGTGAAGGTCTCCAGCTTCTTGATCTTCATAGTCCCCCCGACCCCAAAATGCTTAAAATCGAAGCCGGTCTAGCAGCAATTGCCAGCGGGGTTCAATCTTGCGGGCTTCAATCGCGGGGGAAGCTTGGACATTTTCGACTACATCGTCGTTGGCGCCGGCTCGGCGGGCTGCGTCCTCGCCAATCGCCTGAGCGCCGATCGAGGACACAAGGTCTTGTTGCTGGAAGCCGGCCCCTGGGATCATCGCTTTTGGATTCAGGTGCCGATCGGCTACGGCAAGACCTTCTATGACGGCCGCTACAATTGGAAATACCAGACCGCTCCCGATCCGGGCCTCGGCGGTCGCCCGAGCTATTGGCCGCGGGGCAAGGTGATCGGCGGTTCGAGCTCGATCAACGCCATGGTCTATGTCCGCGGCCAGGCGGAGGATTTCGACGACTGGGAGAAGGCCGGCAACCCCGGTTGGGGCTGGCGCGACGTGCTGCCGGTCTATCGTCGGATGGAAGACCACGCGCTGGGTGAAAGTCTCTATCACGGCGTCGGCGGGCCGTTGCACGTGACCGAGATCTCGAAGACCGCCCATCCGCTGACCGCCGTCTTCGTCGAGGCCGGACAGGAGGCGGGGCTCGCCTTCAATCCCGACTTGAACGGCGCCACCCAGGAAGGCGTCGGCACCTACCAGATCACCACGCGCAACGGCTTTCGCCTCTCTTCCGCCCGCGCCTATCTCTGGCCGGCGCTGTGGCGGCCCAATCTCGCGGTCCGCACCAATGCGCTGGCGACGCGGATTCTGTTCGAGGGCAAGCGCGCGGTTGGTGTCGCCTATCGCTATGGCCGCCGGGTGATCGAGGTGCGCGCCCGTCGCGAAGTCATCCTCTCCGGTGGCGCCATCAACTCACCGCAACTGCTGCAGCTCTCCGGCGTCGGCCCCGCAGAGCTGCTGAAGGCGCACGGCATCGCCGTCGTCGAAGACAGTCCGGCGGTCGGGCAGAATCTCCAGGACCATCTTTGCTACGATCACGTCTATCGGGCGAAGCGACCGAGCCTCAACAACGATCTCTATCCCTGGTGGGGCAAGGTGCGCGCCGCCCTGCGCTATCTGCTGACGCGCGGCGGGCCGCTTTCGCTCAGCGTCAACCAGGGCGGCGGCTTCATCCGTTCCCGGGCCGATCTAGCCCGACCCGATATCCAACTCTATTTCTCGCCGCTCTCCTATGAGCGCACGCCGCCGGGCATTCGCCCTCTCATGCATCCCGATCCGTTTCCCGGCTTCGTCACCAGCGTTTCACCCTGCCGGCCGAAGAGTCGCGGACATCTCGCCATCCACTCCGCCGATCCCGCCGCCGCGCCGACGATCGTGCCGAACTATCTCTCCCATCCGGACGACATCGCCGAGCTACTGGCGGGCGCGCGCTTCCTGCGCCAGCTCGCGGCCACGCCGACCCTCGCCGGCGTGATCGAGACCGAGCTCAAGCCTGGCGCCAAGGCGCAGTCCGACGAGGTGCTGATCGCCGATATCCGCAGTCGTGCCTATTCGGTCTTCCACCCCTGTGGCAGCTGCGCCATGGGCCCTGATTCCCAAATCGCCGTGGTCGATCACCGGCTCAGAGTGCATGGGATCGGTGGGCTTCGGGTGGCGGATGCCTCGATTTTCCCCGCCGTCACCTCGGGGAACATCAACGCTCCCGCGATCATGGTTGGCGAGAAGGCGGCCGACCTGATTCTGACCGGTGACAGCTAGATAAACGGCAGTTGCCGACTCGCCCCATTTTGTGTTGGCCCCGAGGCCAGCCTCACAACGGCGGCGTCGTAAAAGCTGGTGTTTCGAGAAAATTTTCGGGAATTTTGCCCGATACACACTGGCGTGTATGGCTTTAACCATTTGCCCCTCTCCAACTGGGAAATGGCCTCACACAAGATTGCATTCTGCGCAGACGGACCTGAGGCCGAGTCATCCGGCTCCCTTCATTTCCCGTCCGGGGCACCTTGGAGAGGGAACCATGGCCAACGATTCCAGCCTTCCGAACAGCCACGCGGACGATATGGCGGCGAGCGCCGGCGAGCGGTCCGGAGATAGCTATTTTGACCATGACCATGCCTCTGACGGCGTCTTTGGCGCCGAGCAGCTTGCCGAGGCGACGACGCCGGGCAACGCGCCGGCGCAGGCTCCGGCCGCCCAGCCGGACCAGACCATCCACTTCCAGCTGCCTCAGGGCGGCACCGGGCCGCAAGTCGTGCGGGTCCCGGTGGCGGCCGGAGACATCGTCGATCTCCCGGCCCCGTTCGATTCGCACGCCACCCTGGAAGCCAAGGAAGGCAACGGCAACCTCGCGATCAAGGTCGGCGACGTCACCATCATCCTGCAGGGTTACATCGCGGCTTCGAACGATCCGCAGCATCCGGTGACGATCGACAGCTCCGACGGCAAGCCCATCGACATCGCGACCGTGCTCGCCAGCACCGATCCCACCGCGGACATCCAGACCGCCGCCGGCCCCGGTGCGGCCAACGCCGGTCAGGGTGCCGACAACACCGGCGCGATCCTCACCGACTTCGGCGCCGGTGCCGGGCTTGCGGGATTCGGCGCGGTCGGTGCACTGGACGGCACCGCGCTGCAATACGGCCTGATCGACAACAGCATCCGGCAGGAAATCGCGGGGACTGTCAGCCCGATCTTCGGCTTCTCCATCGGCCCGGTCTCTGGCTTCTTCGACGAGCAGTTCCTGCGCGACCCGGCGGAGCAGGCCCCCCTGGGCGACTTCGGAAACTTCCTCACCCAATACAAGGACGCGGTCGAGAACCCGGGCAACCCGCTCTTCCCCGGCTGGGCCGATTTCCGGGGCACCGGCGCCACCGACACCAACTTCGACGCCTATCTCGCGCAGACCAAGGTCAGCGTCATTGTCGACGCCCACTTCACCGGCGCGACCGGCGACCTGGTGCTGACCGGAGTCGAGCCCGGGATCACCTCGAATGGTGCCCCGCTCTACGTCGAGCAGCCGCCGGCCGACGGCGGCCATACGCTCTTCATCCGCCGCGACGATGCCGACAACGCGCTGGTCGCCGTCGTGCATGTCGAGCAGCTGCCGAACGGCGAGTTCCAGATCGACACCTACATGATCAACCGCATCGACCACCCGACGGGGGACACGGGCGACGCCGGCCGCGATTCGGTGCAGTTCGGCGTCGACTTCACGGTCTATGACGGCCCCGCGCCAAACCCGGAACAGCCGAGCGGGCCCACGCCGCCCTCGCTCGACGGCAAGTTCGATGTCTCCTGGCATGACGACGTGCCGCTCCTCACCGACGTGGTCTATCACAACGAGAATCCCGGTGGTGGCGTGACGGTGACGGGCTCGAGCGGTGGCGGCTCGACTACCGACAGCTACGACATGGGCCTGGTCGACGAGGATTGGCTGAAGCACGGGAACCACGACAAGGATCACACCCAAGGCGACACCATCGGCTCGACCTGCGTCACCGGGCAGATCGACGTCAATTTCGGCGCTGACGGTCCCGCGCAGTCGGACAATCCCGGCTTCGAGCCTTCAGACAAGCATGCCTTCGTGCTCGATACCTCGAACTACACGGTCGGCGAGGATTTCCCATTCAACGGCGGCACACTGACCTCGGGTGGCCAGACGCTGGTCGTGCTTTCGGTCGGGCCGGACCATCTGCTGGTCGGCATCGGCGCGCCGGCCGAGAGCGAAGGCGAGGGCGCCGGCGCGGGCAAGGTGACCGGCATCCCGATCTTCTGTCTCACCCTCGACCAGGACACCGGCGAGTTCAAGTTCCAGCTGGATGGTCCGCTCGACCATCCCAGCGATCTCGTGTTCAACGAGGCCGGCGTCAATGCGCTGACGACCCTCGACCCCGAGAACAACATCCTCATCGACTTCGGTGTCACCGCCTTCGACGACGACGGTGATTTCGTGCCGGCGACGATCCATATCCAGGTCAACGACGACGTCCCGGTCGCTCACGCCGACTGCGACACGGTCGCCGCCGGAACCTACGGGCCGGAATGCGGCAACGTCATCACCGGCGCCGGCACCGACTCGCCATGGACCGGGCACGACTGGCAGGGCGCCGACGGCGCGTCGGTCACCGGCGTCGTGTCCGGCACGCCGGGCGGCGACACCGACGGCAATGTCGGCGATAAGATCGACGGCAATTACGGCACCCTGACGCTCGATGCCGACGGTCACTACACCTACACCCGCAACGCCCACACGCCCGGTGGCGTCGATGACGTCTTCACCTACACGCTGACCGACGGCGACGGCGACAAGAGCTCGACGACCCTCACCATCCATATCGGCAATGCCGGCGTGACCGTCACGCCGCCCGACGACCGCGGCGAGACGACGGTCTACGAAGCGGGTCTGCCGATCCGCGGCACCGAGCCTGCGGGCTCCGGCGAGATCGCCGACCATGACGGCACCAACGACAGCGATCCCTCCGAGCACACCACCGGCATTGTCACCGTCGCGGCACCGGACGGCGTCTCGACCCTGCAGGTGGACGGGAACACCGCGCTCACCCTCGCGGATCTCAACGGGCTCAGCGGCTCGCCCGTCACCTACACCGATGCCAATGGCGGCGAGCTCACCCTGACCGGCTACAACGAGGCGACCGGCGAGCTCAGCTACACCTATACTCTCACCGACAACACCCTCACCGATCCGAGCTCGGTCAGCTTCGACATCAAGGTGACCGACATCGATGGCAGCACCGGCGACGGCGCGCTGAAGATCACGATCATCGACGACAGGCCGACCGCCAACCCCGACACCAACGCCGTCAATTCCGGCGACGAGACCAGCGGCAACGTTGTGACCAACGACGTTTCCGGCGCCGACGGTTTCGCGCTCACCGGCGCCGTGGTCGGCGTCGCCACCGGGAGCGACACCAGCGCGCCGGTCTCGGGCAATCTCGACAGCCTGGACGGCCAATACGGCACGCTGCACCTGCATGCAGACGGCAGCTACACCTACGACGCCAAGGTCAATTCCGACCTGCCGTCCGGGGCGCTGGTGGACCAGTTCGTCTACACCGTCGAGGACGGCGACGGCGATTTCTCGACCACCACGCTCGACGTCACCGTCACCAAGGTGGCGCCGAACAGCGATTGCGAGATCGTCACCGTGGATGAGGCGGCGCTCGACAAGCTCCAGACCGGCGACGACCTGGCGCCCGGCACCGTCACCGGCTCCCACCCGGCATCGCCCGACGAGACCCAGACCGGACAGCTGTTGCTTGACCCCGGCGTCACCGTTGTCGACGGGTTCGATCAGACCGGCAGCCATGGCCAGCTGCACGTCGATGCCGACGGCAAGTTCGTCTACACGCTGACCAGCAACGAGCTGTTCGGCCCGCTGAACGACGGACCCCAGGTCATCGCGGCCCAGGAAACCTTCGACATCAAGGTCCAGGACGCGCACGGCAACACCACCATCGACACGGTCCAGGTCAACATCAAGGACGACGTGCCGACCGCCAAGAACGACGCGATCACGATGACCGTTCCCAACGCGCCCACCGCGGACGTGCAGTTCATCGTCGATGTCTCCGGTAGCATGTATGCCCAGCATTGGTCGGTGCCCGGCCTCCCCGACAACGGGGTGGGGCTGGAGCGCTACGCCATGCAGCAGATGCTGCAGACGCATACCCAGATCCAGAACGTCCAGATCGTCCTCTTCGACGACAACAGCGGCCACACCGTCTGGATGACGCGGGCCGACGCGCTCACCTTCCTCGCGAACGACGCAAACTTCACGGGCGGCGGCAAGACCGACTATGATGGTGCCCTGACTGAAGCGATGAACGCCTACGGCTCTTCGCCGCGGCCGGCCGGGCAGAGCGATCAGACGCTGGTCTACTTCTTCTCGGACGGCAACCCGAACGAGCCCCACAGCGACCCGGGGATCACCAACGACGGTGCCGGATCCAACGTTTCGGTGGGCGAGTGGGAGAATTTCGTCAACGCCAACGGCATTGCCGATACCTATGCTGTCGGTGTCGGCGCGATCTTCCCCTTCCAGATCGGCGAGCTCAACCCGATCTCCTATCCAAACACCGACACCCAGGCGCCGATCGGGCAGGAAGATAACGTGCTGGTCTTGAACGGCACCGACGTGTCCGGCGTGAGCAACACGCTGAACCAGTTCCTGACTCCGCCGACACCCACGCCGATCACCGGCGACGTGACGGCCAACGACGTCGCGGGTGCCGACGGCTATGGCAGCGGCAAGCTGTTTTCCGTGGCCTACAACGGCACCACCCATACCTTCGACGTGAGCCATCACGAGTTCATCATCGATCTGGGCGCCGGTCGCGGGTCTCTCGATATCAAGGACGACGGCACCTACACCTATACGCCGCCGGCCAGCAACGCGGACGGCACGCCGTTCCAGGTGTCCTACACGATCCAGGACGGCGACGGCGACCATTCCACTGCCTTCCTGAAGATCGACCTCAACAACCCGCCCGCGAAGCCGACCGACACCAACGCGGCGACCAACACGGTTGCCGAGAACGTGTCGAACGGTGCGACCGTGGGCATCACCGCGCATGCGACCGACGCGGACGACGCGACGGTCACCTACAGCCTCACCGACAGCGCGGGCGGCGCCTTCAAGATCGACGCCAATACCGGCGTCGTGACCGTGGCGAACGCCAGCCTGATCGACTACGAGTCGGCGCCCGGCCACAGCTACAGCATCACCGTGCAGGCGACCGATCCGCACGGTGCCAGCTCGAGCCAGACCTTCACGATCGGCGTGACGGACGTGGCGCCCGTCGCCAACGACGACTTCATCTACACCACGCAAGCGTTCCCCTTCACGGTGCCCGACGCGCTGCTGACCACGAACGACACCGACGTGCACAGCAACCCGTCCGTGCTTTCGATCACCGGCGTCAGCGCCGGCGGCAACGCCGGCTATTTCGACTCGCTCTCGCACTCGGGTGGCGCGGTCACCATCGATGTGGACGAGACCGGCAGCAAGTTCGACCCGACCTTCCTCGGCAACGGCGACAGCACGTCATTCACCTACACGGTGTCGGACTCCTCCAAGACCGACACCGGAGCCGTCTCGGTGACCTATTTCACCGGTACGACCATCGACCGCAGCGCCGATGCCCACAACGACATCATCGTCGGCGACTCCTCGAACGAGACGCTGAAAGGCGGCAGCGGCAACGACGTTATCGGCGGTGGCGGCGGCAGCGACCACATCTTCGGCAACGGCGGCGACGATGCGCTGATCTTCGGGAGCGGCAGCACCTATGACGGCGGTTCCGGCTTCGACCGGCTGGTCGTGGGCAGCGGCGGCAACGCGATCACCTTCGATGCCGGTAAGTTCCTCGGCATCGAGATGATGGATCTCGGCGAGGGCAACGACCGGTCCGGCGCCGCCAACCAGAACACGCTGGCGATCAACGCCAGCGACGTCGCGACCGGCCTCAATGCCGGCTCGATCGGCGGTCATACGATCAGTCTGTTCGTGGTCGGCGATACCGCGGGGTCGGGTGCTTCCAACCACGACAATGTCCATCTGACGAATGTCGGCGCCGTCGTCACCAGCGGGAGCTTCACCGATCCGCTGACCGGCACCGCGCATACCTACGACGTCTATCAGAGCACGGCACACCCGAGCGTCTACGTGGCGGTCGAGCAAGGCCTCAACCACATCTAGACGTCCCTCCGCGCCGGCCCGGACCTCCCCTGGGACCGGGCCGGCGCATTCTTCTTCCGAATCCAACGAGGGTTCAAACGGCGGCGTTGCCGCCCTAGTATCCCGCCCATCGAGATCCACGGACGACGGGAGAGGGACGCATGGCGGGTAAGATTCGCATCGGCATCGGCGGATGGACTTTCGAACCCTGGCGCGGCGTCTTCTATCCGAAGGGACACCCGCAGAAGCGCGAGCTGGAATTTGCCAGCCGTAAGCTGACGTCGATCGAGATCAACGGCACCTACTATTCGACCTTCAAGCCGGCGAGCTGGTCGAAGTGGCGGGAGGAGACGCCGGACGGCTTCGTCTTCGCCATCAAAGGCTCCCGCTTCTGCACCAACCGCCGGGTGCTCGCCGAGGCGGGCGAGTCGGTTGCCCGTTTCGTCGGACAGGGGCTCGCGGAGCTCAAGGACAGGCTCGGCCCGATCAACTGGCAGTTCATGGGAACTAAGAAGTTCGACGCCGAGGACTTCGGCGCCTTTCTGAAGCTGCTGCCCCGCGAGGTCAAAGGCCTGAGGCTGCGTCACGCGGTCGAGGTGCGGCATGAGAGCTTCAAGACCGAGGCCTTCTACGACCTTGCGCGCGAGCACGAAGTGGCGATCGTCTACGCCGGCGATTCCGAATTTCCGGAGATCGACCAGTCCACGACGGACTTCGCCTATGCGCGGCTGATGGGCACGCAGGAAGACGTGGAGACCGGCTACAAGAAGGCCGCGCTCGAAAGCTGGGCCAAGCAGGCGAAGACCTGGGCCAGGCGCGGCGATGCCTTCGTCTACGTCATCTCCGGCGCCAAGGTCCGCAACCCCGCCGCAGCGCGGGCGCTGATCGAACGAGTCGGCTAGAGCTTCGCCAGCGCTTCCTCGGCGAGCCGCCGGGTGATCTCGCCGGACGGCAGCTCGCGCGCCAGTGCCGCCGCCTGCCCGGCCCAGAGATTGGTGAAGTCGCCGGAGCCCGCAGCCTCGGCCTTGGCGCGCAGCGGTGCGAGCGCGCCGCCGGCGAGCGGAAAAGCCGGCGCATCGGGCGACATCGGGCCCACTTCGCGCATCACGCGGTTGACGATGCCGCGCGCCGGCCGGCCGGTGAAAAGATTGGTGACCACTGTCGCGTCATCGGTCGCGGATTTGAGCGCCGCACGATAGAAGGGTGCGATCTTCGCCTCGGGGCTGAAGAGATAGGCGGTGCCGATCTGCACGGCGGCGGCACCGAGCGCGAAGGCGGCGACGATGCCGCGCGCATCGGCGATGCCGCCCGCCGCGATCACCGGCACCTTCACCGCATCGACCACCTGCGGGATGAGGGCGAAGCTGCCGACCTGTTGCACCATGTCGGCATTGGGATCGCCTTGTTCCGCGTGGCCGAGGAAGTTGCCGCGATGGCCGCCCGCCTCATAGCCCATGGCGATCACGGCATCGCAGCCGCGCTCCTCGAGCCAGCGTGCCTCGCGGACCGTGGTCGCGGAACCGATCACCTTGGCGCCGGTCGCCTTCACGCGATCGAGCAGCGCGAGCTCGGGCAGGCCGAAATGGAAGCTGACGACTGAGGGCCGATATTCCTCGACCAGCCCGCAGAACGCGGCATCGAACGGTGTGCGGCCGCCGGGCTTCAGCGGCATCGCGGGGTCGAGCCCCTGCTCGCGATAGAGCGGCGCCAGGTGTTGGCGCCACGCCTGCTCGCGCGCCGGATCCGGCGCCGGCACCCGGTGGCAGAAGAAGTTGACGTTGCAGGGCCGCGACGTGCCGGCTTTGACTTGCTCGAGCGCCGCCCTGGCCTGGGCGAGGTCGTATTGCGCGCAGGGGAGCGAGCCGAGACCTCCGGCTTCGCTCACGGCGATCACCATCTCCGGCGTGGTCGAGCCTGCCATGGGCGCCTGGATGATCGGCAGTTCGATCCCGAAGAGATCGAGGATGCGGCGGTCAGGCCAGCTGCCCATGGATTGCTCCCAGAGTTCAATCGAAGGGGCGACGATAGCGCCTCAGAACGTCACCTTGCCCAGGAAGTTTCGCATGGCTTCCGCGATCTCGGCGGCATGAGTCTCGAGCGCGAAATGACCGGTCTCGAAGAAGCGCAGCTCGGCGTTCGGATTGTCGCGCCGGAAGGCTTCGGCACCCGGCGGCAGGAAGAAGGGGTCGCGGTTGCCCCAGGCGGCGAGGAGAGGCGGCTTGCGCTCGCGGAAATAGGCCTGGAATTTCGGATAGAGCGCCACGTTGCTGGCATAGTCGAGGAAGAGATCGAGCTGAATCTCGTCATTGCCCGGCCGCGCCATCAGGGCGGAATCGAGCGTGTAGGATTCCGGTGCGACCCGGGTCTCGTCGGCGACCCCATGTGTGTATTGCCACTTGGTGGCGTCCAGCGTCAGGAACTGGCGCAACGCGGCTCGATTGGCTTCGCTCGGCTCGCGCCAATAGGCCTGGATCGGATTCCAGCCCTCGCTCAATCCTTCGACATAGGCATTGCCGTTCTGGGAGACGATCGCCGCGACGCGATCCGGATGCGCCAGTGCCAGGCGGAATCCGACCGGCGCCCCATAGTCGAAGACGTAGATGCCATAGCGCTTCAGGCCTAGGGCCTCGGTGAAGCCCTCGATCACCTTCGCGAGACTGTCGAAGGTGTAGCGGAACGAGTCGCGGCCGGGCGATTGGGTGAAGCCGAAGCCGGGCAGGTCCGGGGCGACGACATGGAAACGGTCGGCGAGGCGCGGGATCAAGTTCCGGAACATGTGGGAAGAGGTCGGAAAGCCATGGAGCAGAAGCAGGGTCGGCGATTCCGGATCGCCGGCCTCACGATAGAAGACGCGGTGATCGCCGACTTGGACGGTGCGGTGGTGGGTCATGAAGCGCTCCTTGTGCATAACCAGTAAATTGACATATTATAGGTTATTGGCACATCGTAACTTTTCAAGTTACATTTTAGAGGTTACCTTCCTCTCCAGAGGCGCCATGCATCCGGAACCTGACCAGCCGATTTCCGCCGAAGCCCGCCCGGACCCGCTGTTCCTGGCCGACCATCCGGCGCTGGACTTCATCAACAGCCGGGCCCGGCCGGCCGTCGATGAAGTGGACTGGCTGGTCACGGGAAGCGACCTGCTGGACTGGCTCGCCCGGGCCGGCCTGATCGACGCCGAGACCTCTGCCCGGTTTCGCAACGACCGCGCCGCGCGGGCCGAGCTCGACACCGTCGCAACCGGCGCCCGTGCAGTGCGGGAATGGCTTCGCGGCTTCGTCCGGCGCCGTGCCGGATCGGTGCTGCCGCCTGCGGCCGAGAGCGAGCTTGGACCCCTTAACCTGCTGCTTGCCGGTGACACAAGCTATGCGAAGGTATCGGCGTCAGAGAGCGGCCTCGCCCTGCAACGCCTGCGCCGCTGGGAGACCGCCGAGGAGTTGCTGCAACCGATCGCGGCGGCGATCGCCGATCTGGTCTGTCACGCCGATTTCCGTCTGATCCGTCATTGCGCGGGCGCCGGCTGCACGCTCTGGTTCCTGGATCGGACCAAGGCGCATTCGCGGCGCTGGTGCAGCATGGCGCTCTGCGGCAACCGCGCCAAGGCGGCGGCCCATCGGGCCCGGGCAGCGGAGCATCACTGAGATCTCGGCGTCAGCCCTGTCGAAACCGGCAACTTCCGAACGTCACGCTTTTGTCGGAGCATGGTGCCCGACGCTGACGGAAGGATCGAAACCATGAAATACATCCTGCTGATCTACGTGGACGAGGCGAAGGGTGCGCAGATGGCGAAGGAAGTCGGGCCGACCCAGATGTCGGCACCTTATCTGGCCTATACCGAGGCGCTGAAGAAGGCCGGTGCCTATCTCGGCGGCGACCGGCTGCAGCCCACCAACGTGGCGACCTCGGTGAAGACCGCCAATGGCAAGACCCAGGTGCTCAACGGGCCCTATGCCGAGACCCGCGAGCAGCTGGGCGGCTATTACATGATCGAGGCCGAGGATCTCGACGCCGCGCTCGCCTGGGCGGCCCGCTGCCCGGCCGCCTCCTATGGCACCGTCGAGGTGCGTCCCATCTGGGCGATGCAGGCTTCTTGAATCAGGCGGACCGCGCAAAGGAAGCCCGCGCCGCCGCTGAAACGGCGGCGCGGCGCGGCTATGGCAAGCTGGTCGCCCTGCTGGCGGCTCGCACCCGTGATCTTGCCGCGGCCGAGGACGCGCTGGCCGAGGCCTTCGCCAGTGCCCTCGCGCAATGGCCGAAGACCGGCGTGCCGCGCCAGCCGGAGGCCTGGCTCCTGACCGCCGCGCGCCGAAAGGCGATCGATGCGGCGCGGCGCCGGAAGAGCGCCGCCGAGGGCGAGCCGCATCTGCAGCTGATCGCGGAAGAGCTGGAAGCCGCCGCCGAACATCCCGCCGAGATTCCCGATCGCCGTCTTGCCTTGATGTTCGCCTGCGCGCATCCGGCGATCGAGGCAGCTCTCCGCGCGCCGCTGATCCTGCAATGCGTGCTCGGCTTCGACGGCTCCACGATCGCCTCCGCCTTTCTGGTCGCGCCCGCCGCCATGCGCCAGCGTCTGGTGCGCGCCAAGGCGAAGATCCGCGAAGCCGGTATCCCCTTCCGCATCCCCGACCGCGCCGACCTGCCGGAGCGCCTCGCCGCGGTGCTCGATGCGATCTACGCCGCTTTCGCCGAAGGCTGGTCGGATCCGGCCGGGGCCGATGTGAAGCGCCGCGATCTCGCCGGCGAGGCGATCTGGCTCGGGCGCCTGGTGGTGGAGCTGCTCGGCGAGGAGGCGGAGGCGCTGGGCCTGCTTTCGCTGATGCTGCATGCCGAAGCGCGTCGCACCGCGCGGCGCAACGATGCCGGCGAGTTCGTGCCGCTGGCCGATCAGGACATGCGCCGCTGGGACCTCGGCATGGTCGAGGAGGCGGATGCGCTGCTGCATCGGGCCCGGGCGCGCAATCAGATCGCCCGCTATCAACTGGAGGCCGCGGTGCAATCCGCGCACGCCATAAGGCGGACCAGCGGAAGCTCGGACTGGCCGGCGATCGTCGCCCTCTATGACGCGCTGCTCGGTCTCACCGGATCGCCGGTCGTCGCCGTCAACCGGGCGGTGGCACTCGCCGAGGCAGAGGGTGCCGCGGCGGGACTGGCGGCGCTCGATGCCATCGGCGAGGACAAGAGAATCGTCGAATACCAGCCCTATTGGGCGGCAAGGGCGGCGCTTCTGGGCCGGCTCGGCGACCGCGAGCGCGCGGACAACGCCTATGCGCTGGCGATCGGCCTCGAGGCGGATCCGGCGCTCCGGCGCTTCCTGGAGCAGCGCCGGGCGGCGCTCGGCGGCATCTGATCGGCTTCTATCCCGGCTCGGACTGCGCTACCTCTGGAACGGAAGTGGCAGCAACTGGGATTCCGTCATGAAGATCGACACCGAAGACTACCGCATCCGGGAAGGCGAGAAGCTCAACCTCGAGAAGCGCCCAACCCAGGTGAAGCCGGTCTACGATTCGAAGGAGGACTACAAGGCGCAGCTGAAGCAGCATGTGGAGCGCCTCAGCGACCTGCAGCGCCGGCTCTATGCCTCCGACAGCTATGCCGTGCTGCTGATCTTCCAGGCCATGGATGCCGCCGGCAAGGACGGCGCCATCGCCCACGTGATGTCCGGCGTCAACCCGCAGGGTTGCCAGGTGTTCAGCTTCAAGCATCCGAGCGCCACCGAACTGCAGCACGACTTCCTGTGGCGCACCACGCGCGATCTTCCGGAGCGGGGCAGGATCGGCATCTTCAATCGCTCCTATTACGAGGAGGTGCTGATCGTCCGGGTGCACAAGGAGATCCTGGCGAGCGAAGGCCTGCCCGATCTGCCGCGACACAGCGACAAGCTCTGGAACGAGCGCTTCCAGTCGATCACCGGCCTGGAACGCCACCTTCACCGCAACGGCACCCGCATCGTGAAGTTCTTCCTCCACCTCTCGAAGGACGAGCAGCGTAAGCGTTTCCTGGCGCGGATCGACGATGCGGAGAAGAACTGGAAATTCAGCAGCGCCGACCTTCAGGAGCGGAGCTACTGGAACAAATACATGGAGGCCTATGAGGAATGCCTGCGCGAGACCTCGACCGAGGATTCGCCCTGGTATGCCGTGCCCGCCGACGACAAGAAGAATGCCCGGCTCATCGTCTCCCAGGTGATCCTGGACACGCTCGAGGGGCTGAAGATGTCCTATCCCAAAGTGGATGCAAAGCGCCGCCGCGAGCTGCTGGAGATTCGCAAGCGCCTGGAGAAGGACTAGCGCCGACAGGTTCTACCGACTGGCGATCTCCTGAATCAGCTTCTGCCGGAGGGCGCGGTCGAAATCGGCGCGGGTCTGGGCCGGGATCACGAAGGCGCTGGGACCGCCGATCACTTCCTGCTGATAGATCTCGACCAGCCAGGGCTGGCCGCTCGGCCCCTTGCGGTCATCGTTGAGGATGGCGAGCCCGTTGACCGTCATGCCAGCCTTCACCGCCTGGTCCCGAGCCGCCGCCGACGGCGTCTGGCTGCGGCTGTCGGGATTGTCGCCGGAGACGTCGATCACCTTCCTGGCCGGCCGGCACGGGCAGCTCTCGATCAGCTGGATGCCGAGCTCCATGCCGTCGCCGAGCGCGTTCCAGCTCTGGGGAGCGCGCGGGGCGCGGGTCACGTCCCAGGCAAAGTCCCTCTGCCGTTCCTCGCCGCCGATGAGATGCCAGCCGACCACCTGGACGGGCGCACCCGGCGTGCCCCATTCGACCAGGGTGACAGCGATCCGCCCATACTTGCCGCCCTTGATCGCCGCCAGCACGTCGGGGTCCGAGATGGCACCGGCGATCCCTTCGCGCTGCAGTGCAAACTCTTTGTCATCCATGCTGCCGGAAGCGTCGGCGACCAGCACCAGGGCGAGATCGACGTCGAAGTCGTCTTGCGCGCGCCCGCGCAAGGGGAAAGCCGCAAGGACGGCGATAGAGAGAGCAGCGCCGGCGAGACATCGCATGACAGCCCTCCGGATTGGAACTGCGCAGTCTAACCCGTCGGGAACGGCTTCGGGTCCAGGAATCGTCGGAGCACGTTCGAAGTGATCCGCGACACGTTGTTGTCATACCGGTTGTGGGAGAGTGACCCGCACCAGGCGATCGAGCCGGTGGCGAAGATGGCGCCGCCGGCCGGCGTTTCGCCGAAGGCGAGGTCGGCCTTCACGCGCTGGTTCAAATCGCCGCCGAGATTGGGTGGCACCACGCCGAACTCCTCATTGACCAGCATGATCATCGGCGTGTGGTTCTCGGAGGAGGCCAGGCGCAGCATGTTCGGCGGCGAGCCGAGGGCGGTGTTGAGGCAGTCAAGCTCGATCCCCGCGGCGCCGCCGCCAATCAGGCCGAAATCGCCGATGATCTCGTCCTTCACACCGTCGAAGATGAAGGCGGCGCGCGGGCTGTCGGCGTCCGGCGCGCGTCGATAGTAGGAGGAGAGGTCGAAGCCCTGGGCGATGAAGCCGACGCCGCCGATCACGTTCGGCGCGCGGCCGATGCGGCGCCAAAGGCCGCCATATTCGCCGTTGAAGCCGTGGTAGTACTCACCGGGCTCGGATTCCCAGGTGCGGATCCCGTCCTCGCTGCGCCGGAGCTCGAAAACGCCGGGCAGAGTCGGATGGAAGGCGATGCGCCAGTACCAGCCGTTGGCGCCGAGATACATGAGCCGCCCGCCGCGGTCGATCCAGGCCTTCATCGCATCCCACATCTCGGTCGAGTGGTATTCCGGATGGGTGCCGGTC
>DATKMF010000149.1:0-2957 GCA_035542015.1 Candidatus Cybelea sp.
AGAGCACGCATCGATACGCGCATCGGGATCCTGCGTGGCTAAGCAAATCGCATGCAGTCGTTCGGCAGGCGTTTGCTGCGCTGCTGCGGGCATAGCCGACGAGACGAGCGCCCACATGATCGCGAGGCGGCACGTAAGTCGGCGGATCATCTTGCGCCTTTCGGCTGAATAGGCCCGTGGGCAATCTATCAGAAGGTACCCGTAAGATCAGTGACGCGACTGCTGCGACCGATCGCCTCAGCTCTTCAACCGCTCCTCCGCCAGTTCCTTCCATTCGAGATCGAGGCTGCCCTGGAACGGCACGACGCCGGCGGCGCCGTACCAGTAGCCGGCATTGGCGGCGTCGCCTTCCTTGCGGTGGAGATAGGCGTGGATGCGGGCGGCGTCGCGGCCTTCCTCGCTGTCGACGCAGTGATGCGCGGCGTTCCAATCGCCCTTGGCATCCCACCAGAGCGCCTGCAAGGCCGGCGTCAGCCCATCGGGCGGTGCCGCCTTGGTCAGCGACTGCTTGAACGCGGCGAGGTCCATCGGCCTCAGATCATCACCGTCGACTCTGTCACCGTGCCGCCGGCTTCCTTGACCGCGCGGCGATAGGCGGCGTCCGATTTGTAAGGCCCGACCTTCTTGTAATCGGTGAGCTTGGCGGGGCGGATCTCGGCCGTCCGCGGCATCACCTTGAAGAAGCCGCCGTCGCGCCCGATCAGCGGGATCACCCGGTTCTGCCGGGTGAACTGCCGGCGGTGGTTGGCGGATTGCTGGCGCATCACCTTGCGCTCATGCGGATCCTTCGCGAACACCATCTCATAGGCGATGATAAACTCCTTGATGAAGTCCCGCTCCACCACCTGGAAGTTCGACATCAGCCAGCAGCGGTCCTCGAATGTCCAATAGGTGGCGAGGCCGATCAGCTCGTCCTCGCGGGTGAGGTAGGGATAGAAGGGGAAGGCGCGGCAGGCGAAGCTGCGGTTGTCGCGCTCGCAATGGCGCGCCCCCTTGCACTCCACCGCCATGCAATCCTTGTGCAGGTCGGACAAGAGTTCGCGGTCGCTGGCATTGGTGATCTTGAACGGAAACCAGAGGTCGGTGCGCGACTTCAAGAGCTCGTACTCGGTCTTGTCGACGATCGGGATCGCATGCTTGGTGGTGCAGCAGACCGGCTGGCCATCGTTCAGCGGTGCGCAATACTTGCCGCAGTCATAGCGCGACACGCTGGCCTGGAAGCGCTCGTAGAGTTTGGCGTAGTCCGCCGGCTGCATACCCTTCTGCAATCCATCCTCCCTCGATCAGTTTTCCGTGAATCCGCTGTCCGTGAATCGCCATTACGGCAACCAAGTCTTAATCTTGACCGGCTATCTCAACAGGTTGGGCTCCAGCTGCCCATGGTCGCCAGCCTGGGTTCGCGTTTCTGCATGCCTCGTCTGTGACGGAGGGCACTGCCGAGACTCGGGATTCTAGCTTAGAATCCGCGTGCATGCAGCAGTGGGCGGGGCGTCGGTGCGAATTCGGGGTGATATCCGAACCCCGGTGAAGCAAGACGGCGCGAAGCAAGACCTGTGTTAGACGAGACGAAGGGGATCATGAAGCGTTACTGGGTAGTCGGCGGCGATTACACCGACACCAATTTCGACCGCATCGCGGAAGGCGGCAGGGAAGAGCGAATCGGCCCGTTCACCGACTATGCCGCGGCCAAGGCGGCCTGGCAGAAGCGGGCCTGGGAGAGCGTCGACCACGCCAATGCCCGCTTCCGCATCGAGGAGGAGGGCGGCGAGACCTGCTACTGGGTGGTCGGCGGTCCCTATTGCGACACCAGCTTCAGCGAGCCCGCGGCCGGCGGCGGCGAGGAATGGCACGGCCCGTTCGAGGATTTCGCCGCGGCCAAGATGGAATGGTCGCGCCGTGCCTGGTCCACGGTCGATGACGCCATGTGCCGCTATCGCATCGAGAAGCTGGCGAAAGGCGAGCATCCGAAGACCGCTGCCGCACCAGCAAAGACTAGAGCCGCCGCGCGCGGAGCCCGGTCGTGAGCGCCCTTCACAGCACCTGGTTCGAGGCGGTCGGCCTCATCGCCGCCTGCCTCACCACCTCGGCCTATCTGCCGCAGGCCTTCCGCATCTGGCGCAGCCGTTCGGCCCGCGACGTCTCGCTCGTGATGTATGTCATGATGACATCGGGCACCGTGCTCTGGCTCGCCTACGGGCTGCTGGTGGGGTCGCTTTCGCTGATCGCCGCCAACGTCGCCGGCCTCCTCATGGTGGGCTCGGTTCTGGTGCTGAAGGTCCAGGACATGCTTCGTCCGCGCAACCTGCTGGTCGAGATCGTCGAGGCCGAGGCGACCACCGAAACCGGCGCCCCCGTCAACTCCAACGAAGCCCCATCCGCGCAGCCCCCGGCTGCCGCTTGACTCCAGTCGGCCCGACCTCCGCGAGGCGGGCGTAGTCTCGGCCTAAGCCGGCGCCAGCCAGCCGCGGTAGTGGATCAGCCGCCGCCCCCAGGCGAGGCGGATGTCGATGTCGAAGACGAAGCGCCGGGCCTCGGCGCGCTCGACCGCTTTCAGCACCGGCCAGAGCCAGCGCGGCATCGCGAGGCCGAAGGCATGCATGCCGACCACGGTCATGCTCAAGCCGTCCTCGGCCTCGCCGAGGGCGAGGTCGAAGGTGACGAGGCCGAAGCGCTCGACGATGACCGGTGTCCCTTGCCGCCGCGCCGGCTCCAGCACGGTGAAGATGCCGTTGCCGCCGAAATCGCGGTGCCAGATCTCGCGCCCGCGCTCGGCGATCACCGTCACCGTGGTCGGGAGGTCGCGGCCCGCCGGGGGAAAGCCGAAGATCCAGCCGATCAGCCGGGCACTCCAGGCGCGGCCGCGGTCGATATCGGCGCGGCCCGTGGTCAGCAGCACGTCGATCGCCCCATGCTGCTCGCGCACGGCCTCCGGCAGCAGGTGAAACAGCCGCTCCATG
>DATKMF010000150.1:0-4198 GCA_035542015.1 Candidatus Cybelea sp.
CAGCTGACTCTTAATCAGCGGGTCGTAGGTTCGAGTCCTACTGCGCCCACCATCTCTCGGGGGAAAGTCGATCAAGCCGCCGCGGGGGAGCGACGCGTGCAACATCCGATCGCCCAGGCCGCGGCGCTCACCATCTTCGGCAACGATATTCTGCGCGGCCGCGCGCGGCCGGATTTCTGGCCGGGTTCGACGGCCTTCGTCTATTGCAAGCATGTCCGCTTCGTCACGCTGCACGGCGATGTCGCCGCGCCAAGCGAGAGTGCATTCGCGGAAGATCCCGTGCAGTGGATCGCGGCGTTGCAAGCGGGGGGTGTTCGTGGCCTGCGCCTGCATCACTTCACGGTCGATCGTCCCCTGATCTCGGACCGTATGTCCGCGGGCTTCGCGGGCGGCGGCGGACGAGGGATCATCGAGGCACTCTACCGCGACGTCTCCGATCAATGGCAGGGGAAATGGGTGCTCGGCGACCGGAAGGATCCCGAACGGAAGATCTGGGAGATCACCTACGGGAGGATCATCGCCGATAGCCCCCATCTCGCCTGGCAGGAGACGAACCTCGGCGCGTTGCAGCGCGATCTCGCCGAGACGCTGGTCGAGATCGAGGCTTTCGCCAGGCGCCGGACGCTGGAGCCGTTCGCCGACGCTTTCCGGGAAGCACTGGGCCTGCTCGCAGTGGAGGCGCCGCTCGCCAAGACCTTTCACCACGATCTCGCGCCGGAGCTTCCGCACGATGCGCAGCAGATCCTGGCCGCCGCCCAATCCGCCTGGGTGTTCGGCGGCATGGGCTCGTGGAACGACCTCGGTTTTGAAGGCGACGACCGGCAGGAATACGAACGCGTCTCGGATCGGCTGTTTTCGCTGCTCAACGCAGCGATCTCTGCCGCGGTCAACGCCTCCTATGCGGGTGACGCGGACGCCGCAGACGCCTAGCGCTGATTATGGGCGATCAATCCGAATCGAAGGCGCTGACAGGCTACCTCGCGCCGGAAGGCTTTCTCGCCGAGCTGCAGCAAGAGCTCGGCGGCGCCGCAAGCGAGTCTCACGAGCGTCTTGTCCTGGCGCCCGGACCCGCACGGCCGGTCGCTTGGGCGGCCAATGTGTGGCACGACCCGGTCCGCCTGGAGATCGCCTCGATCGGCGACGCGGCGAAGAAGCTGCGCGCGATCCAGCGCAACTGGGCGCTCTATTCCGCCGTCCATCACCGGCGCGCCGCGCTGATTGCGGAGCGCCTGCCGAAAGTCTCGGCCAAGCCGCTCACCTTCGGCGACCCGGCCCCGACGGCGCCGCTCGGCTCCTGGACGCTGCTCGACCCGAATACGCTGCTCGCGGCTCCGCATTGCAGCAGCGCCTTCCCGCATGGCGAGGTCGCGTTCGTCGAGGATCGCACGGTGCCGAGCCGCGCCTATCTGAAGCTCTGGGAGGCGTTTACGGTGCTCGGCGTGCGGCCGCAGCCGGGGCAATTCTGCATCGACCTCGGGGCCAGCCCGGGCGGTTGGACCTGGGTTCTGCAGGGTCTCGGTGCCCGGGTGCTCAGCATCGACAAGGCGCCGCTCGATGCGACGATCGCAGGTTTGCCCAATGTCGAGCAGCGCCGCGAAAGCGCATTCGCGCTCGATCCGAAGACGGTGGGGCCGGTGGACTGGTTGTTCTCCGACGTCATCTGCTACCCGAAACGCCTGCTCGCAACCGTGCAGAAGTGGCTTGCCGCCGGGAACGTCGGCCGGTTCATCTGCACCGTCAAATTCCAGGGTGCCACCGACTTCGAGGCGATGCGGGGTTTCGCCGCGATCCCCGGTTCAAGGCTCATCCACCTGCATTACAACAAGCACGAGCTCACCTGGGTCCGGCTGTGAACCCAGGTTTCTGGCAGTCAGACCAAAGTTCTATACGTGCTCGGCGCTGTGTCGCATAAGATGAAGGCTGGACAAGAATCATCGCAGAGGGTTCGGCGGGTGGGCAGGCGCTTCCTTGACCGGTTCGACGACGCGACGGGGCCGGTGAAGGCGCGGCTCCTCGGGCTCTATGCCCTTCTCATCCTGGCCAATCTTGGCGCCTGGATTGCAGCCTGGCTGCTGTTTTCGAACCGGCCGGTGCTGCTCGGCACCGCCGGGCTGGCTTATGTGTTCGGGCTCCGCCATGCGGTCGATGCCGACCATATCGCCGCCATCGACAACGTCGTGCGCAAGCTGATGCAGGAGGGAAGAAAGCCCTTCGCGGCTGGGTTCTTCTTCTCGCTCGGCCATTCGACCGTCGTCGTGCTGGCGGCCGCTGCAATCGCCGCGACGGCCGCGACATTCCAGCATCGGCTCGACGCGTTCCATGCCATCGGCAGCGTGGTCGGAACCGCAATCTCCGCGGCCTTCCTGTTGGGGATCGGTCTCGCGAACCTGTTCGTCCTCAAAGGCATCTGGCTTGGTTTTCAGCGCATTCGCCGCGGCGAGCGACTGATCGAGGAAGACCTCAATCAGCTGCTTTTGGGACACGGTTTCATCGCGCGTTTCGCGCGGCCGCTCTTTCGGTTGATCGATCGCTCCTGGCACATGTATCCGCTGGGCTTTCTGTTCGGCCTCGGCTTCGACACGGCGACCGAGGTCGGCCTGCTCGCTATTTCCGCGACGCAGGCTGCGCAAGGCCTTTCCATCTGGTCGGTGCTGCTGTTCCCGGCGCTCTTCACCGCCGGGATGGCGCTGGTGGACATGACCGACAGCGTGCTGATGGTCGGCGCCTATGGCTGGGCCTTCGTGAAACCGCTCCGCAAGCTCTGGTACAACATGACGATCACCGCGGCCTCGGTGGCGGTTGCCCTCTTCATCGGCGGCCTGGAGGCGCTCGGGCTTCTTTCCGACAGGCTCAAGCTCTCCGGCGGCCTCTGGGACCTGGTCGGCGCCCTCAACGACAACCTCGCCAATTTTGGCTTCGCGGTGATCGGCATCTTTATCGCCGCCTGGACGGTGTCGGTCCTGGTCTACCGCTGGAAAGGTTACGATCGGCTGGCGGCGCCGGTCCGCGCGGAATAGGCCTAGGCATCTTTTCCAAAGACGCTTGTATAGATCCCGCCGAACCGTCATCGTTGCAGAGCGGCAACGTGACAGGGAGCAGGATGGCGAGGACCCGGAAGGCCGCTCAGGACAGCATCGTCGTCGAGACGGTCCGCGTTCGCGGCACGGTGCAGGGCGTCGGCTTCCGCCCGACCGTCTGGCGCCTCGCGCAGGGGGAGGGCCTCGCCGGCACGATCGGGAATGACGGCGGCGGCGTGTTGATCCGCTTGGAAGGGCCGGAATTGGCGATCGAGCGCCTGCTTGGGCGGCTCGAAGCATCCCCGCCGCCGCTGGCCCGCATCGAGAGTATCGAGCGAAAACGTCTCGACGAGGCGCCTTCCTGCACTGATTTTCGCATCATCGAGAGCGAGACAACGGGGATGCGCACGGCGGTCGCCGCCGACGCCGCGATCTGCCCGGCCTGCAAGGCGGAGATCCTCTCGCCCTTCGAGCGCCGCTCCCGCTACCCCTTCGCCAATTGCACCCATTGCGGCCCGCGTTTCTCGATCATACGCGCCGCACCTTATGATCGCGCCCGCACCAGCATGGCGGATTTCGCGCTCTGCACCGATTGCGCGCGGGAGTACCGTGATCCCGCCGATCGGCGCTTTCACGCCCAGCCGATCGCCTGCCCGGTCTGCGGACCGCGTGTGCGCCTCATCCGCTTGGATGGGCGTTTGGATGGGGGGGCGGTCGAAAGCGGCGGCATGCCGGACGCGGTCGAAGCCGCAGCCTGCCTGATTGCCCGGGGCGAGATCCTCGCCATAAAGGGTATCGGCGGCTTCCACATCGCTTGCGACGCAACTGACGCGGCGGCGGTCGCTCGGCTCCGCGAGCGCAAGCACCGCGACGCCAAGCCCTTCGCCCTGATGGCGCGCGATCTCGCCGTGATCCGCCGCTACGCCGATGCATCCGATGCCGAATGCTCCGTGCTGGAGAGCCCCGCGGCGCCGATCGTGCTGCTGCGCGCGAACGGCCCGGAGCGCCTGCCGCAGGCGATCGCACCCGGCCTCGATCAACTCGGTTTCATGTTGCCCTACACGCCGTTGCACGTCCTCATCATGCAGCGGCTCGACCGCCCGGTGGTGATGACCAGCGGCAATCTCTCCGACGAGCCGCAGGCGATCGACAACGACGAGGCGGCAGAGCGGCTCGGCGGC
>DATKMF010000151.1:0-3694 GCA_035542015.1 Candidatus Cybelea sp.
AGCAGCGCCACGATGTTGGTGATCTTGATCATCGGGTTGACCGCCGGGCCGGCGGTGTCCTTGTAGGGATCGCCGACGGTGTCGCCGGTGACGGCGGCCTTATGGGCGTCGGAGCCCTTGCCGCCGTAGTTGCCTTCCTCGATGAACTTCTTGGCGTTGTCCCAGGCGCCGCCGCCCGAGGTCATCTGGATGGCGACGAAGAGGCCGGTGACGATGGTGCCGAGCAGCATCGCGCCCAGGGCGGTGAAGCCCTCGGCCTGTCCCGCGACCGCGGAGATCACGAAGTAGAGCACGATCGGTGCCAGGACCGGGAGCAGCGATGGAACAATCATCTCCTTGATCGCCGCGGTGGTCAGCATAGCCACGGCCCGGCCGTATTCCGGCTTGGCGGTGCCTTCCATGATGCCCTTGATCTCCTTGAACTGGCGCCGGACCTCGATCACGACGGAGCCGGCCGCACGGCCGACCGCCATCATCCCTAAGGCGCCGAACAGGAACGGCAGCGCGCCGCCCACGAAGAGGCCGATGACCACATAGGGGTTGTTGAGCTGGAACGAGATCGCGTGGATGTCGCCGGCCTGGGTGAGGTTCGGGAAATAGTGCTTCAGGTCCTCGGTATAGGCCGCGAACAGCACGAGGGCCGCCAGCGCCGCGGAGCCGATCGCATAGCCCTTGGTCACCGCCTTGGTGGTGTTGCCGACGGCGTCCAGCGCATCCGTCACCTTGCGCACGTCCGGCGGCAGGCCGGACATCTCGGCGATGCCGCCCGCGTTGTCGGTGACCGGGCCATAGGCGTCAAGCGCCACCACGATGCCGGCGAGCGAGAGCATGGCGGTCGCCGAGATCGCGATGCCGTAGAGGCCGGCCATGTTGTAGGCGGCGACGATCGCGGCGCAGATCACGATCACCGGGAGCGCGGTCGCTTCCATCGAGACCGCGAGGCCCTGGATGATGTTGGTGCCGTGGCCGGTGGTCGAGGCCTGGGCAATGCTCTTGACCGGGCGATAGGCCGTCGAGGTGTAGTATTCGGTGATCACGACCAGCAGACCGGTCACCGCAAGGCCGATGACGGCGCACCAGAACAGGCTTCCACCCGTCACGGTGAAGGTCGAACCGGTGAAGACCGTGCCGAAGCCGAGCACCAGATGGGTGAAGAGCGCGATCAGGATGATCGAGATGATGCTGGTGGCGATCAGGCCCTTGTAGAGCGCGCCCATGATGTTCTGGCTGGCGCCGAGCCGGATGAAGAACATGCCGACCACCGAGCTCGCCACGCCGACGCCGCAGATCAGCAGCGGGAAAAGCATCAACTGCTCCTGCTGCATCGGATCGGCGAAGAAGATCGAGCCGAGCAGCATCGTCGCCACCACGGTGACCGCGAAGGTCTCGAACAGATCCGCCGCCATACCGGCGCAGTCGCCGACATTGTCGCCCACGTTGTCGGCGATCACCGCCGGATTGCGCGGGTCGTCCTCGGGGATGCCGGCTTCGACCTTGCCGACGAGATCAGCGCCGACATCGGCGCCCTTGGTGAAGATGCCGCCGCCCAGACGCGCGAAGATCGAGATCAGCGAAGCGCCGAAGGAGAGGCCGACCAACGCCTCCAGCATGGCCCGCATGTCGATGCCGCTGCCGCGCAGCACCATGTAGTAGCCGGCGACGCCGAGCAGGCCGAGGCCGACCACCAGCAGGCCGGTGATGCCGCCCGACTTGGCGGCGATCGCCAGCGCCTGGGACATGCCTTGGCGCGCCGCCTCCGCGGTGCGGACATTGGCGCGGACCGAGACGTTCATGCCGATATAGCCGGTGACGCCGGAGAGGATGGCGCCGATCACGAAGCCCAGAGCCGCGAGATGGGAGAGCGCGAAAAAGAGGATGATGGCGACGACGATGCCGACGATGCCGATGGTGGTGTACTGCTTGTTCAGATAGGCGCCGGCGCCTTCCTGGATCGCCGCCGCGATCTCCTGCATGCGGGCGTTTCCGGCGGAGGCCGCCAGCACCGAGCGGGTCGCCCAGAACCCATAGATCAAGGCCAGGATTCCGGCCAGAATCACCAGCCAGTACAACATCGGGCTCATCGTCTCATCCCTTTGAAAAATTTAATGATTTCAGTCCAGCGCAGCGCTTCCAGTGTCCCGGGAGCGGCCCCAAGCGCCGAAAAGCCGCCGGAACATACTGAAATCATTGGAGGGATGCAATGCGGGCGGCACCCGGAACCCGGCGGGTTGCCCGGGCGGGCCGGCACCGGCCCCGCCCCCCTATCGTCCAAGTGAAACGGACGGGGAAATATTGCCGGCGGCATTTATTCGTACGCAGATATTCTATTTTTCGAGAGACCGTCACAAATAGTTCTTGGCGATTTATGCGTATTTTGCGGAAACGGCCGAGCCGGAGGCACTTTCCGTGTTACGTTCCGCCGCGCATTCCGCATTTTTGGCGAACCTGCGGACTCCCTGCAGCCACATTGAAGGAGCCCCGCTCATGAACACGTTCGCAACGACACTCGACCCGGGCGATGCAGCGACCAAGGTGCATATCAAGGCGTCGATCACCGACGCGATCGCCAAGCAGGCCCTCGGCTCGGACCGCGACGAGATCGCGCGGCGGGTCGAGCTGGAATATGAGCGGCTCCTCGTCGGGGCATCGATCTTCACCATGATCCCCTCGCTGACCGCCGGATTCGTCCGCCGGCAGGTGATGGCGAGCCTGGGGTAGCGCGCGCTTTATCAGGCCGGCACGCCGCCTTCCAGCCTAGATCGGGATCAGCAGAGCCGCCGAGGCCAGCAACAGGGCGGCGAAGACCAGGTTGATCGCGCGACCGGCCCGGGGATTGCGGACGGCGCGCGCGAGGCCGGCGCCGACCTGAAGCCAGGCGAGATTGACCGCGAGAATGATCGCCATCAGCAGCGCGATCTTCAGGGCGGCATCGGCGAAGAGTTGATCCGGGAGCAGCCGTCGGCCGGAGAACAGCGCCAGCATCGCGGCATAGCCTTTCGGGTTCACCAGCGAGAGCATGAGCCCGGCAGCGAGGGATGGCGCCGGTCTCTCGGCGTTCCCGTTCGAGAGCGGCGGCGCGGTCGCGATCTTCCAGGCGAGATAGACGAAGTAGAGGATGGCGGCACCGGTCGCGATGGGCGCGATGCCGGGCACCGCCAGCAGCATGGCGACCACGCCGCTCGCCACGACGATCATCACGATCAGCATGCCGAGCGCCAGACCGAGCATGAAGGCAAGCGACCGTTGGGCGCCGAAGGCGGCACCGGCCGCGGCGAGGCTCATCGTGTTCGGCCCCGGCGAGCCGGCGAGGACAAAGCCCGCGAGGATGAAGGCGAGAAGTGCGTCCATGTTGGCATGATGCGGGATGCTGCCCGGCGCGGTCTCGGACGATTGTGCGCGATGCGCCAAGGCTGACACTTCAGGGGGAGGGAAAGGATCGGGTTCCCCGCTTCTACCTGTGACTCACCGGCTTCGCGTGAAGGCGAGCCAGAGGCCGCCACCGATCAGGCAGGTGCCGCCGGCGCGGTTGATCCATTGCTGGCGGCGGCGCGAGAGCAGGTTCTGCGCGCGGCCCGCCAGCAGGGCGTAGATGCTGTCGGTCATAGCGCCCATCGCCATCGCGGTGCCGCCGAGAATGAGCGCCTGGTGCTGATAGTCTCCGTGCGGGTCGATGAATTGCGGCAGGAAGGCGCCG
>DATKMF010000152.1:0-15521 GCA_035542015.1 Candidatus Cybelea sp.
GGACCGCATCACCGGATCGCGCTCTCCTATGTCGAATGGGCGGGACCGGGCATGCAGTATGTGGCGGTGGACTGGCGCGTGATCGACGGCACGGCCGCGGCCAGGTCCTTCGCCGACGCGCTCAAGCAGGCGCCGATCCAGGCCTTCCACCTCACCTCTATCTCGGAGGGCCTCATCTTCATGAAGTCGCGGTTCGACGGCAACGGGCTGACGGCGCCGCGCCATGTGATCGACGTCTCGGGCGACGGTCCGAACAACGCGGGGATGCCGATCGAGATCGCGCGGGAGGGGGTGGTGCGCGCCGGAATCACCATCAACGGGCTGCCGATCATGATCAAGCAAGGGGAGGGTTTCGGCTCGATCAGCAATCTCGACGACTATTATCAGGACTGCGTTATCGGCGGCGCCGGCGCCTTCATGCTGGTCGTGCGGTCGGCCGATCAGTTCGCCGAAGCGATCCGCCGCAAGCTCGTGCTCGAGATCTCCGACCGCGCGCCTCCGCCATTGTTGACGCCGCCGCTGATCCCGGCCGCCGGGGAAGCCAGCGGGACCCATGTCGATTGCCTGATCGGCGAAAAGCAGCGCCAGCAATGGATGCACGAATAGCTCCTGGTGTCTCACGCCTCCTGTTGAGTCGCGCCGAGGCTCTCCAGATCGGTCTCCAGCGACCTGCGAGCCTTCTCGTCCTGCACGGCCTTGGCGAAGTTCCATGCGTTCTTGAGATACGCGGCGGCCCCGCGATGGTCGCCGAGAACCCGGGCGGCGCGGGCAAGTGCCTCATGGGCATAGGCCTGATGGAATGGCTCCAGGTCGCGGCTGAAGGCGAGGCAGATCTCGGCGCAACGTTTCGCTTCCTCCGGTGCGCCGACCAGTGCGTGGACGCGCGACGCCTGCCAGTAGCCGATCGCAAGATTCTTGTCGGCGACATCCGGTCGATTGAGCCAGTGATAGATCGACGCCTGCGCGAGCGCGACCATCAGGCGGTCGTCGGCTTCCGTCCGGTCCCGCTTTTCGATCAGGTCCCAGGCCGCGTTGAAGCAGTGGGCCGCGAAATAGCGATGGGCTTCGGCGATGTCAAACTCGGGCTTGTTCATGGCGCGGATTCCCCACCGGTCTGTCGCGTTCGGGCAGCATAGAAGTCGACCAGTCCGGTCAAGCTGCCGGGCGATGATTCCGGCAGGGCGTGCTGCGGATAGTCCATCCAGGAGAAGATCACGGCCTGGCCCGGATGCAGGTGATCCTTGTCCTCCAGCAAATGGACATGCGCTTCGGCGTCGGACACCCAGGCTGCATCGCTGCGATCGTCCGGCGTGCCGTCATAGATGACGCCGATCTTCTCGACCAGGCCCTGCTGCTTCAACTGCTCGACCGCCCGGTAGAACGCGACCGTAAGGCCCTCCTCGCCCGGGTGCTTGAACGGCGTGTCGAGATGCATGAAAGCGAGCGGTCGGCCGGTCTGCCGGCGGAAGCCGCTCGCGAAGGTGGCGAGATCGCTCTGCCAGGCCGGCTGCTCGGCGATGTCGGTCGGCTCGGTGTCGCCCAGGATGAGACCCGGGAAGGCCTCCGCGTAAACCGCGAGCGGGCCTCGGATCAGGTCGAGGATCTCGGGGATGCTGGAATGGCAGCCGGGCTGCCCGCCGCGATGGCCGTTGAAGTAGTGGCCGAACCACAAGGGCTCGTCCATGGCGATGTAGCTGATGACGCCGCCCGCATGCTTGATCTTCGCCACATGCAGCCTGGCCAGCTGCGTCCGGCCGTAGCCTTCGACCAGTCCCTGTCCACCGCAGGCGGGATGGGTCGCCGGCGCGGCCGACTCCATCACACCGACGCCGAGCGCGATGGCGATGTGGCGGCGGTTGAGGTCCGCCACCAGCCGGTCGATGTCCGCCTGCGGCGCGCGGTTCATATAGGCGCCGCCGAGCAGGAAGACCTTGACCCGCGAAGCCGCCTCGCGCCACGGCGCGTCCGGCGCGAACAGGCTCATCAAGTCGACGGCGTGCGACGTGCCGAACCAGATCTCCTGGGCGGACGCCGGAGAGGAAAACAGACAATTTACTAGGCAAAGAACAGTCGACAGCGAGAGAAGGCGATGCATCGCGTTCGGACTCCCCTGGGACGCGAGCAGCCCGCGCGCTAGGGCGCGCAGGCTGCGACGGTCGGTTTCGCGTCTGGAGACCTTTGGGCCTGCGGAAATATTCCCGAGGCCCGGGCTGAGCCGGAGCGACCGGTCTCAGGCCGCGGAGGCACCCGCCTTCTCGGTCATCGCCTTATACATGCCAGGGCGGTAGTTTCCCGGCACCGTCCGGAAGGCGACGTTGAAGCGGTTCCAGGCGTTGATGTTGGTGATGGCGAGCGTCAGATCGGCGAGTTCCTGTTCGCTGAACTGCTGCCGGACCCGCTCGTAGACCGCATCGGGCACCTTGGTCTCGGCGACCAGCGTCACCGTCTCGGTCCATTCGAGCGCCGCGCGCTCGCGTTCGTCGAAGAACGGCGTCTCGCGCCAAGCATCGAGCGCGTAGAGCCGCTGCTCGGTCTCGCCCTCGGCGCGGGCGTCCTTGGTATGCATGTCGAGGCAATAGGCGCAGCCGTTGATCTGTGACGCGCGGGTCTTCACCAGATGCAGCAGGCGGGAATTGAGGCCGCAGCCGTGCAGGTAGCTCTCGGTGGCCAGCAGGAGCTGCATGACCTTGGGATTGATGTTGCGTAACTCGATACGGGGTTTCATCTCGATACTCCCTTCGGATCAGGTGGTTTCCGTATCAATGACGGGCGAGCGTGTTCGGTTGTGACGGGTCGGAGAAAATTACCTCGCGGGTCATCGACCGTGCTCCGCTCCCGAGGCGAAGATCGGCATGGTTGAACGCGACAAGCGAGGCGGTCCATGCCGGTCACCTATGTGATCAAATTTCACGTCGTTCCCGGGCAACGGGAGGAGTTTCTGCGGCTGCTGAACGGCGTCCTGGATGCGATGCGGAGCGAGACGACCTTTTGCGAGGCGATCCTGCACCGGGACCCGCAGTCCGAGACGATGTTCCTGCTCACCGAGACCTGGGAAAGCCATGACGACGTCGTCGAGGTGCAGTTGCACCGGCCCTATCGGCGCGCCTGGCACGAGGCGCTGCCGCGGATCCTGGCGCGCGAGCGCGAGATCGGCGTGTGGGAACCGATCCGCGCGGACCGCAGGAGCCCCTAGCGCTCAGCCGGTCCGTTCCAGCTCCATGGTGTTGGCGATCGCGATGGTCTGATCGTCGGCCGGGAACAGCATCTCCAGGGCGAGCTCGGCCAAGGTGATGTCGCTGGCGGTCCCGAAGACGGTGAGCGTATTCAGGAAGGAGACCGTGCCGAAGCGCGTCGCGAGGCGAAGCGGCGTCGCGTAGCGGTCCGAGCCTTCGAAGCCGCCGCGCGGATCGGCCTCGGCGGGAGCGGGATAGGCGGCGACCTCGGCATGCAAGCGCTGCAGCAGCGAATCGGCGTTGGCCTCGATCTGGTGCCGGAGCAGGCTCAGGCTGTGCGCCCGCCAGGCGCCATAGTTCCGGATGCGCGGCGCCATGCCTTCGGGATGGAGAATGAGGCGCATCGCGTTGACCGGCGGCTTCAGCAGCGCGGCCGAACAGCCCTCGTAGAGCTGCGGCAGCGCGTTGTTGGAAAGAACCACGTTCCAATGCCGGTCGACGGCGAAGGCCGGATAGGGCAGATGCGCCTGCAAGACGCGCTCCATCGCGGCCTTGGCCGCGTCGAGCCCGTCGATCGTGCTTTCGCGGAAGGCCGGCGCGAAGCCGGCGGCGAGGAAGAGGCCGTTGCGGTCCCGCAGCGGAATGTCGAGATACTCGGCGAGGCGATTGATCATCTCGCGGCTGGGCTGCGCCTTGCCGGTCTCCAGGCATGAGAGATGGCGGGTCGAACTCTCGGCGGCGAGCGCAAGGTCGGACTGGGTCATCCGCCGCCGCTCGCGCCAGCGCCGGAGCAGAGGACCGAAGGGGATCTGTTGCGCCACTGTCATGCCGCGAGCTTAGCGCGGGAGACGCCGAAGGAACATGACTTCGGAGGTCAGGTACGGCGCGCTTCTTGACCTCCAGGGTCATGGAGTCTTTGGGTGCCAAGCGAGAGATTGGGGGCGGACAGGCCAGCAAGAATTGGAGAGCCGTCATGCCGCATTTCCAAGCTTCCGATGGCACCTCACTCTTCTATGTCGAATGGGGCGACGGACAACCGATCCTGTTCCTGAACAGCCTCGGCTTCGTCACCAGGATGTGGGACTACCAGTTCGCCGCCCTGGCACCCGAAGGCTTCCGCTGCATCAGCTTCGACCGCCGCGGCCATGGGCGCTCCGACCAACCGGCCCATGGCTATGACCTGGATACGCTCGCCGACGACGTCGCCACGCTGATCGAGAGGTCCGACCTCACCGATCTCACGCTGGTGGGTCATTCGATGGCGGGCGCCGAGATCGTGCGCTATCTGACGCGGCATGGCGCGCGGCGGATCGCACGCATCATCCTCGTCGCGCCGACGACGCCGGAGCTGCTGCACGGCGTCGACAATCCCGACGGCTTGCCACGCGCCGCGTTCGAAGCCACCTGGGGCCAGTGGCGGCGGGATTATCCGAAATGGGTGGACGACAACGTGGCGCCGTTCTTCATTCCGGAGACGTCGCGGCCGATGATGCAATGGGGAGCCACACTGCTGCAGGCCTCGATCCCCGTTCTCCTGGCCTGCCACCGTGACCCGGTGGATGCGGATCTTCGCGCGGAGATGCGCCGCATCGAGGTTCCGGCCCTGGTCATCCACGGCGACCGCGACCGCTCTGCGCCGATCGAGCTCACCGGCCGGCCCTCCGCGGCCCTGTTGCGGAACGGCCGCTTGATCGTCTACGAGGGCGCGCCGCACGGGCTGATGTTCACGCATATGGACCGGCTGCACGCGGATATGCTGCAGTTCATCCGGGAGACGCAACTGGCGGAGATGGAGATCGCGCCCGCCGCCACCTAGCCCGAGCCGGCGTTGACGCACGTCAATGCGCCGATCGCGCATGCCAGGCATCACCATGCGCATGAATCGGCGAGGCTTGATCCTGGGTGGCGGAGCGCTTCTGCTGGCAGGCGCCGGCGGCTTGCGTTGGACGCGAGCCGTCGGCTCGATGGCCGAGTATGAGGCATATAGCCGGCGCCTGCGCGAAACGGCGGCCAAGCCGGGCGTTCGCGACGCGATCCGGTTCGCGACGCTCGCGGCCAACGGACACAACACGCAGCCCTGGCGGTTCCGGGTTGCGGAAGGCGCCATCGACATCGTTGCTGATTTCGCCCGGCGCACACCGGTCGTGGACCCGGACGATCACCACCTCTATGTCAGTCTCGGTTGCGCGGCCGAGAACCTTGCGATCGCCGCCGGCGCCCTCTGGCGCCCGGGGGAGATCGAGATCGCGCCCGGCGCCGAGTTTGCCGCGCGCTTCCATGCTTCGACCGGCGCGCCGGGCACCGACCCTCTCGTCGCGGCGATCGGTCAGCGGCAATCGACCCGCGCCGACTATGACGGTCGGTCGGTCGGTTCGGGCGATCTCGAGGCGCTGCGTCAGGCGGCAGCCATCGCGGACGTCGATCTCGTGCTCGTCACGGACCCGCGAGCCATCGGTCAGGTGCGCGATCTGGTGATCGCGGGCAACGACCGTCAGATGGCCGATCCGGCGTTCAATCGCGAGCTGAAGCAATGGATCCGCTTCAATCCGCGCAGCGCCATCGCGTCCGGCGACGGTCTGTTCTCCGCCGCAAGCGGCAATCCCATCCTGCCCTCGCTGCTCGGACCGCTCGCCTACGACCTTCTCGTCAGCGCGCGGAGCGAGCGCCCGCGATATGCGCGGCAGATCGACTCGTCGGCCGGGCTCGCCGTCTTCATGGGCGCCGAGGCGGATCCCGCGCATTGGATGAAGGTAGGGCGTGCGGTGCAGCGCTTCGCCTTGACCGCCACAGCCCTCGGCCTCAAATGCGCCTTCGTCAATCAGCCGGTCGAGGTGCCGGAGCTGCGCCCGGACCTCGCGGCTCTCATGGGCGCGCCCGGCCGGCGTCCGGACATCGTGATGCGGTTCGGCACCGGTCCGACATTGCCGTACGCCCCGCGGCGGCCGGTGGAGGCGGTCCTGCTCGCGTGATATATGCTGCCGCCCTCGGACACGGATCGAGAGGGCCAGCATGATCACGGGCGGATGTCTCTGCGGCGCGGTGCGGTTCACGGTGGCAGAGGGGCCGATCGTGGGGAGGGTCTGCTGGTGCCGGGTTTGCCAGAAGCTCGGCGCCGGCGGGCCGGCGGTCGGCGCCGCGTTCAAAGTGGCGGGGCTCACCGTCACCGGCGAGCTTCGGGACTATGCGAGCGTCGCCGACAGCGGCAACAAGATGCACCGGCGCTTCTGCCCCAAATGCGGCACGCATCTCTTCAGCGAATCGGAAGCCCGGCCGCAACTCGTCTTCATCCGCGCCGGGGCGCTCGACGATCCGGAGATCGCCAAACCGCAGAGCCATATCTGGACCGACAGCGCGCCGAGCTGGGCCTGGTTCGACGATCGCCTCCCCAAAGTCCCAGGTCAGCCGGCTCCGCCGCCGGTGGAGTGAGAGGACGCGATGTCCAAGGCGACGCGCGCGACCAAGGCGTTGGAGCAGGCGGGGGTGGCGTTCGCCGTGCTCGCCTACGACTACGACCCCGATGCGGCGAAGATCGGGATGCAGGCGGCGGAAGCCTTGGGCGAGCCGCCTGGGCGCGTGTTGAAGACGCTGATGGCGCTGGTGGACGGCAAGCCGGTCTGTGTCATCGTGCCGTCCGACCGCGAGGTCTCGATGAAGAAGCTCGCGGCGGCTTTCGGGGCTAAGTCGGCGCAGATGATGAAGCCGGCCGATGCCGAACGGATCACCGGCTACAAGGTGGGCGGCATCAGCCCGTTCGGGCAGATGAAGCCGCCGCGGGTCGCTATCGAAGAGCAGGCGATGAAGCATGACCTCGTGACCATGAACGGCGGTCAGCGCGGGTTGCAGATACGCTTGAGGCCACAGGATGCAGCTTCGGTGCTGAAGGCGATCGTGGCGCCACTGGTGGCTTAGGACTCATCGGTTCGCCTTGAACACCTCCCAGCGCGCATCGCGCTCGGCGCGGTAAGCCGGATCGAGCGCCGGGACCAGGTCTTCGCGGCGCAGCGGCCGGCCGCAGGATTCGCAGACCGGGCCGAGCCCGGCCGGCCCGCCGCAGGGCCGGTGGGTGTAGCGGACGCTCAAGCCCTCCTCCGGCGACTTCAACCAGGTCTCGCCCCAGGCGCGCAAAGCCATCAGCACCGGATAGAAGCCCTCGCCCTTCGCGGTCAGGTGATATTCGTGGCGCAGCGGCCGTTTGCTGTACGCGCGCCGCTCGACGAGCCCGTCCGCCTCCAGCTGCTTCAGCCTCGCCGCCACCATCTGCGGCGTGGCGCCGGACTGGGCCTGGATCTCCTCGAAGCGATGCATCCGCATGAAGAGCTCGCGCAGGATCAGCACGGTCCAGCGGTCGCCCACCACCAGCTCGGCCCGGCCGACCGGACAGAGCGTGCGCGCCGGGTCCGTCGGGTTGAAGACTGTGCGCCTTGTCACTTTCTTTTTCATAGCACTTGTTCCTATGATTTCCATAGCAATATGGATCGGCACTGAACCGAATGCAAGCGGCCGCAAGCCGGCCCATCCGGAAACCAGTTTTTGCAAGGGAATCAGAGCCATGACCTCCACCGCGAAAGTCCTCTTCACCGGCAAGACCCGCACCACCAGCGGCCGCGACGGCGCTGCGAAGAGCGCCGACGGCTTCCTGGACGTGAAGCTGGCGCAGCCGCACCCGGCCGCCGAGAACCTGTTCGCCGCCGCCTGGTCGGCCTGCTATCTCGGCGCCATCGAGCTCGCCGCCGGCCAGCGCAAGGTGAAGCTGTCGGCGACCCCCGCGGTCGATACCGAGATCGAGCTCCATCATGCCGGCGGCACCACGTTTTTCCTGAAGGCCCGCCTCGCCGTGAGCATTCCAGGCCTCGACCGCGACGTGGTGCGCGCGCTCGCCGAGGCGGCCCACGGCATCTGCCCCTATTCGAAGGCGGTGCACGGCAACATCGACATCACGACAGACGTGATCTGAAACCGATCACCGGAGCGGGAGCATACGAAAGTATCGGCGATACCTTCGTCCGATGGATCGGCTCCCGCTCCGCCTGCACCCTCGCGCCAGACGCACCGATAGCCAGAGGACAGAACGATGGCCGAGACCTATCCAAGCGAACGCACGGCGTTGCTGCTGGTCGATCCCTACAACGACTTCCTGTCGGAGGGCGGCAAGGCCTGGCCGCATCTCAAAGCCGTCGCCGAGGAGGTCGGGCTCATCGACAATCTGCGCAAGCTCGACCGCGCCGTTCGCGCGGCCGGCATCCAGGTGGCGATCGTGCCGCATCGCCGCTGGGAGCCCGGCGACTACGAGCTCTGGGATCACCCGAACCCGTCGCAGTGCAAGATCATGGAGATGCATCACTTCGCCCGCGGCAGCTGGGGCGGCGAGTGGCATCCCGATTTCGCGCCCAAAGACGGCGACATCGTCGCCAGCGAGCATTGGGGACAGAGCGGCTTCGCCAATACCGATCTCGACATGAAGCTGAAGCAGACGGGCATCACGCATGTGATCGTGGTCGGGTTGCTGGCCAACACCTGCATCGAATCGACGGCGCGCTTTGCCATGGAGCTCGGCTATCACGTGACCCTGGTGCGCGACGCCACCGCCGCCTTCCGGCATGAGCTGATGCATGCCGCGCATGACCTCAACGGCCCGACTTACGCCCATGCGATCCGGACCACAGATGAAGTGATTGCCGCATTGCCGAAGGCGGAGCGCTCCGTCGCGGCGGAATAGGAGAGGAGAGGTGCCATGATCATCCTGCTCATCAAGGCGCTTGCCGTCGCCGTGTCGATCGGTGCCGCACTTTCTACCAGCGCTCCTGCCCCGCGCCGCATCGTCGCCCTGGTGCGGCGCTCTTCACGCGACCGAGCGGGGTCCACCCGGCCCGACGCTGCCTGAGCCGCCTGAACCAAAGGAGAAGACCATGACCGAAGCAGCCACTGCACGCGCGCCGACGCGGCGCGAATTTCTCGCCGCGACGGCTGCTGCCGGAGCGATCGCGTTGCTTCCCGGAACGTTCGGTGTCGCGATGGCGAGCGGGGACGTCCGCCCCTTCACGGTCAACATTCCGCAGGCCGATCTCGACGAACTCCGCCTGCGCCTCAAGATGACGCGCTGGCCCGACAAGGAGACGGTCAACGACCAGTCCCAGGGCATCCAGCTCGAGAAGCTGCAGCCGCTGGTCGCCTATTGGGGCAGCGGTTACGACTGGCGCAAGGCGGAGGCGAAGCTGAACGCGCTGCCGCAGTTCATCACCACGATCGACGGCGTCGACATCCACTTCATCCATGTGCGCTCAAAACAGGCCAACGCGATGCCGGCGATCATCACCCATGGCTGGCCGGGATCCGTGTTCGAGATGTTGAAGGCGATCGGGCCTTTGACCGATCCGACCGCGTATGGTGGTCGCGCGGAGGACGCATTCGATCTCGTGATCCCGTCGATGCCGGGTTTCGGCTTCTCCGGCAAGCCGACGGAGACCGGTTGGGGCCCCGACCGCATCGCACGTGCCTGGGCCGTGCTGATGCAGCGCCTCGGCTACGCCCATTACGTCGCCCAGGGCGGCGACTGGGGCTCGCCGGTCTCGCAGGCGATGGGCCGCCTGGCGCCCGCCGGCCTGCTCGGCATCCATGTCAATCTGCCGGCGACCGTGCCCCCCGAGATCGCAACGATCATCGCGACCGGCGGGCCTGCGCCCGCGGGTCTCACCGAGAAGGAGCGCGCCGCCTTCGATGCCCTGAGCGCCGCCGCCAAGATGGGCAACCGTTCATACGCCGTCATGATGGGCAACCGGCCGCAGACCATCGGCTACTCCGTCACCGACTCGCCCGCCGGTCTCGCGGCCTGGATGCTCGGGCATCCGGGCTTCACCCATTGGAGCTACAGCAACAGCGATCTCGAGAAGACGCTGGACGAGGTGCTGGACGACATCACGCTCTACTGGCTGACCAACACCGCGACCTCGGCGGGCCGGATCTACTGGGAATATGGCGGCGGCCGCAGCCCGGCCCTTGCCGCCGTCGAGAAGACCGACCAGATAGCGCTGCCGGTGGCGATCACGGTCTTCCCGGGCGAGAGCTATCAGGCGCCGGAGACCTGGGCGCGACGCGCCTACCGCAACCTCGCCTACTTCCATGAGGTCGACAAAGGCGGCCATTTCGCCGCCTGGGAGCAGCCGGCGCTGTTCGCCGAAGAGCTGCGCGCGGCGTTCCGGCCGCTGCGCCAGTCCATTTGAGCGGAGGCCCGCATGCCCGCCTATCTGATCGTCGAGCACAAGATCACCGATCCCGAGAAGTTCAAGGAATACGGCGCCAAGGTGCTGCCGCTGATCGCGAAGCATGGCGGCCGCTTGCTCTCCAAGGGCGGCAGCCATCGGGTGCTCGAGACCGATCACTGGCTGCCGCATCGGGTCTCGCTGTTCGAGTTCCCCGACATGGCGGCGCTCAACGCCTTCTACACCGCGCCGGAATACCAGCCGCTGAAGGCGCTCCGGCAATCGGCGACGGACATGAAGACCGACATGATGATAGCGATCGACGGCGCGTGAGCGCCGCGACGCCTGGTCCGCGTCATACCAAGGTATCGGCGATACCTTCGTCCAATCGATCCAACACCGGAGCATGCCGCATCTTGCGCGCGGTTCGTCCGCAACCGCAGGCAAAGGAATCCCGGCCATGAACGCCACCGCAGCCGCCAAGTCCGCCACCGAGAAACTCCTCTTCACCGGCAAGACCCACACGACGAACGGCCGCAACGGAACCGCGAACAGCAGCGACGGCTTCGTCGATCTGAAGCTGCCCGAGCCGCATCCGGCGGCCGAGAACCTCTTCGCGGCCGCCTGGTCGGCCTGCTACATGGGCGCGATCGAGGTCGCGGCCGCGCAACGCAAGGTCAAGCTTCCCGAACAGCTGGCGGTCGATGCCGAGATCGACCTCAACCTCGACCGCGGCGCCTATTTCCTCCGGGCGCGACTCAATGTCAGCATGCCGGGCGTGGATCGCGCCGTCGCACAGGAGCTGGTCACGGCAGCGCACGGCATCTGCCCCTATTCCAAGGCCGTGCACGGCAATATCGAGGTCACGACCAGACTGATTTGAAGAAGGCGCGTGCGATCCAGCGAGATGCGCGGATCAAGTCCGCGCATGACGACTTCTCTTAAATCGTCATTGCCGGGCTTGACCGGGCTTGACCCGGCAATCTCGTGGAGTCGGTTCTGCGCGCGCTCTACTTCGCCGCTTGCAACTTGTCCTGGGTCTTGGTTTCGAAGTCGCCGGCGCCGTGGCGTTCGCGGAGCTGGCTCGCGGGATCGCCGGAGGTGCGGTTCACCATGCGGCCGCGCTTCACCGCCGGGCGCGCGTAGAGCATGTCGGCCCAGCGGTTGAGGTGCTTGTATTCCTGCGCGTTCAGGAACTCCGCCGCGCCGGTATAGGAATAGCCCTTCGCCACGCCGCCATACCAGGGCAGGATCGCGATGTCGGCAATGGTGTAGTCGTCGCCGGCGATGTACTCGCTCTCGGCCAGGCGCTTGTCGAGCACGTCGAGCTGGCGCTTGGTTTCCATCGCGTAGCGGTCGATCGCGTATTCGATCTTCATCGGCGCATAGGAGAAGAAGTGGCCGAACCCGCCGCCGAGATAGGGCGCGCTGCCCATCTGCCAGAACAGCCAGGAGAGGCATTCGGCGCGGGCCGCCGGTTCCTTCGGCAGGAAGGCGCCGAACTTCTCCGCCAAGTGGAGCAGGATCGCGCCGGATTCGAAGACCCGGAACGGCTTCGGGCCGCTGCGGTCGACGAGGGCCGGGATCTTGGAGTTGGGGTTGATCTCGACGAAGCCGGAAGAGAACTGCTCGCCGTCGCCGATCTTGATCAGCCAGGCGTCGTATTCGGCGCCCTTGTGCCCGAGGGCCAGCAGCTCCTCCAGCAGGATGGTGACCTTCTGGCCGTTCGGCGTCGCCAGCGAATAGAGCTGCAGCGGATGCCGCCCGACCGGCAGCTTCTTGTCATGCGTGGGCCCGGCGATCGGCCGGTTGATGTTGGCGAAGTCGCCGCCATTCGGCTTGCTCCAAACCCAGACCTTAGGCGGTGTGTAGCCGGCGGGCTGGTTCGCGGGGACGTCATTCATGAGCCGATCTCCGGAATTGAACGCTGGAATTGAACGCTGGAATTGAACGCTGTCGGGCAAAGCCTAGCCGCAGGTATGCGCCGATGGAAAGCGGCTGAAACCGGAAGGCCCCGCCGCGGAATCTGCATATCCCCGGCGGGCAAAGGGTATTTGCCCCAAGCATCTCACCAAGGTATCTCCATCAGCACTTGGCCACGCGCGCGCCGAATAACAAGAGCGCGGCAACCGCGCGCCGCGGCGAGGCTTGCGCGCGGCGCTTTCGGAAGGCAAGACTTCCGACCCGCTGAGGAGAGGAGTCGCCGCCGATGAAGCTCCGCAAGTTCTCCGAGATCCTGGCTCTCGCCGAGCAACATCACGGCAAGGCCGGGGTGAAGGCGAAGCTGAAGGATGCCGCCAGCGGCCATGCGCTCGATCTCGACCAGAGCGACGACCGGTTCCTCGCCGGCATGACCAAGGCCGTGTTCTCCTCCGGCTTCTCCTGGGAGGTGGTCGAGCAGAAGTGGCCGGGCTTCGAGAAGGCGTTCCACGGGTTCAAGCCCAATCGCGTCGCCCTCTATTCGGACGATGACCTGCATCGCCTGCTCCAGGATGCGCGCATCATCCGCAACGGCGCCAAGATCCAGGCGACCATCGCCAATGCACGGTTCGTGCTGGAGACCGCGAAGGCGCACGGCTCGTTCGGCGCGTTCTTGAAGGCCTGGCCGCCCTCGGATCAGATCGGCCTCATGGACCATCTGAAGAAGCATGCCGCGCGGCTCGGAGGTTCCGGCGCGATGTACTTCCTGCGCTTCAACGGCTGGGACGCCTTCATTCTCAGCGGCGACGTCGTGAGGGCGCTGATCCGCGAAGGCGTGATCGAGAAGGAGCCGACCTCGAAAGCGGCGCTGCGCGCGGTGCAGGACGCGTTCAACGCCTGGACCCGGGAGAGCAAGCGGCCGCAGCGCGAGGTGAGCCGCATCCTCGCCCTCAGCGTCGGCCCGCATTGAGGGCGTCGCCCAGACGACCAACGCAAGCAAGGGTACCAGAATCATGACCGAACGAGAGGCGGCGGCTCCGGATTCGTCGGCGGTGCGCGTGGCCTTGTGGCGCGCATTGCATCTCGAGGTCGATGCGCCGCCGCCGGTGATCGCGGACGATGTCGGCATCAAACTGGCAGCGCCCGAGCAAGCGTGGCGCGAGCGGATGGACATGCACCCGGCCGGCACGCGGCTCTTCCGCGCCTCGATCCTGGCCCGCGCGCGGTTCATCGAGGATCTGGTCGCAGACGAGGCGGCGCGCGGTGTCGCACAATACGTGATCCTCGGCGCCGGGCTCGACAGCTTCGCCCAGCGCCGGCCGGAGCTCGCGGCGAAGCTCACCGTCTTCGAGGTGGACCGGCCTTCGCCGCAGGCATGGAAGCGGCAACGGCTGGAGGCGCTCGGCTTCGGCGTGCCGGATCATCTGAAGCTCGTGCCGGTGGATTTCGAAGCCGGCGGATCGTGGTGGCAGGCGCTGCAGCGCGCGGGTTTCGATGCCGCTCGACCCGCCGTGGTCGCCTCGACCGGTGTCAGCCTCTATCTCACCAAGGAGGCCAATGCGGCGACCCTGCGGCAGGTGGCGAAGCTGGCACCGGGCTCGACGCTCGCCATGACCTTCATCCAGCCGATCGAGATGGCGGATCTGGAGGAGCGCTTCGGCTTCGAGGCCGCGATCCGCGGCGCCCGCGCCGCCGGCACGCCGTTCGTGAGCTTCTTCGCGCCGGAGGAGATCGTGGCGCTGGCGCGGGACTGTGGTTTCACGCACGCGACGCATGTTCCCGCCGCCGACCTCGCCGCGCGCTACTTCGCCGGGCGGCGCGACGGGCTCAAGCCGGGCGCCTCGGAGGCAATGCTGGTCGCGACCACGTAGCGGCGCAGCGCCCAACGCTAAGACCAAGGTATAGCTTGCGCCGCGACCGGCCTCCCGCCAAATCCAAGTCCCCACCCAGAAGGAGCACGGCCATGCCCAGCGTCACGACCAAGGACGGCGTCGAGATCTTCTACAAGGATTGGGGCTCGGGCCAGCCGATCGTGTTCAGCCACGGCTGGCCGCTTTCGGCCGACGACTGGGACGCGCAGATGATGTTCTTCCGCAACCAGGGCTTCCGGGTGATCGCCCATGACCGGCGCGGCCACGGCCGCTCGACCCAGGTCGATGACGGCCATGACATGGACCACTACGCCGACGACCTCGCGGCGCTGACCGCGCAGCTTGATTTGAAGAACGCGATTCATGTCGGCCATTCGACCGGCGGCGGCGAGGTGGTGCATTACATCGCGCGCCACGGCCAAAGCCGCGTCGCCAAGGCGGCGATCCTCTCGGCGGTGCCGCCGCTGATGCTGAAGACGGCCGCCAATCCTGGCGGTCTCCCGAAAGACGTGTTCGACGGGCTGCAGGCCCAGCTCGCCGCCAATCGCGCGCAGTTCTACTACGACCTTCCGGCGGGGCCGTTCTATGGCTTCAACCGGCCGGGCGCCAAGAAGTCGGACGCCACGATCTGGAACTGGTGGCGCCAGGGCATGATGGGCGGGGCGAAGGCCCATTACGACGGCATCGTCGCCTTCTCCCAAACCGATTTCACCGAGGACCTGAAGAAGATCACCGTGCCGGTCCTGGTGATGCATGGCGACGACGACCAGATCGTGCCCTATGCGGATTCCGGGCCCCTCTCGGCGAAGCTGCTGAAGAACGGGCAGTTGAAGACCTACAAGGGCTTTCCGCACGGCATGCCCACGACCGAGGCCGAGACCATCAACAAGGATCTGCTGGCTTTCATCCGGAGCTGAGTCCCCCTATGCTGGGCGCCGGGGGACCGGGCTTAAGCAACAGTTAACTATTGCATGTCACGACTCGGTCCCTCGCCGCATATCGGTTGGGGGAGGGGCCGATGGCACCTCGACTGTCGTTTTCGCTTGTGCTGCTCGGCGGAATCCTGCTCGCGGGTTGCGAGGAGATGAGCACCACAGGACCGAGTTCCATACCCTCGCAGAATGCCGACGCTGACGGGTTAGAGACCGCGTTGATTCCGGCCTCGGCCCCGCAGAAGACGTTTCTCGCCTATATCACCGGCTACACTTACTGGACCAACGCACCGGCAAGCTCGACCGCGATCGCCATGCCGGTGATCCACCGCAGCGCGGGCGGGCAAGGGACCTACGCGGACCCGATCACGCTTGCGGTAGGCCGTTCGAAAACCGGCGGTAAAATCAAGCCCGACGTTCCCGCAGGCA
>DATKMF010000153.1:0-6839 GCA_035542015.1 Candidatus Cybelea sp.
CACCCGAGGATCACCGGCAATCCGGCGCGCTCGGACGGCTTGGCGCGATTCATCGCCTATGCGCAGAAGTTCGACGATGTCGCCTTCATGCGACGGCTCGACATCGCCCAGGGCTTCGCGCGCCAGGTCCCCAAGCCGTGATCGGGGCGGAGCATCGTCTTGAAAGTCCGCTGCGTTAGTTCGATTTCTTCTGCGGCAGCTGGAAGATCTGGCCGGGATAGATGAGGTCGGGGTCGCCGATGCGATCCTTGTTGGCCTCATAGATCACGGTAAAGAGGACGCCGTGGCCGTAGGTGCGGCGGGCGATGCGCCAGAGGCTGTTGCCCGGCTGCACGATCACGGTGTTGTCGTTCAAGGTCACGGTCGAGAAATCGGGCTGGGCGAACGGCACCTTGACGCGGGCCAGCACCTTGCCCGTGCCGTCCACCAGGTCCACCCTCAGCTCGTGATCGCCGACCGGCGCCTTGGTGTCCGGCACGAAGGTCCACCGGCCGCTGTCGTCGGCCTTGGCGGCGCCGAGCGTCGCGTTGTCGAGATAGAGGATGAGATCGCTGTCGGGCAGAGTGTGGCCGCTCAACATCGCGCGGCCGTCTTGCGTGTAGTCGATGGTGTCGAGGCTCAAGGGCGGCGGAGCGGCAGAGCCGGAGGCCTGCTGGGCCGAGGCCGTTTGCGCGGTGGCGGAGCCCGGCGCGTTCAGCAGCTGGGTCGGCGCCTCGCCCTGCTTCGGCACCTCGATCGCCAGCGCGCCCGAGGGACGCGTCACCGGCTGGCCGGCGATGTCCTCGGCGGGCTTCGGCACGACGACGATCACCTCTTTCTCTGACTCGAGCGAGACGCCCTTGTCGTCGCTGGCCTTGAGCGAGAAGTTGTGCTGGCCGGGATCGACCGAGGAATCCGGCAGCAGCACCCATTCGCCGCGGTCGTCGGCAGTCGCCGAGCCGACCGGCTTGCCGTTGTCGAGCAGCGTGATCTTGGCGCCCGGCGCCGACCGCCCCGCCACCACCGCATCGCCGTTGGGATTGACCCGGACCACGTCGAAGCTCGGCTTCACCTCCGGCGCCGCTGCGGGCGCCTGGGCCGGCGTGGCTGATGCTGCGCCGCCGGGCTGCTGCGCCGCCGAGGCGAGTTGCTGCTCCTGTTGCTGCGGCGCCGGTTGCACCGACGGCTGCGTCGTCGGCTGTGCTGGTGCTGCCGGAGCCTGACCCGAAGCAGGCGCGCTCGGCTGGGCCGGCGCTTGTGTCGGTGCCGCCGATGGCGCACCAGATGGCGCCGGTGCGGCGGCCTGCTGCTGCGGCTGGGCCGGCGCCGCAGCAGGCGCCTGGACGGGCGGTTGTGTCGGCTGCGCCGCCGTCGTCGTCTGACTCGGTGCGGGGGAAGCGGGTTGCGGAGTGGTTGCGGCGGGCGCCGGCGCCGGCTGGGTCGCGGGCTGCGGCGCCTGGGATTGCGGTTGGCCCTGAACCTGGTTGGATGCCTGGCTGGTGGTCTGTACCGGCTGGCTGGGCTGACCCGCGGGCTGGCTCTGCGCCGCGGGTTCCTGGGTGTCGGTCGCGTCCTGCTTGGAGACCGCGTAGATCAAGCCCAGGATCGCCGCGACCAGAACGGCCCCGATGGTCGCAACCAAAGTCAAACGATTCATAAAACGCGCTCGATTCGCCCCATCACGATCCTGTAACACGGTAACCCCGATGCCGGGTGGGCGCAATCAAGCGCTCCCTGCCGACGGGTGCGGACCATGTCCCCTGGCGCTGCCCGATTCGGCCCCCCGACCCGGGTCTCATAAGGGCCGCAATACCGGTTGACGTTGCCGGCAATAGGCCCCAAAACAGCCGCATTGAACAGCCTATATTGCCCTCCCGAACAGGCCGATCGAACGCCGCCGGAGTGCCGGTCCGCCCGCTCCAGCCAAGCCGATTGCCCGATAAGAGGCCGAGTGCGCCGCGCATGCCCGTGATTGGATGAACGTGATCAAGTCCCGCCGTGATTAAATCCCTCTGCGTCTATTGCGGGTCCGCCCGCGGCCAATCGCCCCGTTACACCGCCGTCGCCAAGGAGCTGGGCAAGGCTCTTGCCGAGCGCGGCATCCGCCTGATCTATGGCGGCGCCCGGATCGGCATGATGGGCGAGCTCGCCGATGCCACCATGCGCCACGGCGGCGAGGTGATCGGCATCATCCCCGGCCATCTGCAATCGTCCGAGGTCGGCCATTCCGGCATCACCGAATTGAAGGTGGTGGACAACATGCACACCCGGAAGAAGCTGATGTTCGATCTCTCGGACGCCTTCGCGGTGCTGCCCGGCGGCTTCGGCACCCTGGACGAGCTCTTCGAGATCATCACCTGGCGGATGCTCTCGCTGCACGACAAGCCGATCGTGGTGGTCAATGTGGACGGCTACTGGGATCCGTTCGACCGTCTCATCGATCACCTGATCGAGCATGGCTTCGCGCGCGAGAGCGCGCGGCAGCATTTCTCGGTGGTCAATTCGATCGGCCGGATGTTCGATCTCGTCGAGGAGCCGGCGGACGTCACCGTCGTCCAGCACCCGGAACGGATTTAAGCAGCATCGTCTCTTAAGCGGAGGAACGAGCATGGCGAAGATCAAGGTCAAGACGCCGCTGGTGGAGTTGGACGGCGACGAGATGACCCGGATCATCTGGAGCTTCATCAAGCAGAAGCTGATCGTCCCCTATCTCGACATCGAGCTCAAATACTACGACCTCGGCATCGAGAAGCGCGACGAGACCAACGACCAGATCACGGTCGATGCCGCGAATGCGATCAAGCAATACGGCGTCGGCGTCAAATGCGCGACCATCACGCCGGACGAGGCGCGGGTCAAAGAGTTCAACCTGAAGCAGATGTGGAAGTCGCCGAACGGCACGGTGCGCAACATCCTGGACGGCACCGTGTTCCGCCAGCCGATCATCTGCAGGAACGTGCCGCGGCTGGTGCCGAACTGGACCCAGCCGATCGTGATCGGCCGCCATGCCTTCGGCGACCAGTATCGCGCGACCGATTTCGTGGTGCCCGGCAAGGGCAAGCTGACGGTGAAGTTCGTGCCCGAAGGCGGCGGCCAGGTGATCGAGAAGGAGGTGTTCAACTTCCCGGGCGGCGGCGTGGCGCTCACCATGTACAACGTCGATGAGTCGATCCGCGGCTTCGCCCAGGCCTGCTTCAACTACGCGCTCTCGTTGGGCTGGCCGCTCTATCTCTCGACCAAGAACACCATCCTCAAGGCCTATGACGGTCGCTTCAAGGACATCTTCCAGGAGACCTACGAGAAGCAGTTCGCCGACCAGTTCAAGGCGAAGAAGATCACCTACGAGCACCGGCTGATCGACGACATGGTGGCGGCCGCGCTGAAATGGTCCGGCGGCTTCGTCTGGGCCTGCAAGAACTACGACGGCGACGTGCAGTCCGACACCGTGGCGCAGGGCTTCGGCTCGCTGGGCCTCATGACTTCGGTGCTGCTCTCGCCCGACGGCAAGACCGTCGAGGCCGAGGCGGCCCACGGCACGGTGACGCGGCACTATCGCGAGCACCAGAAGGGCAAGGAGACCTCCACCAACCCGATCGCCTCGATCTACGCCTGGACCCGCGGCCTCTGGTACCGCGGCAAGTTCGACAACACGCCGGAGCTGCAGAAATTCGCCGAGACCCTGGAGAAGGTCTGCGTCGACACGGTCGAGAGCGGCTCCATGACCAAGGACCTCGCCCTCCTGATCAGCCCCGATCAGAAGTGGCTGACCACGACCCAGTTCCTCGACAAGCTCGACGAGAACCTGAAGCAGGCGATGGGGTGAACGCCATGCAGATCTCCCGCCGCCTGATGCTCGCCGCCGCCCTGCTTTGTGCGATGGCGCCGGCCGCATTCGCCCAGGATCTCAGCAACACGCTCTATCTCGACCTGAAGGACGGGCGGGTCACGATCCTGCTGACGCCGTCGGTGGCGCCGCAGACCGTGGCGCATATCAAGGAGCTGGTGCGCAAGCACTTCTACGACGGCACGCCGATCCATCGCGTGATCCCGGGCTTCATGGCCCAGATGGGCGATCCGACCGGCACCGGCGGCGGCGGCTCCGGCAAGACCGTGCCGGCCGAGTTCAGCCAGGTGCCCTTCGACCGCGGCACGGTCGGCCTCGCCCGCACCGACGATCCCAACAGCGGCGACAGCCAGTTCTTCATCATGTTCGCCGACACGCCGTCGCTCGACGGCCAGTACACCGTGTTCGGCCGGGTCAGCGCGGGCATGGACGTGGTCGACAAGATCAAGCCGGGCGACGAGGCCAACAACGGCGTGGTCGATCACCCGGACAAGATCATCAAGGCGACGCTCGGCGACATGCAGTGAGCATGCACGACCTCGTCCTCCGCGGCGGGCTCGTTCTCGACGGCAGCGGCGCGCCGGGCATCGCCGGCGACGTCGCCATCGACGGCGACCGGATTGCCGCGATCGGTGCGCCGGGCGCGCTCGCCGGCAGCCAGACCATCGACGCCGCCGGCCTTGCGGTGGCGCCGGGCTTCATCGACGTCCACACCCATGACGACCGGCTGGTGCTGGCCGATCCCGCGATGGCGCCGAAGATCAGCCAGGGCGTCACCACCGTCGTCGTCGGCAATTGCGGCATCAGCCTCGCGCCGATGGATTGGCGGGGCGAGGACCCGATCCCGCCCTTCAACCTGCTCGGCGGTGGCGCCGATTTCCGCTTCCCCCGCATGCGGGGGTACGTGGCGGCGGTGGAAGCGGCGCAGCCGGCGGTCAACGTCGCCGTGCTGGTCGGGCATTCGACCCTGCGCGTGCAAGCGATGGGCGATCTCCAGCGCAGCGCGACGCCGACGGAGACCGCGCATATGCGCGCGCTGCTGGCCGAGGCGCTGGAAGCCGGTGCGGTCGGCCTCTCCAGCGGCCTCTTCTACCCGCCGGCGCGCGCCGCCGATCCCGAGGAAGTGGTGCCGCTGGCGAGCGACGTCGCCAAGGCCGGCGGCGTCTACACCACGCATATGCGCGACGAGGACGACGGCGTCCTCGACTCGCTCGCCGAGAGCTTCGCGGTCGGGCGCAAGGCGGCGCTGCCGGTGGTCATCTCGCACCACAAATGCAACGGAAGGCGCAACTGGGGCCGCAGCGCGGAGACGCTGGGCGCCATCGAACGCGCGGCGGCCCGGCAGCCGGTCGGCGCCGATGCCTATCCCTACGCGGCGAGCTCGACCGTGCTCGATGCCGATCACATCGACGCCGATCTGCGCACGCTGGTCACCTGGTCCGACCCGCATCCCGAGATGGCCGGCCGCGATCTCGCCGACATCGCGCGGCAATGGGGCGTCAGCCAGCGCGAGGCCGCCCTGCGGCTCGATCCCGCGGGCGCGGTCTATTTCCACATGCATGAGGACGACGTGCGGAAGATCCTCGCCCATCCGCTGGTGATGATCGGCTCCGACGGGCTGCCGCACGACAAGCATCCGCATCCCAGGCTCTGGGGCACCTTCCCGCGCGTGCTCGGCCACTACGCGCGCGAGGTCGGCCTCTTCCCGCTCGCCGAAGCCGTGCGCAAGATGACCGCGCTTCCGGCCGAGCGTTTCAAGCTGCAGGGCCGCGGGCGCATCGCCGCCGGCGCCTATGCCGATCTCGTCCTGTTCGATCCCGCAACGGTGCGCGACGCCGCGAGCTTCGAGCACCCGATCGCGCCGGCCAGGGGCATCGAGACCGTGCTGGTCAACGGCGCGGTCGCCTGGCGCGCCGGCGAGGGCGCCGCGCGCAAGGGGCGCTTCCTGAAGCGCGCTTAGGCCGCGCTATCGCTTCTGCCGCAGCAGCCAGCCGAGGACCAGGGAAGCGGGCGAGAGGATGATGGCGATGGTGAGCGGCAGATTGCCCTTCATCTCCGCAGCGGGCGGTCCGGACGGCGGGGGCATGGCGCCGCTCGCCGAGAGCCAGACCGCGATCGCGATCGAGACGATCAGGCCGACCGCACCGAGGATCATGAGCGCATTGCCGGCGCGGCGCCACACGGCGATGCGCGCCGCATAGGCCGCCGCGTCCGCGGTGCCCTCGCCCTGCGCTTGGAGCCGCTCGAGCTCGATTCTCCCCGCTTGGCGCAGCGCGCGGCGGAAGAGATAGAGGCCGATCAGGAACGGCGCCGGGATGCCGATCGCCAGCACCGGCAGGTTCTGCACGACGGCGCCGGCCATGGCGAGCTCGATGGTGGTCGGATCGGCATGGCGGCCGGTGAGCTCGAAATACTGCGTCAGCGGCTGCAGCATGCCCCAGTCGAATCCGGCATGCGCCATCGCGGCACAGAGCCAGCCGAGCACGGGCAGGTGCCAGCGCCGGAACCCGGTGGCGACGAACCGGGCCATGAAGGTGCCCTGGATCATCATCATCAGGCCGTGGATGAAGCTGGCGACGATGCCGCGGCCGAAGGCGATCAGCACCGAGACCTCGGCGAAGGCGCGGGCGTAGAGCGCATTCTCCACCACCGCGAAGCCGAGCGCCGCGAAGAGGCAGGTCTGGAACGCCTCCGCCGGCGTGGCGGCCCGGCGGAAGGCGAGGATCGCGATCAGCGCCGCCAGCCCCTTCACTGCTTCCTCCGGCAGGCCCACGGTCGGCACCACGACCCGCAGCGCCGACCAGAGATCGGTGATCTCGGCCAGCCGCTGCGCGGTCGGGCTCAGCAGGTAGGTGAGCGAGACGGTGAGCGCGCCGCCGAGCACGGCGGAAGTCAGCACCATCGCCCAACGCGCCGGCCGCGGGAACAGCGCCTGATAGAGCCCGCCCATGAGTGCGGCACAGACCAGCACCGCGGCGATCGCCGGAAGCGGAGGGAAGCCGTGCGCGTTTTCCAA
>DATKMF010000154.1:0-2968 GCA_035542015.1 Candidatus Cybelea sp.
GCCGAGCACGGCGGAAGTCAGCACCATCGCCCAACGCGCCGGCCGCGGGAACAGCGCCTGATAGAGCCCGCCCATGAGTGCGGCACAGACCAGCACCGCGGCGATCGCCGGAAGCGGAGGGAAGCCGTGCGCGTTTTCCAAAGTGGCTCAGCTTCCGAGGGAAGATGCGGGACAGACCCGGCGTTGGATCAAGCGCATCGCGGCTGCATCAACCCCCACCCTAACCCGCCCCCAGTCTTGGCGGCGGGGAAACCGCCTCGGCGGAAACACGTCGAAAAGACTCCCTTCCCCCGAGACCGGGGAAAGGCCAGGTAGGGGGTTGATGCAGCCACGGCGCTCGTGATCCAGCGCCAAGTCTCTCCAACAGCAATCACTACGCCGCCTTGATGCGGTCGCGGATGGCGGCTTCGATGGCGGCGAGGGCGTTGTTGGCGTTGGCGGCGTCGGGGCCGCCGGCTTGCGCCATGTCGGGACGGCCGCCGCCGCCCTGGCCGCCCAGCGCCACGCTGCCGGCCTTGGCGAGATCGACCGCCGAGAGCTTCGCGGTCAGGTCATCGGTGACGCCGACCACGACGCTGGCCTTGCCGTCCGCGGTCGCCACAAGGGCCACCACGCCGGAGCCGAGCTGTTTCTTCAGCGCGTCCGCCATGGACTTCAGCTCCTTGGCCGGCACGTCGGGCAGCAGGCGCGCCGCCAGCTTCACGCCGTTGATGCTGCGGGTCTCGCCGCCGGCGCCGGAAGCCCCGCCGGTCGCGATCTGCTTGCGCGCCTCGGCCAATTCGCGCTCGAGCTTGCGGCGCTCGTCCATCAGCGAAACGATGCGCTGCGCCACGTCCTGCGGCACGGCCTTCAGCGCCGTGGCCGCCTCGTGCACGATCTTCTGCTGCTCCTCGACGAACTTTTCCGCCGCGGCGCCGGTCACCGCCTCGATGCGGCGCAGCCCCGCGCCCACCGCGCTCTCGGCGACGACCTTGAGGAATCCGATGTCGCCGGTCCTCCGAACGTGCGTGCCGCCGCAGAGCTCGGTCGAGAACTCCTTGTGCTCGTCTTCGGTGCGCCCGCCCATGGAGACGACCCGCACCTCCTCGCCGTATTTCTCGCCGAAGAGCGCCATGGCACCGGCCTTGATCGCCGCATCGGGCGTCATCAGCCGCGTCGCCACGTTGGCGTTGGCGCGGATGCGGCGGTTCACCTCATGCTCGATCGCCGCGATGTCGTCCTGCGTCAACGCCTTGTTGTGCGAGAAGTCGAAGCGCAGCCGGTCGGGCGCCACCAGCGAGCCCTTCTGCGTCACGTGCTCGCCCAGGCGACGCCGCAGCGCCTCATGCAGCAGATGGGTCGCCGAGTGATGCGCGCGCAACCCGTTGCGGCGCGCGACGTCCACGCGCAGCTCCACCGCGTCGCCCTTCTTCACATTGCCGGAGACCACCTTGCCGATGTGGACATGGAGGTCGCCGAGCTTCTTCAGCGTGTCGGTGATCTCGATCACGGTGCCCTCGGCCGTGGTGATGCGGCCGGCATCGCCCATCTGGCCGCCGCTCTCGCCATAGAACGGCGTCTGGTTGGTGATGAGCGCGATCTCGTCGCCCGCCTTGGCGAGGTCGATCTCCTTGCCGTCCTTCAGCAGCGCCAGCACCACGCCCTGGGCGGTCTCGGTCTCGTAGCCCAGGAACTCGGTGGCGCCGACCTTCTGCCGGAGGTCGAACCAGATCCGCTCGGTCGCCGCCTCGCCGGACCCCGCCCAGGCCTTGCGGGCGGTCTCGCGCTGGCGCTCCATCGCCGCGTCGAACCCCGCCTGATCGACCGCGCGGTCCTGTCCGCGCAAAATGTCCGCGGTGAGGTCCAAGGGAAATCCGAAGGTGTCGTAGAGCTTGAACGCGACCTCGCCGGGCAGCTCCGCGCCGGGCTTAAGCCTCGCGGTTTCCTCGTCGAGCAGCTTCAGCCCGCGCCCGAGCGTCTCCTTGAAGCGGGTCTCCTCCAGCTTCAGCGTCTCGGTGATCGCCGCCTGGGCGCGGACCAGCTCCGGATAGGCCTGGCCCATCTCGGCGACCAGCGCCGGCACCAGGCGCCACATCAGCGGGTCCTGGCAGCCGAGCTTGTGCGCGTGGCGCATGGCGCGGCGCATGATCCGGCGCAGCACGTAGCCGCGGCCCTCGTTCGAGGGCATGACGCCGTCGGCGATCAGGAACGAGGTCGAGCGCAGATGGTCCGCGATCACCCGGTGCGAAACCTTGTGCACGCCGTCGGGATCGGTGTTCGATTCCTCGGCGGAAGCGAGGATCAGCGTCCGCATCAGGTCGATGTCGTAGTTGTCGTGCTTGCCCTGCAGCACCGCCGCGAGCCGCTCCAGCCCCATGCCGGTGTCGATCGAGGGGCGCGGCAGGTTGATGCGCTCGGCCTTGGTCACCTGCTCGAACTGCATGAAGACCAGGTTCCAGATCTCGACGAACCGGTCGCCGTCCGCATCCGCCGAGCCCGGAGGGCCGCCGGCGATCTTGTCCCCGTGGTCGTAGAAGATTTCCGAGCAGGGGCCGCAGGGGCCGGTATCGCCCATGGCCCAGAAATTGTCCGAGGTGGCGATGCGCACGATCCGGCTGTCCGGGAAGCCGGTCAGCTTCTTCCAGATCGAGAAGGCCTCGTCATCCTCGGAGAAGACGGTGACGGTGAGCTTCTCGGCTTTGAGGCCGAACTCCTTGGTGATCAGGTTCCAGGCGAGCGGGATCGCCCGCTCCTTGAAATAGTCGCCGAAGGAGAAGTTGCCGAGCATCTCGAAGAAGGTGTGATGCCGCGCCGTGTAGCCGACATTCTCCAGGTCGTTGTGCTTGCCCCCGGCGCGCACGCATTTCTGCGCCGTCGAGGCGCGCACATAGGGCCGCTTCTCCTGGCCGGTGAAGACGTTCTTGAACTGCACCATGCCCGAGTTCACGAACATGAGCGTGGGGTCGTTCCGCGGCACCAGCGGCGACGA
>DATKMF010000155.1:0-4818 GCA_035542015.1 Candidatus Cybelea sp.
GCGCCCGTCGGGCAGGCATCGAGGCAGCGCCGGCATTCGCCGCAATGATCGCTCTCCGCTTGATCGACGGGCAGGTCGAGCGCGAGGAACACCTCGCCGAGGAAAAGCCAGGAGCCGAGCGCGCGCGAGACGAGATTGGTATGCTTGCCCTGCCAGCCGATGCCCGCGGCTTCGGCCAGCGGCTTCTCCATCACCGGCGCGGTATCGACGAAGACCTTCACCTCGGTCTTGTGCGTCTCGGCGATCCAGCGGCCGAGTGCTTTCAAGCGCTTCTTCAGGACATCGTGGTAATCCCGATGCCGGGCATAGACCGAGATGTTCGCCTGCTCGGGCGTTGGCCGGGATTCCAGCGGGTCCTCATCCGGCCCGTAGTTGATTCCGAGCACGACCACGGTGCGCGCCTCCGGCCAGAGCACTCTGGGATCGCCGCGGCGATCCGCCTTCGCCGGCATCCAGTCCATCTCGCCGTGCAGGCCCTGGGCGAGGAACTCTCTCAAATTGTCGCGGGCCTGCGGCGCGAGCTCGGCCTTCGCGAAGCCCACGGCATCGAAGCCGAGCTCCAACGCCTTCGCCCGAATCGAATTTTGGATCGACTGTTGGGCGATCATGGGGCGACCGCCGCGGCTGGCATCGCAAGCCTCCCGAGGCCTCACCCGCGCCCGCGATAGGGCTCGACATTCTGCTGCGGCACCCACATGCCTGCGGGCAGTCTGCCCTTCTCGAAGAACACGTCGATCGGCATGCCGCCGCGGGGATACCAGTAGCCGCCGATGCGAAGCCACTTCGGCGCGATCGCCTTCGTCAGATCCTTGGCGATGTCGAGTGTCGTGCCCTCATGGAAGCCGCCATGGTTGCGGTAGGAATGGAGATAGAGCTTCAGCGACTTCGATTCGACCAGCCACTTCGCCGGCAGATAGTCGATCACGAAATGCGCAAAATCCGGCTGGCCCGTCACCGGGCAGAGACAGGTGAACTCCGGCGCGGTGAAGCGCACGAGATAGTTCTCACCGGGATGCGGATTGGCTACGCGCTCCAGCGTCTTGGCGCCAGGCTCGAGCGGGAGCTCGGTGTTCTTTCCGAGCTGGGTGAGGTTGGCGTAGGTGGTTCTCTTAGCCATCGTTGTCTCCGAACGATCCTGTAATTCCGTCATGCCGGCGCTTGGTGCCGGCATCCACGCCTTTGGGCGAGCAAAGTAGAGAGAGGCGTGGATCCCGGGACCAAGTCCCGGGACGACGAATGAAAGACGGCAACATTACCCATTCGGCGGCGCATAAGGACGCTGCGTATCATTCCGGACATGCACGATCGGCTCTGTCCTCTGACTGAAGAACTCTGCAGCGAACATCGTCACCGTGCCAGCCTCGATCGCACCACGCAAACCCTGCATCAGTTCCTGGTAATAGTGCAGGTTGTGCCAGGTGAGGAGCATCGGCCCGAGCATCTCCTTCGCCTTGATCAGGTGGTGGAAATAACCCCGGGAATAGTTGCGGCAGGCGGGGCAGCTGCATTCGGGATCGATCGGACCCTGGTCGTCGGCGTGGCGGGCGTTGCGCATATTGAGCTCGCCGTGGCGGGTGAAGGCGAGGCCGGTGCGGCCGGAGCGTGTCGGCATCACGCAATCGAACATATCGACGCCGCGCAGCACCGAGCCCACGATGTCCTCCGGCCGGCCGACGCCCATCAGATAGCGCGGCCGGTCTTGCGGCAGGAAATCCGGCGTGAAGTCGAGCACGCGGAACATCTCCTGTTGGCCCTCGCCGATGGCGAGCCCGCCGATCGCATAGCCGTCGAAGCCGATCTTCGCCAGCGTGTTTGCCGATTCCTCGCGCAGGTCGCGATAGATGCCGCCCTGCACGATGCCGAAGAGATGATAGCCGTCGCGCTCCTTGAAGGCTTTGCGGCTGCGCTCGGCCCAGCGCATGGAAAGGCGCATGGATTGCGCGGCCTGCTCATGCGTCGCCGGGAAGGGCGTGCATTCGTCGAAGCACATGGTGACGTCGGCGTCGAGCAGGTGCTGGATCTCGATCGAGCGCTCCGGCGTCAGCATGATCTTGGCGCCGTCGATATGCGAGCGGAAGGCGACACCCTCCTCGGTGATCTTGCGCAAGTCCGAGAGGCTCATCACCTGGAAGCCGCCGGAATCGGTGAGGATCGGGCCGGGCCAGTTCATGAACCTGTGCAGGCCGCCGAACGCCGCGACGCGCTCGGCGCCGGGGCGCAGCATCAGGTGATAGGTGTTGCCGAGGATGATCTCGGCGCCCGTCGCCTTCACCGAATCCGGCAGCATGGCCTTCACCGTGCCCGCGGTGCCGACGGGCATGAAGGCGGGGGTGTTCACCACGCCATGCGCGGTCTCGAGCCGGCCGCGGCGCGCCTTGCCGTCGGTCGCAAGGATGTTGAACGCATTGCTCACGCGGCACGCTCCAGCAGGCAGGCGTCGCCGTAGGAGAAGAATCGATAGCGTTCGGCGATGGCATGCGCATAGGCGGCGCGCATGCGCTGCGTACCGGAGAAGGCGCAGACCAGCATGAACAGCGTCGACTTCGGCAGGTGGAAGTTGGTCAGCAGCAGATCAGCGGAACGCACGGGCTTACCGGGGTGGATGAATATCGCGGTCTCGGCCGAGAACGGTCGCAGCCGGCCGCTGGCATCGAGCGCGCTCTCCAGCAGCCGCAACGAGGTGGTGCCGACGGCGACGACGCGCCGGCCTTCGTCGCGCGCGCGGTTGTAGGCGGCGACGGTCTCAGGCCCGATCTCGCCCCATTCCGCATGCATGCGATGGGCGGCGATGTCCTCGACCTTCACTGGCAAGAAAGTGCCGGCCCCGACATGCAAAGTCACCTGCGCGCGCTCGACGCCGCGCCCATCGAGCGCAGCCAGGAGCTCCGGCGTGAAATGCAGGCCCGCGGTGGGTGCTGCGACGGCGCCCTCGCGCGCGGCGTAGACCGTCTGGTAGTCGGCATCGTCTTCGGCGCTCACGGGCCGAAGCTTGCGGATGTAAGGCGGCAGCGGCATGGCGCCGAAGCGCTGCAGCGTTTGCATCATCCCGGACTCGGCGCAAGAGAAGCGGAGCGTGATCTCGCCGGTGTCTTGCTTATTCGTTACCTGCGCAGTGAGAGCGAGGTCGGAGAGGTCACGTCGACCCCTCACCCCACCCTCTCCCTCAAGGGGAGAGGGCTTTGCATCCAGCTTGTCCCGGACACCAGACCAATCTCGGTGATCTCCCTCTCCCCCTGAGGGAGAGGGTCGGGGTGAGGGGTCGACGGATCCATCCCCTGGATTCTCGAATCTGACCTCATCCCCCACCTTCAGCTTCTTCCCGGGCTTGGCGAAGGCCTTCCATTGCCGCGCGTCCGCAGGGTCGCGCTCGATCAAGGTGATCTCGATCTGCGCCTTGCCCCGATACCCGAAGAGCTGCGCCGGGATGACCTTGGTGTCGTTGAAGACCATGAGGTCGCCCGGCCGAAGGATCACGGGGAGATCGCTCACGCGCCGGTCCTGCAGTCCCGCGTCCACGACCAGCAGGCGCGCGGAATCCCTGGGCCGCGCCGGGTGGCGGGCGATCAAGTCCTCGGGCAGGTGGAAGTCGAAATCGGCGGTTTTCAGGCCCATCGGGCGCGGCTATAACAGCGCCCGTCCCCAAACGCCAGCCGCCAAAAGAGCCGCAGCCCATGAACCCTGAGTTGAAGAAAGCCGAGCATTCCACCCTCTATGTGGTGGTGGTCGCCTTCTTCGTGACCGACCTGCTGATCTCCAACGTCATCGCCGTCAAGACCATCCAGATCGGCGGCGTGGTGCTGCAGGCGGCCGACCTGATCTTCCCGGTTACCTATATCATCGGCGACATCCTGACCGAGGTCTACGGCTTCAAGCGGGCGCGGAAGGCGATCTGGATCGGCTTCTCCTGCAATCTCTTCGCCGTGCTGGCGATCGCGCTTGGCCAGTATCTGCCGAGCAGCAGCGACTGGCACGACCAGTCCGCCTATGACGCGATCCTCGGCAGCCAGCCGCGCATCGTCTTCGCCTCCTTCACCGCTTATCTCTTCGGCGAGTTCATGAACTCCTTCGTGCTCGCCAAGATGAAGATCTGGACCGAAGGCAAATGGCTCTGGACCCGCACCATCGGCTCGACCTTCGTCGGCCAGGCCTTCGACACCTCGATCTTCTTGACCGTCGCCTTCTACGGCGTGATGCCGACCGATTTCCTCATCCACCTGATCGGCTTCCAGTGGCTGTTCAAGGTGACCTATGAGACCGCGGCGACCCCGGTCACCTATCTCGTGGTAAACTACCTGAAGCGCCACGAGGGCGTCGATTACTACGACCGCGATACGCGGTTCACGCCGTTCGCGCTGACGGAGTAGCCGGCGGCTTGAATTTCCGCCGCTGCGGGACCAGTTCCTGAGGGTACGTCCCTCACCCGCTGGGCCAAGCGCGGATGCACGAGATCGCCGGGGCTCTGCTCGAAGCGATCTTCTATCTGCTGCACCTGATCGTTCAGCTGTTGCTGAACGTGCTGTTGCAAATTGGGTTCGAGATCTTCGGCTCTCTGGTGAAGGCCATGGTTCAGGGTTCGAGGGTTATCGCCCTGCTAATGTGGCAGGGTGCAGACCGCCTCTATGATTTGCTGTTGCGCATCGCCGGACGCCTCACGCAACGCCGACGCCTTGCGCACGCGCTCGTCATGAGTGCGCTCGTTGTTTGCGGATTCTCGGCGGGTGCCGGTGCATCGGCGAGCTATCGCTTCATCCACACGCATCATTCGGCGCCTGCAGCGAGGCAGCCGTAGCGATCACGGCCGCGCAACCCGCGCCATCT
>DATKMF010000156.1:0-108506 GCA_035542015.1 Candidatus Cybelea sp.
CGGGCTCGCCGGATCGAAGCGCGCGCCCGCTTGCGCCAACCAGACCAGCGGCTCGCGATGGAGATTGTGCCCGCGCGTCTCGCCCGGCCGGCGCTTGCCGGTGATGAGGTCGAGCTTGCCGGCGTCGAGCTCGGCATAGAGCGCCGATGTGAAGCCGATGGTGATGTTGAGCTCGACGTCGGGGTGACGGCGGCGGAAGGCGGCGAGGACATCCGGCAGCGGACCCACCACCATGTCGTCGGAGGTGCCGAAGCGCACCCTGCCCTTCAGCCTCGGCCCGGCGAATTGCGCCTCCGCGGTGGTGATCGCTTCGAGGATGAGACGCGCATGGGTCAGCATGGTCTCGCCGTCGGGCGTCAGGGCGAGCGAATGGGTGTCGCGCACGAACAGCCGCCGGCCGACCGCCGCCTCCAGCTGGCGGATGTGATCGCTGACCGTCGATTGGGTGAGGTTCAGCCGGCGTGCCGTCGCACTGAAACTGGCGGCCCCGGCGGCTACAACGAAGGTTCTAAGCCATTGTGGGTGCAGCATTCTCCAACTGCTATCGGATAATCCGATAGCAGTCAATTGGGTATGGTCTATTCCCGTTGACGGGCAGGCCGACTAGATCAGAGCGATGAGACGCTGGCTCCCCGATCCGTTCATCCTCGCTCTGCTCACGACCGTCGCACTGGCGAGCGCCTTGCCCGCGACCGGAGCCGCCGCGGGCCTGGTCGACGGGGTGAGCCGGATCGCCATCGGCCTCTTGTTCTTCCTGCATGGGGCGCGGCTCTCGCGCGACGCGGTCTGGGCCGGGCTGCGGCAGCCCTGGCTGCATCTGACGGTGCTCGGCAGCACCTTCCTCCTCTTCCCCTTGCTCGGTCTGGCGCTGCAGGCGGTGACCCCAGGGCTGCTGACGCCGCTGTTCTGGACCGGCGTGCTCTTCGTCTGCACCCTTTCCTCGACCGTGCAGTCCTCGATCGCCTTCACCTCGATCGCGCGCGGCAACGTGCCGGCGGCGGTCTGCGCCGCGACGGCGTCCAACCTGCTCGGCATCCTCATCACGCCGATCCTGGTCTCGCTGCTGCTGCACCGGAACGGCGGCGGTGGCGAGCTGCGTTCGATCCTCGGCATCACCGAGCAGTTGCTGGTGCCGTTCGTCGCCGGCCAGGTGCTGCGGCCCTGGATCGGCGCCTGGGTGACGCGGCACAACACGCTCCTGGGCCTCGTCGACCGCGGCTCGATCCTGATCACGGTCTACAGCGCCTTCGGCGCCGCGGTGGCGGAAGGCATCTGGCACCTGATCCCTCCGGCGGAGCTGGGAAAGCTGGTGGTCGCCAACGGGGTCCTGCTGGCGCTGGTCCTGGCGATCACCACCTTCGGAAGCCGGCTTCTCGGCTTCAAGCGCGCAGAGGAGATCGTCATCGTGTTTTGCGGCTCCAAGAAGTCGCTGGTCTCCGGCATCCCGATGGCGACCGTGCTGTTCGGCGCCTCGACCGCCGGCATCGTGCTGCTGCCGATCATGCTCTTCCACCAGATGCAGCTGATGGTCTGCGCCTTCCTGGCCCGGCGCTACGCGGCCGGCGAGAAGGCGCCGCTGAGAATTGCGCCGGCACCAGCGGAATGAAAGCGGTCGCCGTCCGGCATCTCACGTATGGGCAACTTGAAGCTGAGTCGTCGCCTCGACCAGGTCGAGAAGGCTGGAGACATGGCCCGTGCCGGCACCCGTGAAGGTGATGGCGGTGCCACTGTTGAAGCTGACGGTCACGTCCGCCCCGGCGCCGTGGTCGACCACGCCGCTCACATCCAGCAATATGTCGTTGAAGTTGAGCGCTCCATCGCGATTGCCATCGGTGACACCCTGGAACCACAACTGATCGTTCGAATGCTCAAACTCCCGGATCACATCCCTGCCGTCGTTGCCGGCGATATCGAAATAGAAGGAGTCATGACCGAGACCGCCGCTGACCGTATCGTTGCCGCGACTGCCCTGGATCGTATCGTCGCCATCGGCGCCATTGATGATGTTGTTACCGATGTTGCCGAGCAACATGTTGTCGGACGTATTGCCGTTGACGTTGAGGTTGCCGGCACCGAGGAGTTGCGCAGCCTCGACGCTGTCCCAAAGTCCTTTGATAGAAATGGTGGAATAGACGAGGTCGAAGCCACCAACAAGGCCGGAGGTCTCGATGACAACATCGCCGATACTATCGACCCCATATGCGTCATCACCGACTCCACCGGCCATCACGTCGCTGCCGGTGCCGCCGTCGATTTCATCATTGCCGGTGCCGCCGTTGAGGTTGTCGTCGCCAGCATTGCCTTCGATCGCGTCGTTTCCTCCGCCGCTGGTAATGACGTCCGCGCCGGTGCCGCCGATGATCCGGTTGTCGTCGTCGCCCGTGGTGAAATGCACGGCGGCGGACGTGTTGAACGTGTAGTTCTCCACGCCCCAAATGGCCGTGGTGAGCGCGATGGTGCTGACGACCGAATCGGTGCCGCCTTCAAGTCCTTCAACCACCCGGTCGCCGACATTGTCGATGTAGTAGTCGTCATTGCCGGCCCCGCCATACATCTCGTCGGCACCCGCGCCGCCATCGAGGATATTATCGCCGTCGTTGCCCCAAAGCAGGTTGCTCTGCGCGTTTCCCGTCAGATTGATATCACCTGAGCCGAGCGCCTCGAGATCCTCGACATTGCTCAGCGCGGCGAGGCTGAAGCTCACCGCGCTGAACACCACGTCGTGGCCGCCGCCCGCCCCTTCGAGCACCTGGTCCCGGGCGCTGTCGACGAAGTATTCATCGTCGCCGAGGCCGCCGATCATGACATCGTCGCCGCGGTCTCCCGACAGGACATCGTTGCCATCGCCGCCGCTCAGGTTGTCGGCGCCGTCGCCGCCCGAGAGGTAGTTGTCGGCGGCATTGCCGGTGATGACATTGTTGAGCTCATTGCCCAGGCCATAGTAAGCGGTGCCGGTGAGCGTCAGATTCTCGACATTCGCGCTGAGCCAATAGGAGACCGAGCTGCGGACGAGATCGATGCCCTCGCCGGCATACTCGTTGACCTCGTCGCCATAGGAATCCACGATGTAGGTGTCGTTGCCGCCGAGGCCCGACATTGCGTCGTTGCCGAGCCCGCCGTCGATCGTGTCGGACAGCTCGGTGCCAAGCAGGATGTCGTTGCCGCTGCCGCCGCTGATATTCGCCATCGAAGTCTCCTCCCGTCCCTGCTGGGCCAAATTCCGCCGGATGGGGACCTCTCCGTCGTTGCGACGTGGTCCCCGCCCGCCCATCAGGTCCGTCGATGCGCGAGGCTGTGGCGTTTGTGACGCGAAGCACTAGACTGGCGGTTGTAACGGGGGCGTGAACGTTGCAGGCGGGCGGTTGCGTGAAGGTTCGGGAGGACCCATGACCAGGGCGCTGACAGCGCGGCTGCGCAAGATCTGCCTCGCCTTCCCCGAGGCCGAGGAGAAGGAGGCCTGGGGCGATCCCACGTTCCGGGTGAAGGACAAGATCTTCGCCATGGAGAAGCGCGGCGACGGGCGCGTCTCGGTCTGGTTCAAGGCGCCGCCCGGCAGCCAGCAGGTGCTGATCGGCGCCGATGCGGAGACCTTCTTTCGCCCGCCCTATGTCGGCCACAAGGGCTGGGTCGGCATGCGCCTCGATAGGAAGCCCGACTGGAAGGAAGTAGCGACCCTGCTCCGCCGCAGCTACGCGCTGACCGCGCCGAGCTGGCGGGGATGGTGACACGATGAAATTGATGCCACCTGTCGTCCGTTCCAATCCACCACAGCGGCATTGGAAGGATGTCAAGATTGCGACTGTCGCCTTTGCACTATGTATGGCGGCGCCCGTTCTACCGCTCGCCCTCATAGGGCAATCCACTCTCTTAGCTTGGCGAAACGATACCGGTTTTCTTACTCGTGCATTAGGCACTCTCGTCGAAGGTGTCGTGATAGCAGAACTCTGGTGGTTGATTGGTGGATTGACGTACTTCTATGTCGTTGCCCGCAAGCGGGGGATCGTGCACCGCGTTGAATGCCTGCTGCTCGGCGGTGCTTTGGGTCTTTGCTATCCTCCGCTTGCTATCCTGGCTTGGTCCTCACTGAGTTGGTTCCGGGACGCACGGAATATCACCAGCTACGTGGATTGGGTGTCTCCGGCCATCGCAATGCTCGTTAGCGATGAGCTGCAGATCGGCCATTTTGTTATGACCCTCGGGCTTGGGCTTTGCTGTGGCTGGGTATTGTGGCAGTTTGGTGTAAAGCCCGCACACGCTACGCTGCCCGACGTAAGAAACATATTCGACTGACCGTCTTCAGACAGATCAGAAAAGAGGAGACCGCGCTATGCCGCGGCTCCTCGAAGATTGCACCGAAGAAGTTCGCGAGAGTGGAGGCCATAAACCTTCTTGACGTCTCAATTTCGCCCGGATTGAACCTATGATGCCCAGCGGCGCGGCAGCATCGTGAGGCGGATGTCGACGGGGATTCCATCGCAGCTCGGGCCGAACCAGCGGCGCTGGGGCGACCTGAAGCTCTGGCGGCTGGGCTATGGGCTTGTGCTGGCGCCGGTCATCCCCTTCGCCATCGCGACCTTCATCGCCGAGGTCCTGACCAGCGGCATGATCACCCGGGAGCTGCCCGGCGAGGCGGTCGGCATCCTGCTGGCGGTCGCGGTCGGCTGGTCGCTGTTGGCCGGGTTCGCCTATCTGCTGGCGATCGTGCGCCGCCGCGGCAGCACGGGACGGACGGAGTGCCTGCTGCTCGGCTGCGGCATCGCCTTCGCGCTGCCGAACGCGGTGGTGCTGGCGATCGAAAAGGCGCCGGAACCCATCCGCGTCTGGCTCGAGCTCGGCAATCCCGATCCCCTGGGCGAGATCATGCCCTATACGCTCGGCGTCGGCCTGTTCCTGGTCCCGTTCGGCCTGTTCGGCGGCTGGATCTTCTGGAACGCGGCGATCCGCCCGGCGCCCCTGCCCCTGCCGGACCCGACCGGCGTGTTCGACTGAACTCAGGTCCCAATTCGGCGCCGTGCTCGACTTCGGGCGCCGCGCCGTGATCGTCGTCACATCCGCCGCAATCAATGGCGCCTGAGCGCGCAGCCGGGGCAGCAGCGGCTTGAAGATACGAGCATATACCTCCAACTTGTCTGATATAAGAGCATATGCTCTTATCAACAGAGGAGACCTGTCATGAGTGGAGCCGAGATCCTGGTAAGCGGTGCGACCGGCCGAACTGGCGGGGCCACGATCGACGAACTGCTGAAAATGGGCAGGCGCGTGCGGGCCTATGTCCGCTCGGACGGGGAATCGGCCGCCACCCTGCGCGTCCGCGGGGTCGAGACGGCGCTCGGCGACTTCACCGACATCGACGCGATCCGCGCCGCGATGGAGGGAATAAGGTCAGCCTATTTCCTGCATCCGATCGCACCCGGGATCGTCAGCGCCGCGGCCTATTTCGCCCAGGCCGCGAAGGAAGCCGGCGTGAGGGCGATCGTCAACATGTCCCAGGCCTCAGCGCGGCGGGAGTCGTCCAGCGATGCCGCGCAGAACCACTGGATCTCGGAGCGAGTGTTCGACTGGTCGGGCGTCCCGACGACGCATCTTCGCCCCACCTTCTTCGCCGACTGGCTGGTCTATCCGCATTTCGCGAAGGAGATCTGGGAGAAGAAGACGATCGAGTTTCCGTTCGGTAACGGCCGTCACGCGCCGATCGCCACCGACGACCAGGGGCGGGTGATCGCCCAGATCCTGGCCGAGCCGAAAGACCACGCAGGCAAGACCTACAAGCTCCACGGTCCAGTCGAGATGAGCTTTGCGGAGATCGCCGCCACCATGGGTGATGTGCTCGGCGCAAAGATCAACTATGCGCCGACGTCGATCGCGGCGTTCAAGGAGAAGATGGAGAACCTCTACCAATTCCCCCCGTTCCTGGTGCAGCACCTGGTCGAAGTCGCCCAGGACTATCAGCGCGGGGGTATCTTCGACGGCACTAACGACGCGGTCGAGAAGATCACCGGGACACCCGCGCTTACCGTGCCGGCCTTCATCGCAAAGTATCGCGACGCCTTCGCTTGACGGAAATCGAGGAGAACCGACGATGCCGCAGGTCAACCAGCCGCTTGGGATCGACCAGTGCAATTGCTTCGCCCTGCGGAAGGCAAGCCGGCAGATCTCCCGCTTCTACGACGCCCAGCTCGAGCCAGCGGGCCTGCGCATCACGCAGTTCCTCACACTGGCAGCGCTGAACGAGGCGGGAGACGCCGCGGTCAACACCCTTGCCGAACGGCTCGACATCGAGCGCACCGCGGTGGGGAAGATGCTTGGCTTCCTGGAGCGTGACGGCCTGGTCAGAGTCCGGCCGTCACCCACCGACGGCCGAAGCCGCCTCGTCGCACTCACCGAGAAGGGCCGGCGCGTGCATGACAGGGCAGCCCCGCTTTGGCGCGAGGCGCAGCGGCAGTTCGAGCAGCTGAATGGCATGAAAGAAGTGGCGTCCCTACGGCGGCGCCTCGCCGAGATGAACGTCGGTGACGCGCCAGCGGGTTTACCCGACGCGTAGATCCGATTGCAGGTATTTCTTCAAGATCGCACTGAATGCCCGTCCAAGCAGCCCCTCAACCCTCAAACACGGAGTGCCTCCCATGAAAGTCTTCGCCATTGCATCTTTCGCGCCGGGCATCACGGCCGCCCATGTCCAGAAGCATCTGCCGAGCGAAGTCCCGCCGACCCTAAGGCTCTACCTCGACGGCAAGGTCGAGCAGTTCTGGTTCCAAAAGGGCAAGGGACCGATCTTCCTCATGAACGCGGAGACGGTCGACGAGGCCAAGGCGACGCTGGGCGCCTTGCCGCTGGTTGCCGAGGGTCTCATGACCTACGAGTATTTCCCGGTCACGACGCTCAGTCCGCTCGGCCTTCTGATCCAGGGCAAGTGACCGCCGAACACCGCGGGCTGGGCTGTGTCAGCCCAGCCGGCTCTCGCCTGTTGCCCCTGGCGGCGAGGCTCCTTGGCGAACCTGCGACGGATTGTGCCGCACCCGGCGTTGTCGAGCCCGGGGGCGCCGATTAGTATCGCGGCAACCGAGAACAACCTCCTGCCCTGCCCCATGCCCGACACCAAGCGTTCCGACACCAAGCATTCCCGCCAGCCGTTCGGCCAATATCCGCGCATCCGCATGCGGCGCAACCGCGCCGAGGACTGGTCGCGGCGGCTGGTCGCCGAGAAGGTGCTGACGCCCGCCGATTTCATCTGGCCGGTCTTCGTCAAGGAGGGTGGCGCGCAGCGGGAGCCGGTGCCGTCCCTTCCTGGCGTGCACCGCCTGACCATCCCGGCGCTCTTGAAAGCGGCCGAGCATGCAGCAACGCTCGGCATCCCGATGATCTCGCTCTTCCCTTATGTGTCGAGGGAAATGAAGACCGACGACGCTCGCGAGGCGTATCGGGCTGACAACACGATCGGCAAGGCGATCCGTGCCTTGAAGAAAGCGGTGCCGGAGATCGGCATCATGTCCGACGTGGCGCTCGACCCCTACATCACCCACGGCCAGGATGGCCTGGAGCGCGGCGGCGCCATCCTCAACGACGAGACGATCGAGGTGCTGATCAAGCAGGCGCTGTCGCTGGCCGAGGCCGGCGTCGATGTGGTCGGCCCTTCGGACATGATGGACGGCCGCGTCGGACGGATCCGCGATGCGCTCGATGCGGCCCGTTTCCAACGCGTGAAGATCATGGCCTATTCCGCCAAATACGCGTCGAACTTCTACGGGCCATTCCGCGATGCCGTCGGCTCCAAATCGGCGCTCGGTCGTGCCGACAAGCGCACCTATCAGATGGACCCGGCGAACGGCGACGAGGCCCTGCGCGAATGCGCGCTCGACATCGCCGAAGGTGCGGACATGCTGATGGTGAAGCCCGGCCTCCCTTATCTCGACGTTCTGGCCCGGGTGAAGGCGGAGTTCAAGATGCCGACCTTCGCCTACCAGGTCTCCGGCGAATACGCGATGCTGAAGGCCGCCGCCAAGAACGGCTGGCTCGACAACGGCAAATGCGTGCTGGAGACGCTGATGTGCTTCAAGCGCGCCGGCGCCGACGGCGTGCTCACCTACTCCGCGATCGAGGCGGCAGAGCTGCTGAAGAAGGCTCGGTAGACTCGTCGTCGCGCGGGAGAGACCGAGTTTGCGGCACCCCCAACCCTCCCCCGAAGTCGGGGGAGGGCTTACGAATTGGCGCGCGCGATGCGAGGTCAGTTTAGGCAGCGGTTTTCGTCTTACGCCGCCGGCCGAACAGGCCCAGAGCGCCGACCCCGGTCGCGAAGAGCGGGAGTGCCGCCGGCAGCGGCGTCTTGGCGACCGACGCGACGGCGACGCCCTGGAAGCCGGGATTGTAAGTGGGGTGGCCGCAGCTCATGGAACAGCCGGTTCCGGTGTAGTCGATGGTCGGGTCGACAAACCCATCGGTCAGCGCAATGTCGAATGCGAACCAGTCCAGGCTGATCAGCTTCGTCGCCGACGTGTCCACCGCTTCGAACCCGCTCAGCGTTTGTCCGGGCTGGATGCTGGAAAGATAAGGTGTCGAAACGACCCACACGTTCTCGTAGGCATGCAAGAGGCCCGGAGTCACGAATGGCAGGACTCCGCCGTTCGCGAAATCCTTCCACCCGGTGGGAGCCGCCGTGACATCGTCGCTCGCAAAGTTGGCGCCGAAGAGATAGGTAACGAACGGCGTTGAAAGATTGTTCGTCACCGAGAAGTCATAGGTCCAGTGGCCGGCGGAGCCGCTCACCGTATAGCTGACGTCGATGGGGTTGGCACCGGCCGACCAGGGGGCAGACGCCGTGCTCAACGCCAGCGCGAAGGCGCCAGCGATCACAGTGCTCACTTTCATGGGTAACCCCCAAATGAAACGAACGCCGAAAGAAGGAACGCTGGGCTATTGGGAAGAGCTGGTCCGAAACGCAGACTCAACCACCGGTGATCGTAGCACGCGCCGGCGTCACCTACCTGTCCGCGGCTAACGGACCCCGGAAATTAGGCATAATGCATCCGCCATCGAGCGGCCGCACGCGATCGGCCTACATATTTATATATGCGGTCGCCGGGATTTGCTTGAAGCACCGAGCGGAATCACGACCTCGCGCAGCATCGCACTGCTTTGGTCCTTCGCGGCGTAGGCCTGCGGCTCCCACCGCAAGCTGCGTCGCCACCGAGCAATGGGGTGACGGTGACCTCCGTCCGGACCGGGCTCGCTCTCGGCGATCGCCAGGGCGGCGACACCGATGCCGAAAAGGCCGGCCATCTGGCAGAGGAGCAGGATCGACGGCATCGCCATCTCGTCGTCGGTGAAGATCAGCGTGCGCAGGCCACCGATGTCGAGGACGAGGAGCACCGCGACGAAGATGCATCCTGCAAATGCGCCCGCTACGAGGGCGACAAGATAGTTTCGCATATGCCGCACCGATTTCGGTGTGCCTTCGAGGACAAACGGGGAATGCCGCACGGCGTTCCCCGCCCGCGCCGACTATGCTGAATTCGGAGAAGCTCAGCTCAACGTGGCAAGGAATCGGAGCACGGCGGCATCGTGCCAAGGCATTGAAAGTCCGCTGGAATGGAACCCGACATGGCCGCCGGATGGCGGAATCAACGGTAATAGCCGGGCATGCTTCGACCATGCGATCTCGCGATACATTGCGGCGGGGATCCAGGGATCGTCACCCGCATGGACGATGAGGGTCGGCCGGCGAATGGCACCCAGCAGCGGCGCCGAAGAGCATTGCCGGTAATAGTCGAGCGCGTCCTTGAATCCGTTGGCCGGCGCCACGATCCGGTTATCGAAATCGATGATGGTGCGGATCGCGGGATCGAGGCCGCCGCCCCGCTCGCGCAGCATCCAGCCGAGCAGTTGGCGGTGATAGAGCCGGTTGCGCGCGCTGGCGATGCGGCGCTGCGCCGCCTGCAAGTCGATCGGCGCCGAGATGCTGGCAGCCGCCATCACCGCCGCCATGGCGCCGCGCTCAGCCAAGTATTTGAGGATCAGGTTCCCGCCCATGGAGTAACCGACCAGGATCAGCCCGCGCGCCACCAGGCGTCCGTCGAGCGTGCCGATGACGCGGTGCAAATCCTCGCTGCGGCCGGCGTGATAGAACTGCGTGCTGCGGGGTGCCAGCTTGCCGGAGCCGCGCAAGTTCAATCGCAGCACCGGATAGCCGGCGCGCAGAAGATGGACAGCGCTGGTCCGTATGTAGCTGCTCTCAACCGACCCGGTGAGGCCATGCACCAGCACGATGAGCGGGCGCTGCCGATCCTCGTGTGGCCGGTGCAACAGGCCGCCGAGCCGGTCGCCGGTGTCGTCCGCCATGTCGAACAAGATCGGCTCCGCCGGCCAGTTCTCGATCGGCGGCTTCGGCTTCACCAGCCAGTTGCGCACGGTCTGCAGATCGCCCCCGAGCCAGGGCAGGCGCGGCCTGAACGGCGGCAAGCCCTCGAGCCCGCGCGCCAGCGAGCGCGTCAGCGAATACGTTACCGCCGTCCGTGTCATCCCTGGCGCGCCAGCCATTGCGACACCCGTTCGATCTGGTCGTCCGCCATCAGCGAGGGAGCGTGACCGACGCCGGGAAACTCGATCAGCTCCGCTTTCGGGCCGCGCACGGTCATCGCTTCCGCCACTTCCGGCTCGAGGAGATCCGATTCTTGACCGCGCACGATCAGTGCGGGACAGGTGACCCGGTCCCAACTCGCCCAGAAATCCCAGTCCCTGACCCCGAGCCGCGCATTGATCGCGATCCCCGGATCATAGGCAAGGCCGTAGCTTCCGTCGGCCAGAAAACGGTGGCTGTGCCGCGCCAGATGCGCCCATTGCGCATCGGTCAAGGGCCCGAAGGGCGCATGCACCTTCCTGAGATACGCCTCCAGAGCATCGAGACTGTCGAAACGAGGGTCGAGGCCGACATAGTCCGCGATCCGCTGCATGGCGGCGCGTGGCACGACCGGGCCCACGTCGTTGATGACGAGGCTGCGGATCGGCGAGTTCGGCGAGGCCGCGAGAAACATGCCGATCAACCCTCCCATCGAGGTTCCGATCCAGTCGACTTGGGGCACTCCCAGGCGCGCGATCAGCGCCGTCATGTCCGACATGTATTGCGGATAGCCGTAGTTCGCCGGGTCCTTCAACCACTCGCTGCGCCCGCGCCCGGTGACGTCCGGGCAGATGACCCGGACCGGAAGCGGCTGCAAGGCCGGATGCACCAGATTGGCATCGACGCTTTCCGCGGGTTCCGGCGCCGGTGCGAGCCAGCGTTCGAGCCGCGCGCCGATCCAGCCGGCGATGCCGCCGCGGGGAGCAGTCTCATGAATGTGATCGCGGACCTGCTCCCTTTGGCGCTCCGCGAGGGCAAAGTCGATGCCGTCGGCGAGGCGCCGCGCCAGGAAATCGAAATCGCGGCCGTTCCTTGTGAGGCCGTGGCAACAGACGATCACCCGCGCGGCGGCGGGGTCACCCCACTCCGCATAGAAGACCTCGTGAAAACCGGTCGGCGAGCAGCCCTGGAAAGAACCGATCCGCGGTTCGTTATTCACCATCTGCATCGCCACCTCGCGCATGGCTCTGCGCATGATACTGACCCTGTGTTAGATACATGTTGCATTGCAGCAAATGGGTGTTTCGAGCAGATTAGCAAGGTTTTGATCTCCGACTACCCGGCATCGCCTGGCGCGCACTAACCGAAATTTAACGCTACAAAAGGTAGTTTTCCTGGCTTCGCTGCGAAAGAGCCACTCGATGACGAATGCGCCACCAGAGAGGTGGGAGTTCTCGCTGCTGGTGGACGGCGCCAGCAAGATCCAAGAAGCGCGCGGCATGTCCGAGCTCTATCTCGGCGCGCGCGCGGGCCAGTTGATCGGGCGGCCGCTGGTCTCCTTCATCGACGAGGGCGAGCGGCTCGGCTTCCTGCGCTATCTCGCGCGCCTCCTGGTGCGCGGCGAGGTCGAGACGGTAGCGGCGACCCTCCGCACGCCCGCGGTCGGCATCAAGCGCTTCTCCATGGCGGCGAAGCGGGGCGACGGCAAACGCAATTGGTGGATCCTGTTCTCGCAAGACCCGAAGACCGCGACGCCCGGCACCAGCCTCGACGCCAGCGACCAGCCCTATGCCAGCGAGGAGGAATTCGCCGCACTGACCGGTGCCCATGATCATGTGAAGCTGCCGCTCGACATCACCGTGTTCCGGGCGCGCGCTTTGAGCGAGGGCGCTGCCTCGTCGCTGTCGGCGGAGCAGCGCCAGGCGCTCGACGACGAGCTCGGCGAGACGCTGATGAGCCATGCCCACGAAAGCATTGTGGCCCGGCCCGCCGCCGGCGAATACGCCCTGCTCCACCGCCCCGACAAGAGCGCTGCCGAGATCGAGCGGAGTCTCGTCGCGGTCGCCGCCCAGCACAATGTCGCCGCCGAGGATCTCGAGATCGTGCGCGAGACCCGCCGCCTCGCGCCCGATGGTGCCACGCTCGCGCTGATGCGCGAGATGCGCGGCAAGCTCCAGGCCCGCGCGGCGGCAGAGGTGGTCGTGGCGCCGCCGCGTCGGCGGCGCTGGGTCTCTGTCGCGATTGCAGGCGGAGCAATCGCCCTCCTTCTGATTCTGGTCTGGATTCGCCGATAGCTAGATCGGTCGATCGTGGACCGTGACCAGCGTTTCCGGGTGGAAGCCATTGAAGCGGGTCGCGAGCGCGTTGGAATAGGCGCCGACGCGGTCGATCTCGATCCAGTCTCCTTCGCGCACATCTTCCGGAAGCGCGAAGGGCGACGGCAGCACGTCCAGGGAATCGCAGGTCGGGCCGTTCAGGACGAAATCACGGGAAGGCGACTTTGAATCGTCGCCCATACGGATCAGACGCGCGGGCAGCTTCAAACCGGCGTCGACGGTCTCCGAGAGCGAGCCGTAGATGCCGTCGTTGATGTAGAGCTGGTTCTCCTTGCGCAGCTGCACTTGCGTGACCACTGACACCGCGTGTGCGACCAGGGCGCGGCCGGGCTCGCACATCAGCACGCAATCGCGCCGCAGGTTAAGCCGCTTCATACCCCCTTCGATCGCGGCGATGAAATCCTCGAGCGGGGGCATGTTGGTGCCGAGATAGCCGGCGGGAAAGCCGCCGCCGACATCCAATCCGGCAATCTCCACCTTGGCCTGGTCGAGCACTTGGCCGACGATCTCCAGCGCCGTCGTGTAGGCCTCGGGATTGAGGCATTGCGAGCCGACATGGAAGGCGATGCCGACCTGACAGCCGCGCGACTGCGCCTCCTTCAGCATGGCAGCGGCCTCCGCCACCTCGGCGCCGAACTTAGCGGCTAGGTGATAGAGCGTGCCCTCGGAAGGCGGGGTCTTGATGCGGACGAAGATGGTGAGGCCCTCGGCGCCGCCGGTCTCGTCCAGGATCTTCTCCAGCTCCTGAGGATGATCGATCACGAAGGTATCGATGTTGTAGACCCGGGCCGAGGTGCCGATCACCGCCCGTGCTTTCACCGGATGCATGAAGTAGCACGCGGCATCGGCGAAGCTCTCGCGCACCTGGGCGATCTCCGGCAGCGAGGCCGTGTCGAAATGCCGGATGCCGGCACGGTAGAGCGCGCGCAGGACTTCGGGATGCGGGTTGCATTTGACGGCGTAGAGGACGCGGCCGGGGAAGAGAGCGAGGAAGCGCCGCGCGGTCTCGGCAATGATATCGGGCCGGAGGCAATAGACCGGATAGCTGGGCTGCAGGGCCGCCACCATCGCCTTCACCGATTCGAAGTCTTTCGCCATGATGTCTCCATGGGGATGTCTCCCCGAGGGCGTCCGTTGGCCCGGTTTCCCGCGCTTCTTAGCCCACCCGCCACGGGCTGTCATCGGCCCAGAGCAGCGGCCTAGAACATGCGGCCTAGAACCGTCGCGCGGCTTGGGTTATCACATGCATGGGGAGAATGCCTGAGGACTATCGATGGTTCGAGCCGGACCGCTCGCCGATCTTGTTGTCATCGATCTGACGCGCGTGCTGGCAGGGCCGTTCTGTACCCTCATCCTGAGCGATCTCGGGGCGAGGGTGATCAAGGTGGAGAATCCCGAAGGTGGCGACGATTCCCGCCACTACGGCCCCTTCATCAACGGAAAGTCCGGCTACTTCATCGCCCAGAACCGCGGCAAGGAATCGATCGCGCTCGATCTGAAAGCGCCGGACGATCTCTCGATCCTGCACCGGTTGCTGAAGCGCGCCGACGTCGTGGTGGAAAACTTCCGCCCCGGGACGATGGACCGGCTCGGCCTCGGCTGGGCGGCGCTCCATGCGCGCTACCCGCGCCTGATCTACGCCGCGACCTCGGGCTTCGGCCAGACCGGACCTTATGCCCAGCGCGCAGCCTACGACATCATCGCCCAGGCGATGGGCGGGATCATGAGCATCACCGGCCATGAGGGCGGGCCGCCGACCAGGGTCGGTTCCTCGATCGGCGATCTCGGTGCCGGCCTGTTCACCGCGATCGGCATCCTGACGGCGATGCATCATCGTGCGAATACGGGCGAAGGCATGATGATCGACGTCGCCATGCTGGACTCCCAGGTGGCGCTGCTGGAGAATGCGGTGACGCGCTATTTCGCGACCAACGCACCGCCGAAGCCTTTGGGCGCGCGGCATTCGTCGATCGCGCCGTTCGAGCCCTACGAGACCAAGGACGGTCATGTCGTGATCGCCTGCGGCAATGACGAACTCTTCGCCAAGCTCTGCCGCACGCTGGGCTGTCCGGAGATGGCCGAGGATTCACGTTTCGCCAGGAACACCGCTCGCAGCGAGCACGTGCTGCTCCTGAAGGCGACGCTCGAAGACATGCTGCGGCATCATCCGACCCAGCACTGGCTGGATCTATTGCTGCCGGCCGGCATTCCCTGCGCGCCGATCAACAATGTCGGCCAGGCGGTGCATGATCCGCAGGTGCAGTCGCGGCACATGGTGCTGCCGGTCGACGATCCCTCCGTGGCGCCGCTGATGGTGGCGGGCATGCCGATCAAGATGTCGGCCTATGCCGATGCCGAGCGGCGGCCCGCGGCGCCCTTGCTCGACGCCGACCGAGCGCGCATCCTCGCCGAATTCCCCTGAACGCACGAGCATGCGCCGGGTTGGGAAATGGATCGGCGTCGGATTGCTGGCGATCGTCGCGCTCGCGCTGATCGCGGCGGCCGGCGGGTATTTCTGGCTGCGGAGCTCGCTGCCGCAGGTCGATGGCATAGTCAGCGTCGCCGGGTTGACCGCGAAGGCGACCATCGGACGCGACGATCGCGGCGTCGCCACGATCCGCGCCGCGAGTCTCGAGGATGCCTATTTCGCGATCGGCTTCGCCCATGCGCAGGACCGACTCTTCCAGATGGACCTGATGCGCCGCGCCGGCGCCGGGCGACTCTCGGAAGTGCTGGGTGCTGCGACCGTACCCACCGACAAGCTGATGCGTACGCTCGGCCTCTATGCCCAAGCCGAGCAGGAGGCGGAGGATGCGAGCCCGGCCTTGAAAGCGGCGCTCGCCGCCTACAGCGCCGGCGTGAACGCTTATTTGAAGCAACGCAGCGGCGCGCTGCCGCTGGAATTCCTGCTGCTGCACTACGCGCCCGGACCGTGGAAGCCGGCGGATTCCCTAGTCTGGGGACGGCTCATGGCGCTACAGCTGTCCTCGAACTGGAACGAGGAGCGGCTCGACGTGAAGCTGAAGCAGACGCTCCCGCCCGATCTCCTGAAGCTGCTGGTGCCCCAGGCGGAATCCTTCGCCGCCCTGCCCTCGGCCTGGTTCGGCCCGGTCGGCGAGGCTTCGAACAACTGGGTGATCGCGCCATCGAAGAGCAAGACGGGCGCCGCGATCCTCGCCAATGATCCGCATCTCGGGCTCGGCGCGCCGTCGATCTGGTACCTCGCCCATATCGTGACGCCGGAGATGAGCTGGGTCGGGGCAACCAGCCCCGGCATGCCGATGATGGTGATCGGTGCTAATGACCGCGTCTCCTGGGGCTTCACCACGACGGCCGGCGACACCGAGGATCTCTATGAGGAGCGACTCGCGCCGAACGATCCCAGCCGCTACCAGACTTTCTACGGCACCGAGCCTTTTGCGGCGCGGCAGGAGACGATCAAGGTGAAGGACGGCAAGGACCGCGTGGTCACGATCCGAACCACGCATCACGGGCCGGTCGTCTCCGATCTCGACGACGAGGGCAAGCCGGACGATCCCGTCCTCGCGCTGAAGGCGGCCTTCCTGCAGCCCAACGATCGCACGGCGGATGCGCTGCTGGCGATGAATCTGGCGCGCTCGGCCGACGAGCTCTACGCGGCGTTGGGTCAATTCGACAGCCCGCAGCAGAACGTGGTCTATGCCGATCGCGACGGGCATATCGGCTTCGTTGCCGCCGGACGCGTGCCGGTGCGGCGCAAGGTCTATGACGACGGTATGCTGCCGGTGCCGGGCTGGACCGACGACTACGACTGGACGGGGATGATCCCGCTCGACGGCATGCCCCAGACGAAGGATCCCGCGTCGGGCTGGCTGGCCACAGCGAACAACAAGATCGTCGACGACAATTACGCCTATTTCATGGCAGGGCGCTGGCCCGACGACGGACGCTACAAGCGCATCGCCGAGCTGCTGGCGGCAAGGCCGACGCTCGGCGTCGAGGATGTCGAGGTGATGCAGCAGGACACGCTGTCGCGGCCGCTGCTCGAGCTCGTGCAAGCCTGGCTCCCGCGGCTCAAGAACGCCGATCCTAAGGTCACGGACCTGCTGAAGGCCTGGGACGGGCATATGGATCGAGCTAAGCCGGCACCGCTGATCGCAACGCTTTGGCTGCAGCGCACCGCGGAGCTGCTGCTCAAGGAGAAGCTCGGCAAGAGCTATGACGATTGGTGGTTCTGGGACACCGATGCCGTGCAGCGCCTGCTTGCCGATGCGAAATGGTGCCGCGGTGTCTCGAACGCTTCGAATTGCGACGATCTTCTTGGCCGCAGCCTCGATAAGGCGGTAGCAGAGATTTCGGTGCGGCTCGGCTCGAATCCAGTGCAATGGCAATGGGGTGATCTCCATCGGCTGCACTTCCGGCATCCGGTGCTGCGCTACGTGCCCCTGCTCGGCGACTGGCTCGATGCCAACCTGCCGACCGACGGCGATGCCTTCACCATCAACCGCGGCGTACCCTTCGGCAGCGCGACTTCACCCGATCTTCCTGACGTGCACGGGCCCACGATGCGGCTGGTCGTCGATATGAAGAATCCGATGGCCGCTGTCGTGACGCTGGCCGGCGGCCAGTCCGGCAATCCCCTCTCCTCGCACTATGCCGACTGGCTCAAAGACTGGCGCGACGGACGCTACCGGCCTATCGTGCAGTCGGCAGCGGACACCCTCACGCTCGTCCCGGGGAACTGATTTGTCAGCCGAGATCCTGATTCCGACCGTCGATGACATCCGCGCCGCCGCAGAGCGGATCCGAGGGCATGTGGTGCGGACGCCGCTCGTGCGCGCGCCGAAGCTCGCCGCGATCACCGGTGCCGCCAGCGTGCATCTGAAGCTGGAGAACCAGCAGTTCACCGGCTCCTTCAAGGACCGTGGCGCCTTCAACAAGCTGAAGAGCCTGACGCCTGAAGAGGCAGCGCGCGGCGTGATCGCCATGTCGGCCGGGAACCATGCCCAGGGCGTCGCCTACCATGCCCAAAGCCTCGGCATCCCGGCGACCATCGTGATGCCGAAGGGGACGCCCTTCACCAAGATTGAGCGCACGGCGAGCTTCGGCGCCAAGATCGAGCTGCAGGGTGACACCATCGACGCCGCCGCGGTCTATGCACGGCAGTTGGCGGAGCACCAGAACCTGGTCTTCGTGCATCCTTACGACGATCCGATGATCGTCGCCGGCCAGGGCACGATCGGACTCGAGATCCTAGAGGATCTCGACGACTTCGACACGCTGGTGGCACCGATCGGCGGCGGCGGCTTGATCAGCGGCATCTCGATCGCAATCAAGGCGGCGAAGCCCGCGGTCGAGGTCTTTGGCATCGAGGCCGACCTCTATCCCTCGATGCATCACGCGGTCAAAGGCCTGTCGCCCGACAATCGCGGCCAGACCATCGCGGACGGGATCGCGGTGAAGTCGCCCGGCAGACTGACCCGCGCCATCATCGAGCGCCACGTTTCCGACCTGCTTCTGGCGGCCGAAGACCAGCTCGAGAACGCGGTGCACATCCTGGTGGAACGGCAGAGCCTGGTCGCCGAGGGAGCGGGCGCCGCCAGCCTCGCCGCCCTGCTAACCGAGCCCAAACGCTTCGCCGGGCGCAAGGTGGTGCTGCTGATCTCCGGCGGCAATATCGACTCGCGCCTGCTCGCCCAGGTTCTGATGCGCGGCCTCATTCGGGACGGTCGCGTGGTGACGCTCCGGATCGAGATCTCCGATCAACCAGGCGTGCTTGGTCATCTGGCGCGGCTGATCGGCGCCACCGGGGGCAACATCATCGAGATCTATCACCAGCGCATGTTCTTCGATTTGCCGGTGAAGCGCGCCGACGTGGACGCTGTGGTAGAGACTCGCAACCCCACCCACGTGGAGCAGATCATCGCGGCCCTGGAAGCGGACGGTTTTCCCACCCGTCGACTCTCATCGCACTCCGGTGAACGACAGTCCGGAAAAGCACTTACAGGCGAAAAGTCTCTGTAGGCGGATCAGCCGCAGATCGTCCCTAACCAAGTTTTAACTTTATTCGCCAATCTTGGGCCCAGGCCGGAATCAACCCTCTTGGACCGCCACCGCGCATGCTTGTCATCGTTGGAGCAGTGATCGTTCTCGGCGCGGTAGCCGGCGGCTACCTCATGAACGGGGGTGAGCCGAAGGTTCTGTTCCAGCCGGCCGAATTCCTGATCATCCTGGGCGCCGCAGCCGGCGCGTTCGTGATCGGCAACACCAAGACCAACCTCAAGGCCGTGGTCGGCGGACTGAAACGGTCCCTCAAGGGCCCGACCTACAAGAAGAAGGATTACGTTGAGCTGCTGAGCTTGCTTTACCAGGTGTTCCGGCTGGCCAAGACCAAGGGCATGCTCGCCTTGGAGCAGCATGTCGAGAAGCCCGACGAGAGCACGCTGTTCGCCCAATTCCCGGCGATCCTGAAGAACCACCACGCCGTCGAGTTTCTGTGCGACTACTTGCGCATGATGACGCTCGGCACTGAGAATGCGAACGAAGTCGAGACGCTGATCGATGCCGAGCTCGAGGCGCATCACGGCGAGCAGCACGCCGCCTCGCATGCGGTGCAGCTGATGGCGGACGGCATGCCGGCGCTCGGCATCGTCGCTGCGGTGCTCGGCGTCATCCACACCATGGGCTCGATCACCGAGCCGCCGGAGATTCTGGGCCATCTCATCGGCGCGGCGCTCGTCGGCACCTTCTTCGGCGTGCTGATGTCCTACGGTTTCGTGGCGCCGCTCGGCAATGCGATCGCCGGTGTAGACAACGCGGATTCCAAGTATTTCCAATGCATGAAGGCCGGACTGCTCGCGCACATGCAGGGTTATCCGCCGGCGGTCTCCATCGAATTCGCGCGCAAAGTGCTCTGGTCGACCGAGCGGCCGAGCTTCTATGAGGTGGAAGAGGCGGTGAGCGGCCTCCCCGCCGTCTGAGCCAAGGTCAATCGCCATGGCCGAAGACAGACCGATCATCATCAAGCGCATCAAGAAAACCGACGCCGCGCATCACGGCGGCGCCTGGAAGGTCGCCTATGCCGACTTCGTGACCGCGATGATGGCCTTCTTCCTGCTGCTCTGGCTGCTCAACGCCGTCACCGAGGAGCAGAAGAAAGGCATAGCGCAATACTTCAAGCCGACTATCGCGCCGCAGAGCGAGCAGTCGCAGCAGGCGATCCTGAACGGCCAGCCGGCGATCATGCAGTCGGTCAGCGGTGCCTCCGCCGCCGAGGCGACAGTCGAGGTCGACAATCCCGCCGACAATGCCGACAAGAATCCCGGCGGTCAGTCCGACCAAACTCAGAACGAGAATGTTAACCCGGTCCCCGCGAAACCGGAGCAGAAGGCAGAGAAGCCGGTCGACGTCAACGAAGCGCAGCAGGTGCTCGACAAAGCCGAGCAAAAGAACTTCCAAGACGTGAAGCAGAAAATCGAGCAGCAGATCCAGCAGGATCCTGGCCTCGCCGACTTGAAGAACAACATCGACATCCAGCAGACGCCGGAAGGGTTGATGATCCAGCTCCTGGACAAGGACAAAGTGTCGATGTTCCCCTCGGGCAGCGCCAGCATGAACGACCGCAGCCGCGAGCTGCTGCAGCTGGTCGCGCACGTGGTGGCGCCGTTGCCGAACAAGCTTTCGATCGCCGGTCACACCGACGCGACGCCTTACCAGGGCCGCATCGACTACAGCAACTGGGAGCTCTCGACCGACCGTGCCAACGCCGCGCGGCGCGTTCTGGTCAGCGCCGGAGTCGACGAGGGCCGGGTGCAGAACGTTTCCGGCAAGGCCGACACCGACCCCAAGATCAAGGACGACCCGTTCTCACCCGAGAACCGCCGCATCTCCATCGTGCTCTTGCGCGAGAAAGCGGCGGCGAGCGCTCCGGCGCCGCAAGGTGCGGCAACACCGGTGCCGGCCCCTGCCACGGCTTCCAGCCAGCCGGCCGGTCCGCCACCGGAGATCGTCCCCTCGGCCACGCTGCCGCAACCCACCAACCCGTGACCGGCCTGGGATAGCGACCACTTGCAAGTGGGGCAAAGCCTTCCGATATAGCTTGCGGCGTGAACCTATCCTTATGAGCCGCTCTTGCCTGAACGCAAACCTCCGGTGATCCTGCTCGGCAACCGAGGCGGTGCCTATCGCGATGCCCGACTGGAGTGGAGCGAGCCCGCCTGGCTTGCCGATCCCAGCCTCTATGACGGCGTGCACTTCCGGCGCATCGTCGCCTATTTCCTCGACGCGCTGCTCGCTTTCGTCATTTGCGCGCTGATCTTCATGGTGGGCTGCACGCTGACGATCGGTACGCTCGGCCTGCTGCATCTGCCGGCGTTTCTGTTCGGCACACCCTTCATTCATTTCGTGCTGGCGGCGGCGACCATCGGTGGCCGGCGCGGCGGCACCCCCGGCATGCGGGCCATGGACCTCAAGGTGGTCGCCTGGACCGGCGAGTATCCAGGCTTGCTGCGCGGCATCATCATGCCGGCCCTCTTCTATGCGACCGTGCCGACCACCGGCTTCCTGATCCTGATCTTCGGCCTGTTCGACGGCCGCGGCCGGCTGCTGCACGACCATTTGGCCGGCACCGTGGTCGTGAAATCGGACGCCGCGGTCAGGCTCTAGGCAGCTCGGACCCGGCACTCACGGCGGCTCACACGAATCCAGCCGCCCGCGACTAGCGCAAAGCCCCGCCATCGCCTAAGATTCCAGCCATGAGCGTCCAAGGCCGCGGCTTTCCAATCCCGTTCCTGGTGACCACCGAGGTCCCCTGCCCTTATCTGCCCGGGCGGATGGAGCGCAAGATCATTACCGAGCTTTCGGGCGCGCAGTCACCGGAACTCTTCGAGGTCCTTTCCCACGCCGGCTTCCGGCGCTCCCATTCGATCGCCTATCGCCCCGCCTGCGCGGGATGTCAGGCCTGCGTGCCGGTCAGGATCGTGGCCGAGGATTTCGCACCTGGGCGCTCCCTGAAGCGCGTGCTGAAGCGCAATGCGAACCTGCGCGCCAGCGTGACCGATGCGGTGCCGACCCAGGAACAGTTCAAGCTGTTCGCGCGTTACCTGGAGGCCCGGCACAATGACGGCGAAATGGTCGGCATGGGGCCGCAAGACTACGCCAGCATGGTGGGCGATAGCCCGGTCGATACGCGTATTGTCGAGCTTCGAGAAGGCCGCGGCCGGCTGGTCGCCGCGTGCCTGACCGACTGGGGACAGGACGGTATCTCGGCCGTCTACAGCTTCTTCGATCCCGACTTGGCGCGGAACAGCCTCGGCAGCTACATCGTGCTTTGGCTGATCCAGGAGGCGCGGCGCCGCGACCTCGGCTATGTCTATCTCGGCTATTGGGTGGCCGGCAGCCAGAAGATGGACTACAAACGGCGCTTCAATCCGATCGAGGCCTATGGTCCGGCCGGCTGGGTGCGGATCCAACCGGCCGAGGACTTGAACTGACCACTCTCCTTCTCTTCCTCTCTCATGAACACGCAAAAAAATGAGCGTATTGCCTCGCCGCAGCCGAACGGCTCTCCGGAACCCGTCCGCGCAGAGGCGCCCATGAAGCGCCGCAGGTTCCTGACGGGCGCCGGACTCGCCGCCGGCGGTGCCGTCATGGCCGCGATACCGGCACCGGCCATCGCGCAGAGCAAGATCGAATGGAAGATGGTGACGAGCTGGCCGAAGGGCATGGCGGGGCTCGGCTCCGGTGCCGAACGCCTGTCCGATCGGATCAACAATCTCTCTGGTGGCCGGCTGACGGTGAAGCTGTTCTCGGCGGGCGAGCTGGTTCCGGCCACGCAGTGCCTCGACGCGGTCTCGCAGGGCGTCGCCGACGTGGCGCACGACTTCGCCCATTATCACCTGGACAAGACGCCGGCCGCCGGCCTGTTCGCCTCGGTGCCGTTCGGCCTCACCCCGGATGAATTCGCCGGCTGGATTTCGTTTGGCGGCGGCCAGGAATTGTGGGACGAGCTCTACGGCCAGTTCGGCGTGAAGCCGTTTCTCGCCGGCAATACCGGCGTGCAGATGGGGGGCTGGCTGAAGAAACCGATCAACTCGACCAAGGACCTGGTCGGCCTCAAGTTCGCCATATCGGGCTATGCCGCTTCGGTGCTGGAGAAGCTCGGCGGCAAACCGGTCTCGCTGCCGATCGGCGAGATCTTCGGCAATCTGCAGAACGGCACGATCGACGGCGCCGACTGGATCGGCCCCTACAACGACCTCTCGCTCGGCCTCTACAAGGTGACCAAGCTCTACTACTGGCCGGGCTTCCAGGAGCCGGGCTGCGGCGTCGAGGCGCTGGTCAACAAGCGCAAATACGACGCGTTGCCGGACGACCTGAAGCAGATTGTCGCCGCAGCCTGCACGGCCGAGAGCGCCGTCAGCCAGGCGGAATATTCGGGCCGCAATCCGGCCGCTCTCGCGACCCTGGTCAACGAGTACAAGGTGCAGGTGACGCAGTACCCGAAACCCGTGCTCGCCGCCTTCGGCAAGGCCGCGGGCGACGTGATGCAGGAGCTCTACGACAAGAGCGACGACCGCACGCGGAAGATCGCGGGGTCGTATTTCAAGTTCCGCAAGCAGGCGATGGCCTGGACCCGCATCTCCTACGCCGCCTTTGTCGCCGCGCGCGACGGCAAGTTCGATTATCCGAGCGGCTGACTCGCTCTAGACTAAGGTCGCAGGCGCAAAGCGCTTGAACTGACCGGCGAATCTGGAGAAGCTGGCTCCGGCGCCGATTCCGCGCAGACGGAACGGCGCGCCAGGGAGTGCCAGCGCAAAACGCCAAGAGAATATGCCGCAGGGGTAAAACGGCATGGGAGCATTGCTCGCGCTTAGCCGCGCCATCGACCGCTTGAACGGGCTGATCGGCCGCGCCGTGATGTGGCTGATCCTCGGCGCCATCCTGGTGAGCGCAGGCAATGCCACCACGCGCAAGCTGTTCGACGTGTCCTCCAACGCCTGGCTGGAGCTGCAATGGTACCTGTTCGGCGCGGCCTATTTCCTGGCCGCCGCCTACACGCTTCAGCGCAACGAGCATATCCGGATCGACATCGTCTCCAGCCATCTGCCGAAGGTCTGGCGCAACGGGATCGAGCTGTTCGGCCATCTCTGCATGCTGATCCCTTACACGCTGATCATGCTGTGGGAGACCTGGCCCTCGATGACGGAGTCCTATTCCATCGGCGAAATGTCGAGCAACTATGGGGGGCTGATCATCTGGCCGGCCAAGGCCATGATCGTCGCCGGCTTCGGACTGCTCTTCGCCCAGGCGATCTCGGAGATCATCAAGCGCATCGCGGTGATCATGGAATTGATCCCGGATGCGAAAGAGCGCGGTCACCATGCTCCGCTGGAATAGGCGACGGGGAAGGCACCGATGACCACCTTCCTCATCGCCAACATGGCACCGATCATGTTCGCGTCCCTCGTGGTCGTGCTGCTGCTCGGCTATCCCGTCGCCTTCGCCCTCGCCTTCAACGGGCTCTTCTGGGGCGTCATAGGCATCGCGCTCGGCCTGTTCCAGCCGAGTTTCTTCCAGGCGCTGCCCGACCGCCTGTTCGGCGTCCTCAGCAACGAGACCCTGCTCGCGATCCCGTTCTTCACCTTCATGGGCCTCATTCTCGAACGATCGGGCATGGCCGAGGAACTGCTGGACACGATCGGGCAGTTGTTCGGGCCGGTGCGCGGCGGCCTTGCCTATGCCGTGATCGCGGTCGGCGCGCTGCTGGCCGCGACGACCGGCGTGGTCGCCGCCTCCGTGATCGCCATGGGGCTGATCTCGCTCCCCATCATGCTGCGCTACGGCTACGACCGGCGCCTCGCCGCCGGCGTGATCGCGGCGGCGGGCACGCTCGCCCAGATCATCCCGCCAAGTCTGGTCTTGATCGTGCTCGCCGACCAGCTCGGCAAGTCGGTCGGCGACATGTACGAGGGCGCGATCGTGCCGGGCCTGGTGCTGACCGGCTTCTACTTCCTCTACGTGATCACGATGACGATGATCGCGCCGCAATCGGCACCCGCCCTGCCGAAAGCGGCGCGCACCTTGACGGGGGCAGAGCTGGTAGGACGGGTCATCCTCACCCTGATCCCGCCTTTGGTGCTGATCTTCCTGGTGCTCGGCACGATCTTCATCGGCCTTGCAACGCCGACCGAGGGCGGCGCCATGGGTGCCGTCGGCGCCATGGCGCTCGCGGCGCTGAAGCGCAAGCTGACCATGTCGGTGATCCGCCAGGCGCTGGATTCGACCACCAAACTTTCCTCCTTCGTGCTCTTCATCCTGATCGGATCGCGCGTCTTCAGCCTGACTTTCTTCGGGGTCAGCGGCCATGTCTGGGTGGAGAGCCTGCTGACCAGCCTACCCGGCGGGCAGGTCGGGTTCCTGGTGGTCGTCAATCTGCTCGTGTTCGTGCTGGCCTTCTTCCTCGACTTCTTCGAGCTGGCCTTCATCGTGGTGCCGCTGGTCGGGCCCGCGGCCGACCATCTCGGCATCGATCTCATCTGGTTCGGCGTCCTGCTCGGCGTCAACATGCAGACCGCCTTCATGCACCCGCCCTTCGGCTTCTCCCTGTTTTATCTGCGCTCGGTCGCGGCGCAGGAGCCCTATAAGGATCGCGTGACAGGCGCCGTGATCGCGCCGATCACCACCGGCCAGATCTATTGGGGCGCCGTCCCCTTCGTGCTGATCCAGGTGGTGATGATCGGTGCGACCATCGCCTTTCCCGGCATGGTGACCCGCTACAAGGCGGGTGAGATCAGCATCGACACATCGAAGACCCAGATCCAGGTGCCGAACTTCAACAGCGCCGCGCCCAATTTCGGCGGCGCCAGCCCAAACTTCGGCACGACGCCGGCCGGCAATGGACCCGCGGGGCCCAATTTCGGCTCGGCGCCGGGACCGGCACCTGCTCCGGCCCCCGCGCCGGCCGGCCCAAATTTCGGCACGACGCCCACGCCGCAAGCGCCCGCGCCGTCAACGAACGCTCCAGCCGGCCCTAACTTCGGCACCTCGCCCCCAGCAACGGGGCAGTGATCCCCCCCGACGGGGTGCTTCTCACGCGCACAGCACCGACATAGGATCGCTTGATCCGAATCAGCCGGAGCGATCCGGAGTGGCACGAGAGGCGCTATGAGCACGAGCCCGAGCGAAGGGGCGGCAGCGCCGCCTGCACCTGCCGCGCCTGCACCTGCCGCGCCAGCCCCGGTCGCGCCAGCCCCGGTCGCGAAACCGCCGGCCCCGCCGCGCACGCCGAAGGCGCCCGCGACCATCGTTGCAGTGATCATCGCCGCGATCGTCATCCTGTCAGGTTGGTATCTGGCCAAGCCTGCGCCCCTGCTGATCCAGGGCGAAGCCGACGCGACCCGCACCGACATCGCCGCGCGGGTCGACGGGCGCATCGGTAAGATTGCGGTACAGCGCGGCCAGGACGTCGGCGCGGGCGCACTGCTGATCCAGATCGACAACCCGGAACTGGTCGCCCAGCTTCGGGCCGACAAGGCGTCGAAGGCGGTCGCCGAAGCCGAGCTCGCACGCATCAATGCCGGCACGCGCGCCGAGGAGATCGCAGTACGCAAGGCGGCTGTCGACAGCGCCCAGGCGGCCGTCGTGCTGGCCCAGCAGACTTACGCCCGGACCAAGACGCTCGCAGCGCAGGGCAACTCGCCGATCCAGAAGCTGGATGAGGACACAGCGGCGCTCGAAGTGGCCAATCGCTCCCACGACCAGGCGCAGCTGGAACTGGCCGAGGCGAATGCGGGCTTCACCAAGGAAGAGCACGAAATCGCAGTCACCAATGTAGCGAAGGCGCAAGCGGCCGCGGAGACGACCCAAGCGCTGGTCGATCAGATGGCGATCGTGGCGCCGACGGCGGGGCAGATCTACCAGATCAACACCGAAGAGGGCGAATACGTGCTCCCCGGCGTACCGCTGCTCTCCCTGGTCGATCTCGGCGACCTCTGGTTCCATTTCGATCTGCGGGAGGACCTGCTGAAGGGCGTCAAGGTCGGCGACAAGTTCGACGTCCGCGTCCCCGCGCTGGGGAACCGCACTGTCACCGCCGAGATCAGGGTGATCGCCAGCCGCGGCGAGTATTCCGGCTGGCGGGCGACGCGCGCGACCGGAGATTTCGATCTGCGCACCTTCGAGGTCCGCGCTTATCCGGTGGAGAAGGTGCCCGATCTCCGGCCCGGCATGAGTGCCTATGCCGATTGGCGGATCAAGCGGGAATGAAGACAAGCGCTACACCGGGGGTGTTGCTGGTCGCGACCCGCGAGATCCGCTGGATCGTCCGCGACCGCGTGGCGCTGTTCCTGATCGTCGGCGTGCCGCTGATCGCCTTCGCCATGCTCTCCTGGATATTCAGCAACGCCGTGGTGCGGGAGCTGCGGGTCGCGGTGGTCGATATGGATCATTCGGCGACCTCGCTTTCGTACGTGCAGGCGATTTCCGCGGCACCGAGCATCGATCTCGCCGAGCGCTCGCCCAATCTGTCGAGCGCGATGCACGCGATCCGGTCGGGCGAGGCCCTCGCGGCCGTCTTCATTCCTCCGAACTTCGAGCGCGACATCGCGAACGGCCGGCGGCCGCAGATCGTCGCCTTCTACAACAGGCAATATTTCACGCCGGGCAACATCGCCTCCAGCGGCCTCAACCAGGCGATCACCGCGGAGACCGACGCGCTCGCTGCGGCCCGTAAGCCGAGCGCGCCGACCACTGCCGGTCCGCTGGTGGTCGAGCAATACGTGCTGAGCAACCCCGCGCTCAACTATGCGCAGTTCCTGCTGCGCGCCATTCTGCCGACCGTGCTGCACGTGGTGATGACGATCTCCGCGGTTTACGCGATGGGTTCGGAATTCGGCCGGCGCAACCGCCGCGCCTGGTTGCGCACGGCGGGCGGCAGCCCGTCGGTCGGGCTGGTCGGCAAGCTGCTGCCGCTCTTCGGCGTCTTCATCCTGCAGATGGTGGTGGGCCTCGGCCTGATCCACGGTGTCTTCCAGATCCCCTTCCGCGGCGATCCGGTGATCATGGTCGCGGCGGCGCTGCTCTTCGTCCTCTGCTATCTCTCGATCGGGGCCCTGCTGCCGCTGCTGGCGCGCAATCTGGCGCTCGGGCTGAGCCTTGCCGGTTTGGTCTGCTCGCCGGCGTTCGGCTATGCCGGGATCGGGTTTCCCACGACGGCGATGAACGGCTTCGCCCGCGGCTGGGGCGATCTCCTGCCGCTTCGATGGTACATCCAGGTCCTGTTCGACCAGGCGGCACGCGGGCTCACGCCCTCGACGTCGCTCGGCGCCTTCATGACGCTCGGTTTCATGGCGATCCTGTTCCCTGCCCTCGCCTGGTTCCGGCTCCGGGCCGTGCTCAGGATGCCCGAGAAGCGCGAGGCCGAGTCCCCCGAGCGTGTGCGTGGCCCGGGGGTTTCCGGCGCGTTCGTGGCGGAATGGCGGCGCGTGCTGGCGGATCGCGGTGTGTTCGGACTGATGGTCCTGGCACCGGTGATCTATGGCGTGTTCTACCCGCAGCCATATCTCACCCAGCTCGTACGCGATGTCCCGATCGCCATTGTCGATCAGGATCGCACCGAATTGAGCCGCTCTTTGATCCAGACGATCGATGCCGATGAGGCGGTCAAGGTCGCCGTCCAGCCCGACACCATCGAGGCTGCCGACGCCGCGGTCCAGGCGCATCAGGTCTACGGCATCCTGGCGATTCCGCCGGGTACGGAACGCGAGGTCCTGAAGGGCAATCCCGCGCGCCTCCCTGCCTTCGTCGATTCCGCCTATTTCCTGGTCTTCAACCGCATGGTCCAGGGCATCCTCGAATCGGTCGGCGCGGTCAGCATCGACACGATCTCCCATGGCGCGCGCATGGACAGCAGCCTGGCCAAAGCCGGCGTGGCGAAGGTCCAGCCAGCGGAGCTGCTGCTGGAGCCGCTCTACAATCCGGTCGGCGGCTATGCGAGCTACGTAGTGCCGGCGGCCTTCATCCTCATCCTGCAGCAGACCCTGCTCATGGGATCGGCAACCCTGGGCGGCGTCGCCTACGAGCGCGGCGCGCGCGAGGGCCGAACCCGGCGCAGCGGTCCCGCCGCCGTGCTCGGCCAGGGGCTCGCGCATTTCTGCATCTACCTGCCGGCACTCATGCTCTATCTCGTGCTGTTGCCGCGGGTCTACGGGTTCTCGACCCTCGGGCGCATCGGCGACCTCTTCCTGGTCGCGATTCCGTTCATCCTGGCGGTGAGCTTCCTCGGCCAGCTCGTCGGGAGCACGTTCAAGCGGCGCGAGACGGCGATCCTCGCCTTCCTCGCGTCCAGCCTGCCGCTGTTCTTCATGGTCGGCGTCTCCTGGCCGCGCGAGGCGATCCCGCCCGCGGTCCAGGACTTGAGCCGAATCTTCCCCAGCACCTCGGGGATCGATGCGCTCGTCCGAATCAACCAGATGGGCGCCAGCCTGGCCGATGTGCGGCATGACTGGCTGATCCTCTGGTTCATGGCCGTGTTCTATTTCGCGATGACTGTCGGGGTGCAGCGGTTCATGTCGCGGCGCGCGTCGCCGCGGACGGCGGAAGTGCCCGCATGAGCGCCTCGATGCGGCATCGCTTGGCGGTCGCCGGCGTGTTCGTCGTGCTCGCCGCCGGGATCGGGGCGGTCGTACTGCATGAGCGCCGCCCGGCGCCGGACCCACGCCTGGTCGGCATGGTGCGGGAGACCGAGATCGCGATCGCGCCGGGCACCAGCGGCCGTTTGAAGGACTTCAAGGTGAAGCCCGGCGAGATGGTCCACAAGGGCCAGCTCCTGGCGGTCATCGACAATCCCGAGCTCTCCGCCGGGGTGGACCAGGCGAAGGCAGCGGCTGCCGTCGCCAGGGCGTCGCGCGACCACGTTTATGCCGGAACCCGCGACGAGGAGATCGCCAGCCTCGCCCGCGGCGTCCAGATCGCCGAGGCCAACCTCACCTTCGCCAGGCAGCAGAACGCGCGTTCGGCGGCACTCGCACCGGCCAATTTCGTCAGCAAGCAGCGGATGGACGAGGACACCGCCGCGGTCTCCCAGGCCCAGGCCGAGCTAAGCCTGCGGCAAGCCGAGCTCGCCCGGGGGCGGGCTGGGCCGACCGCGGAGGAGCGGGCAAAGGCCGACGCCCAGGTCGATGCCGCCGACGCGGCCGTCGCGGTGCTCGAGGCGAGACTGGCGAAGACCAGCCTGACGGCGCCCGAGGATGGCATCGTCGCGGTGCTGGTTTCGGTGCCGGGGGAAGCGGTGCTCGAAGGCGAGCCGGTGCTGACGATCTACGCCGCCAAGGGCGCCTGGTTCGGATTCATCGCGCGCGAGGACCGGATCGTCGGATTGAAGATGGGCACCGCACTGAAGCTCAACTCCCTCGATGGCACCACGATCCCGGCGACGGTGACCGAGATCCGGCCACTCGGAGAGTTCGCCACCTGGCGCGCGGCGCGCGCGGTCGGCGACCACGACCTCAACACATTCCTGGTCCGGGCCGATCCGACCGCGGAGAGTGGCGATCTCGCGCCCGGGATGTCGGTCCTCGCCGACGTCCCGCGCTGAGCGAGGCCGCCTCGATGCAGATCGAGCTCGCGGCACCCCCACCCCTCTCCCGAAGTCGGGAAAGGGAAAAATGAAAGAGGCTTATGCCGGATTAAGCTTGCCGGCGCGTTGCTGGGCATACATGAAGTTGTCGTAGGTGCCGTCGGCCACCTGGAACCAGAGATATTCCTCGTTGCGGAAGGCCCGCATCGACTCGTAGACCTTCTTGAAGCTGTCGTTCTTGGCGCTAATATCGGCGTAGGTTTGAGTCGCCGCATCGAAGCAGGCCGAGAGGATCTCCGGCGAGAAGGAGCGAAGCTGCACGCCGCGGCCCACCAGCTCGCGCAGCGCTTTCGGATTCAAGGCATCGTATTGCGCCTGCATGTCGACATTGACCTGCGCCGCGGCGGTTTTGACGATCGCCTGATAGTTAGCCGGCAACGAGGCCCACTTGTCGGCGTTGACGAAGAGATGCAGGGTTGCGCCGCCTTCCCACCAGCCCGGGTAGTAGTAGAACTTGGCGACCTTGTCGAAGCCGAGCTTCTGGTCGTCATAGGGGCCGACCCATTCCGCTGCGTCGATCGTGCCCTTCTCGAGTGCCGGATAGATGTCGCCGCCCGGGATGTTCTGGGGCACCACGCCGAGCTTGGAGAGCACCGCCCCGCCGAAACCGCCGACCCGGAACTTGACGCCCTGCATGTCCGCAACAGTGTTGATCTCCTTGCGCCACCAGCCGCCCATCTGTGCGCCGGTATTGCCGGAGGGAAAGCCGACGATCTTGAACTTGGCGAAGAACTCGTTCATCAGGTCGTTGCCGCCGCCATAGTAGAACCAGGCGTTGAGGGCGCGGCTATTGAGGCCGAAGGGTACGGCGCAGCCAAAGGCGAAGGTCGGATCCTTGCCGAAATAGTAGTAGCTCGCCGTATGCGCCATCTCGACCGTGCCGTTCTGCACCGCGTCGACGACGCCTGGCGTCGGAACGATCTCGCCGCTGGCGAAGACCTGGATCTGGAACTTGCCGTCGGTCATCTCGCCCACGACATTGGCGAGGCGCTCGGCGCCGCCATAGATCGTGTCGAGCGCCTTCGGAAAGCCGGAGGTGAGCCGCCATTTCAGCTCGGGCATCGACTGCGCGATGGCAGGCGCGGCCAGCGTGGCACTGCCCGCAGCGGCACCGGCGACGAGTCCCGCGTTCTTGATGAATGCGCGACGGTTCATGCATTACCTCCCTGTTGCGGCCCTTATGGTTCCGGGCCAACGCGATTGCGGTCGAGATCCGGTTCCCCCCTCGACGCGGCGATGCCCGCGTCACCGGAACCGGGAGCGCCGAATTTCCCGCAATTCCACAGCCTTCGCAAGGCCGTCGCAGACATAGCCTGAGGAGCGCTTGCGGCGCAGGCTCCGAATTCCACATCCGGGCGGAAGCAAATGTGGCGATTGGGACGCGCGCCGCGCGACACTGTGACCACCATCCGGAATTGAGGCTTGAACGCACCGCCGCAGCCGCTATGAATCGCGACTGAACCCATCGCTCAGGAGCAAATGGGTTCGGGGTCGAAAGGGATGCCATGGTCGCCAATCTCACCGTCGCCGCCACTCAGTTCGCCTGCGGTCCCGAAGTGTCTGGCAACGTGGCAAAGGCCGAGCGCGCGGTCAGGACGGCGGCGGCGCGAGGCGCACAAGTAATTCTGCTGCCCGAGCTGTTCGAGACGCCCTATTTCTGCAAAGACCAGAGCGCCGATCTCTTCGATCTGGCGCGGCCGATCGACGATCATCCGACCGTCGCGCGCATGCAGGAGCTGGCGCGCGAGCTCGGCGTCGTGCTGCCGATCTCGATCTTCGAGCGCGCCAACAACGCGCATTACAATTCGGTCGTCGTGATCGATGCCGACGGCGAGCGGCTCGGCATCTACCGCAAGTCCCACATTCCCGACGGGCCGGGCTATCAGGAGAAGTTCTACTTCAGCCCCGGCGATACTGGGTTCCGAATCTGGGAGACCCAGCATGCGACGATCGGCGTCGCCATCTGCTGGGACCAGTGGTTCCCGGAATGCGCCCGCGCCTTGGCGCTGCAGGGTGCGGAGCTCCTGCTCTACCCGACCGCGATCGGCAGCGAACCGGAAGATGGCACCTACGACAGCTCGGAGCATTGGCGCCGGGTGATGCAGGGCCACGCCGCCGCCAACATGGTGCCGGTGATCGCCGCCAACCGGATCGGCTTCGAGCAGGGCCGCTCCTGCGCCCTCACCTTCTACGGCCGCTCCTTCATTGCCGGCCCGCGCGGCGAAATCGTCGCCAGCGCCGACCGCGAAGAGGCGGTGCTGGTCGAGAGCTTCGATCTCAACCGGATGCGGCGCGAACGTGCTGCCTGGGGCCTGTTCCGCGACCGCCGGCCCGACCTCTACACGGCGCTGATGACACTCGACGGCCAGAGCTGGAGCGCCTAGTCGGCGACCGGCCGCAGCAGATCCCCAAAAAATCGTTGCCCGACTCGGAGCTTTCATCCCTCGCGTCGATTGACATTCGCGACGCCGAGACAAATGATCTGCGAATCGTGGGTAAGGGCGATGGACGAACGACGCGCCGGGGCAGCGTCACGTCGAACAGGGATCCGTTCTTGGTGAGTGTCTGGAAGGCATTTCCGATCGGCGCGATTGCGCTTGCATCGGCAGTGCTGCTGACAGCCTGCGGCAAGCAGGAGCAGCAGCAATCGGAGAATACCCAGAGTTCAGCCTCCTCGAGCGTGCAATCGAGCACGCCAGCGGCGACCACCCCGGTATCTTCCCCGGCGCCGGCGAACCAGGCTGCGACCAGCACCCCGGCAGCGCCGACCGACCAGGCGTCGGCCGGTCCGCAAGCTCCCGCCAGCTCGGCTTCGACCGAGGCTCCCGCGCAGAGCGCGGCCCCAACCCCTTATCAGACGCCGAGCCTTCCCCTCGCGCCCAGCCCGAACCAAGACTCGGCAGCGACTCAACCGCAAAACCCGAGCCCGGCAGCACCGGCACAGCCATCCGCCTCCGCCGAGCCCCCTGCGACGACACCGGAGCCTACGGCTCAACAATCGCCGCCGGCCACGACGCCGCAGCCGACCATGCCATCTCCCCCGGCAGCGCAGCAGCAGGCCTCGATCAGCCAGCCCCCCGAGCCGGTGGCGCCGCCTCCCGGTGGCGGCAAGGTAAGTGTCTACAATTGGACCGACTACATCGGCGAGCACACCAACGAGGATTTCAGCAAGAAGACCGGGATCGCGGTCCAGTACGACATGTTCGATTCCAACGAGACACTGGAGGCGAAGCTTCGTGCCGGCAACACCGGCTACGACGTCGTCGTGCCTTCAGGCGGATTCCTCGGCCGGCAGATCCAGGCCGGCGTGTTCCAGAAGCTCGACAAGTCGAAACTGCCGAATATCGCCAACGTCGATCCGACGATCCTGAAGGCGACAGAGGCGTTCGACCCCGGCCATGACTATTCGGTGCCCTATTTCTGGGGCACGGTCGGCATCGGCTACAATGTCGACAAGATCAAGCAGCGCATGCCGAATGCCCCGCTCGACAGCTGGGATCTGATCCTGAAGCCCGAGGTGGTGGCCAAGTTCCAGGATTGCGGCGTCACCATGCTCGATGCGCCGAGTGATGTGCTGCAATCGGTGCTGATCTATCTCGGCAAGGACCCGCATACCGAAAAGGCGGAGGACTATGCCGCTGCCGCCAAGACGCTCCGCGCCGTCCGCCCCTACATCAAGTATTTCCACTCGTCGAGCTATGTGAACGACATTGCGACCGGCGACATCTGCCTGGCGGTTGGCTGGAGCGGCGATTTCGGCACCGCGCAGCAGCGGGCGATCGACCAGAACAACGGCGTGCACCTCAAGTACATGATCCCCAAGGAGGGCACGCTGGTCTGGGTGGACAACCTTGCCATGCCGAAGGACGCGCCCGACGTCGATGCGGGACTCAAATACATCAACAACATGCTCGACTCCCAGGTGGCGGCGGACAACGCCAACTACGTCCACTACGCATCGCCGAACAAGACCGCGCTCGACCGCGGCCTGATCAACGCCGAGGACCGCAGCAATCCCTCGATCTACCCGCCGGCCGATGTGATGCCGAAGCTGGTCGGCGAGAGGGTTCCCAGCCAGGCTTTGGAGGAACTCCGGGCCAAGACCTGGGCGGCGATCAAGGATACACCATAACGCCGATAGGGGGTTCCATGCCGGGCATCTCGAACATTGCCGTCGCGACGGGCCTCCTCGCCGCTCTTGCGCTGAACGGGCCCGCCCGCGCGGAGGGCGACGCGGAGAAGGTGCTGAACGTTGCCAACTGGACCGACTATATCGACATAAGCCGGGTTCAGGCCTTCGAGAAGACCTACGGCATCAAAGTCAACTACCAGACCTATGATGCCGACGAGACGCTGGAGGCGGACCTCAAGTCCGGCAGTGCCAAATACGACGTTGTGGTGCCCTCCTCCAACTTCTTCTCCAAGGATATCCGACTCGGCCTCTACCAGAAGCTCGACAAGTCCGCCCTGCCCAACCTGCACAATATCGACAAATGGATCCTGGACCTGCTGTCGAAGCAGGCGGACCCCGGCAACGAATACGCGGCACCCTATAACTTCGGCACCAACGGCTTCACCTACAATGTCGACATGGTCGCGAAGCGCATGAAGAACGCGCCGGTCGACAGCCTGAAGATGATCTTCGATCCAGATGTGCTCTCGAAATTCAAGGATTGCGGCGTGTCGTTCCTGGATTCCCCCGAAGACGTGATCCCGCTAGAACTCGCCTACATGGGCAAGGACCCGACCTCACAGAACCCGGACGACATCAGGGCGGCACTCGACAATCTGATGAAGGTCCGTCCCTACGTCACCGAGATCAGCAGCTCGCAATACACGGACGACCTCGCGAAGCGGAAGCTCTGTGTCGCCATGAGCTGGTCCGGCGATTATGCGACCGCCATCGACCGGGCCCAGAAGCTCGGCGTCAAGGTGAATCTCGCCTATACCATCCCCAAGGAAGGCACCAACATCTGGTTCGACGCCATGATGGTGCCGAAGGGGGCGCCGCATCCGCAGAACGCGATGCTGTTCATCAACTACATGATGGAGCCGGAGGTCGCGGCGGCCAACACCAACGTCACCTACTACGCGACCGCCAACATGGCGGCGATGAAGTTCGTCAACAAGGATATCCTGGATGATCCGGCGATCTATCCCGATGCCAAGGTGCTCGCGAACGGCTATCCCAACGTCACACGCAGCGACGAGGTGGAAAAGATCGTGACCGAGGCATGGGACCGCTTCAAGGCGGGCCAATAGCCCAGGCTATTTGCCGGGTACCAGCGTGATCGAAGCGATGCCCGCGGCCACGTTGAGACCGATGCCGCCGGTGATGCTCAGAGGTTGCAGCGCGATTTGTTTCGAGCTCCCGCCGAGCAGCACGTTGGCGCCGAGTCCCAGGCCTACCTCCGCCTCGCCGGTTACTCCGCCATAATGGCCGGCGAGCGCACCGGGCCCGACGTCACCAGGCGCCAGCACTGCCCAGATGATCCGGCTCTCGGTGGTGAAGCCGATATCGACGCCGTATTTGTTGATCTCGCCGGTATAGCGCTCGGTATCGCCATTGGGGCGCTTGAAGATGCAGGAGAGCGCCTTCGAGGAGCCGAAGATGAAGCCGACGCCACCGGAGACGTGACAGGACAGAGCGCCGATGTTGATCTTGCCATCGGCCTCGGTTGGCGAACCCGCCAATCCGGCCGCAGCCAGAACCGCTGCCGTCAACGCCGCCCGCGCCAACGCCCAGGCCAACGTTCTCATGGCCACCCCCGTGCCACCACTCCCCGAAGCAGAAAGCCTACCACGGAGCGCCGCGGCCGACCAAACGGCGCACCCGGCGGAAGCAAATGTGTGACGACCGCCTCACTGCGGGCGTGAGCCCCCCGCGCTGTGACCGGCGTCACTGAACTTTTTCGCCGCTCACCCTACTTTACTCATGCGAGGCGGGGCTACACCCAACCGTCCCCACGGACCCGCCTCGAGGTCTTAGGCGCCCGACGCTCATCCCCGTCGGGCGCCTGCCTTTTTTCCAGTGCCGCTCAGCCCATCTTCACACCGCCGGCTTCCTTACGGCGGGCGACAAAGGCGCGCAGGGCTTCGTCGGCGGCGGGATCGAGAGGCGGAGGCGTAAACTCGGCCAATGCCTGCTTCCAGATCTGGTTGGCGCGCTGGGCGGCATCGAGCGATCCCGCGAGGCGCCAGTTCTCAAAGTTGCGCCAGTCGGAGAGCAGCGGAGCGTAGAACGCCTTCTCGTAGCGCGCCAACGTGTGCGCCGCGCCGAAGAAATGGCCGCCCGGGCCGACCTCGCGCATGGCTTCGAACCCCAACGTATCCTCATCGACCACGAGCGGCTGCAGGAACTCGACCATGGACTGGATCAGCTCCACGTCGAGCACCAACTTCTCATAGGAGGCGACGAGACCACCTTCCATCCAGCCGGCGCCATGCAGGATGAGATTGGCATGGCCCATCACCGCACCCCAGAGCGACATCTCGGATTCGTAGGCCGCCTGCGCATCGACTGCATTGGCGGCACAGGCATTGCTGGAGCGGTAGGGTAATCCGTAGCGTCGCGCGAGCTGGCCGCCGGCCAAGGCGGCGCGGGTGTATTCCGGCGTGCCGAAGGCGGGTGCGCCAGTCTTCATATCGACGTTGGAGGTAAAACCACCGTAGACACAGGGCGCGCCGGGGTTAACCATTTGGATGAGCGCGATGCCGGCGAGTGCCTCGGCGTTCTGCTGGGCGAGCGCGCCCGCGACCGTCGCCGGGGCCATGGCGCCAGACAGCGTAAATGGCGTCAGCACCACTGGCTGGCCGTGGCGCGCCATGGTCATCAAGCCCTGCAGCATCGGCCCGTCGAGCCGGAGCGGCGAGTTGCTGTTGACGATCGAGAATAGGCTCGGCTCCTTCGCGAGCTGCGCCTTGTCGATGCCGCGGCCGAGACAGATCATCTCGATTGCATCCTCGATCCGCTCGCGGCCGAGCGAATAAGGATGCCAGATCTTATCGGTCAAGGTGATCGCTGCATAATGCGCGTCAAGATGACGGGTCGCCGGCGGGATGTCGGCAGGTTCGACCGGATATCCACCGGTGAACTGCACCACGTTGAAGCTCTGCACCAGCTTCAGCAGGTCGCAATAGTCGGCGAAGTTGCCCGGCCGGCGGCCGCGGTCGAGATCGGAGACGTTCGGCGCAGAGGCGACCGAGCCGAAGTTGATGTGGTTGTCGCCGAAGGTGAGATTGTGCTCCGGGTTGCGGGCGTGAAGCGCAAACTCGCGTGGGGCCTTGGCCACATGGCCCAGCACCAGGTCGCGCGGGAGCTTCACGCGGTTGCTGCCCGGTGTGACTTCGGCCCCCGCCTGCTTGAGCACATCGAGCGCCTCGGCATCGAGGAACTCCATGCCGAGCTCCTCCAGGATCCGGAGCGACGCCAGGTGGATCGCCTCGACTTGGTCGGCGGTCAGCGCCTGGATCGGGCTATAGGGGTTGCGGTAGGTGCGCCAGGGAAGCTGATTGACGGTGCGCGGCACTCGGCGTTCGCGCCGCGGGCGCTGTTCGCGTGACATATCCCGTGATTCTCCAGGGGGCCTGCAATCCAGAAAAGCAAAGGGCCACGGGACCCTAGCAGAGCCCGCAGCCCTCAACCCTGGCAGAAAACCTCATCCGCCCGATGCCGCCGCCGCATGTGGGCGGCGGCATCCAGCCTTCGCGCTCAGTTCACCGAGGCGACGACGATCGGCGCGCCGGCGCCGGTTTGCAGCTTCACCGAGGCGGTGGTGATGCGGCCGGCCTTGATCGCGAGCGGCTGCATGCCCCAGAGATCGCCGACCTTCGCCAGGACGAGGTAATTGCCCTCGCGCATCAGCAGCTGCGGCGAAGCCTCGCTCGACGCGGTTACCAGCTCATACTTGCCGTCGGGACCCGGCTTCTCGCGCACGATCTGCCAGCTCACCGCGTCGCGTGCGGGGCCGCTCGACTTGATCGCCGTCAGCTTGGCCTGACCGGCATAGAGATTGATCGTGTAATTGTAGGCCTGACCCGGGGCGAGTGGGATCACGAGATCTGACTGCGTGCCCTTGTAGAGCGCGCGCACGACATAGCTGCCGGCCGGCAGATTGAAGGTCGCGTTCGGCGTGTTCTTCTCGGCCACCATCTGGCCGTTCTCGGTGACGCCCTTGGTGTAGGTGAAGATTTGCCAATCGATCGGCTCGGTGATGAAGCTCCGCCCGGAGTTCGGAATCATGCCGATGTTGAGCTTGGAATTTGCGACGACCGCGGCGGGCGGCGCCGCGGTCGGGTCGATCGGCTTCACCGTGCCGGTCGCCGGTGCGCCGGTCGCTGCCGCGCCGGTCGTAATCGGCTTCACCGCCGCATTGGCATCGCTGACCACGATGTTGCGGACCTCGTTGCCGGAGCCGATCACCATCCCCTGTTTGATCGTGAGCGTGCCGCGGATCGCGACCACTTGATAGTGCCCGGGTTTCAAATCGGTCTTCAGCACCGAATCGGAACCGACGGCGACCGGCGTCGGCACGATCTTGCCCTTCTTGTCGATCTGCAGCACCCGCCACTGGATGGGCTCGTTGAGGACGGCGCCGCCCGGACGGTCGACGGCATTGAGGGTGACCGGCGTCGCGAAAACCGGCGAGGCCACGAACATGAAGGCTGCCGCAAGCGCCAGCCGACCGAATTGGGTGCCCACGCGTTGACTCCCCTGTGCGAATGGAACCGATAGCGAAGTTGATACCGCGCTGAATCGTCCCAATACAAGTCAAAAATACGAATCCTGTCAGGAAATCATAAAGTTAACGGCTATGGCGCCGCGTCAATCCTGGTGTGAATTGCGGCGCCTTGCTGCGAGAAATGCTGCCATGTGAAATGCCATCGCATCCGCGGGATACTGACGGGTGCGACCAATTGGACAAGCGCGCCGCGCAAGGCAGCCGAAATCGCGGCAGTCGGCCCCCTCCTCGCTCGCGACATGGCGCGCGCACTTATCCGCATCGTAGGCACGCGGCGTGATTGCCGAGACCGGACAAGTGGCCAAGCAGGGTTTTTCCGCGCAAGTGTCGCAAGGATGTGGCCGCGCAAGCACTTGCGGAAGATCAAGCACGGCCGGAAACAGCAGTGCCGCGCGGTAGGCGTGCCAGAGGCCGTATTCCGGGTGAATGAGGATACCGAGCGGCGATGGCTTCAGCCCCTCGGCGCGCATAGCCCAGCGCTGGAAGGGCCAATATGGCGGTCCCCCGAAGGGGAAGAGAGCGGTAGCACCGAAGCGTCGCGCGATCGGCTCCATCACCCGGCGCGTCCAGGCATCGAGCGGGTTCGGTTCCGTGGATCGGAGGTTGCCAAAGGCGCGGTAGAGATCGGCGCCGGCATTGCCGACCAGAATGAGTGTGCCCGCACCCAATTCCCGCAGCGCTTCATCAGTAGCATCCGCCGTGAAGCTGCCGCGGGTCAGCATGCCGTGCTGCCGGAGCACCGCACCGAGTTCTTGGAGAACGTCCTTGTCCCGCATGGCCGGCGACTCTACCCTTTCCCGTCTGCAGCGACCAGGAACGAGCCCAAACTATGGACACGATCGCCTTCACCCGCATGGACCAGGGTACGCGCGAGGAATATCAGTTCCTCGACAAGCTCTATCGCAACTTTAGCCACGAACTGCCGGACCGGGTGATCCGGCATCTCGATCTGCTCAGGGGCGACCGGCTCGGCTACAAGATCGATCGGTTCCAGCACTCCCTGCAGACGGCGACCCGGGCCCAGCGCGATGGCGCCGACGAGGAGATGGTGGTGGCAGCCCTGCTGCACGACATCGGCGACACGATCGCACCGGAGAACCATTCCGAGCTCGGCGCCAGCGTGCTGCAGCCCTATGTGAGCGCCGCGACCCATTGGATCGTGAAGCATCACGGCCTGTTCCAGGGCTACTACTACTTCCACCATTGCGGCGGCGACCGCAACGCCCGTGACCGCTATCGCGGCCATCCGATGTTCGAACCGACGGCGGACTTCTGCCAGAAGTGGGATCAGATGTCCTTCGACCCCGATTACGACACCCTGCCCCTCACCGCTTTCGAGCCGGCGTTCCGGCGCGTCTTCGCCCGGCCCCCCTTCGGCCCGCATGTAGGCGAGCCGATCGCCTCTTAGCGCGACACGGGTCGCTGCGCATCATGGCTTGGAGCGTCAGCGGCCGTCGGCGATTCGGAACGTGGCTCGCCGCGACAATTCTCGGTGGGTTCATCGGCTACGGCTACTTGTTCGTGATATATCTGCTGATGCAGATGAACCCCCACGAGCTCGGCCGCTGCATGTCTTTTCGCTCGAACGGGGCGAGAGTCCGCCCAAGCGGTCTATCGTGGCCGAACGGGCTGGAACCCGAGCGCTTACTCCGCGCTGATCGCCTGGCGCTCGCTTAATGGGCGCTGGACCGGGCCGGCGCGTTCGCGGCGCGGGGTCTTGCCGAAGAAGTCGCGATAGCACTTGGAGAAGTGCGAGGCGGAGACGAAGCCGCAGGCGAGCGCGATGTCGATTACCGACATGTTGGTCTGCAGGAGCAGCAGGCGCGCGCGGTTGAGGCGGAGCTCGACATAGTAGCGCGCGGGCGACTTCTTCAGATATTTGGCGAAGAGCCGCTCCATCTGCCGGCTGGAGAGACCCGCCGCATCGGCCAAGTCGCCGCGCGACAACGGCTCCTCGAGATTGGCTTCCATGGACTGGATCACTTGGATGAGCTTCGGATGCCTGACGCCGAGGCGCGCGGTCAGGGCCATACGCTGATGGTCGTGGCGGTCGCGGATCCGTTCATGAATGAACTGCTCCGAGACGGCAGCCGCCAATTCGTGCCCGTGCTGCTGGCCGATCATGTTCAGCATCATGTCGAGCGCAGCCGTGCCGCCCGAGCAGGTGAAGCGGTTGCGATCGACCTCGAACAGCTCGGCCGTCACCTCGACCTCAGGGAAATTCTCGGTGAAGCTCGCGAGATTTTCCCAATGGATGGTGCAGCGATAGCCGTTCAGCATGTTGGCGCGGGCGAGAATATGGCTGCCGGTGCAGAGCGCGCCGATGTCCGCGCCCTGGCGATCGGCCCGGCGCAGGACGGCGAAGACATTTCGGTCTTCGTAAAGATGGCCGTCGATGCCGCTACAGAGGATGACGGTGTGATAGGCGAGGATCTGGTCTGCGGACCCTTCCGGCGCCAGCTGGATCCCGTTGCTGGCGGCGACCGGCTTGCCGTCGGGCGAGAAGAGATGCCAGCGATAAAGCTCCTTGCCGCTGGCGCGGTTGGCAAGCCGCAGCGGCTCGACCGCCGAGGTAAAGGCAATCATGGAGAAATTGGGTACCAACAGAAACGCGACCTGCTGCGGCAGCTTGGCTGGAAGATCCCCAAACATGTAACGACACCACCTCTCCGCAAGCGCCTGCCCCCGGCCAGGCGCTCGACTAGTCCATTTGCGTCATCTAGGGTCCAGAGACCACCCGACAGAAGGACGCCGGAACGATATTCGATGGCGCTTATAGACCGTAGAGAACCGCAGGCCAAGCGCAATTCGGTCTTCGAAATCGACCTTTCGACTTAGGCTCGCCGTCTGGAAAAATTCTAATTATTTCAGTTAATTATGCCGGCGATGTTCACGGAGCCGCGCAGCTGCTTCAGCGGCAAATCCCTGATCCGGCTGCGGATTTACCATAACCTGATCGTCGCCGGTGCGAAACGACGACGCTCTGAGACAAGCCGCTCTGCCGATCTGGCCGACTGGTTCATCTGCCCGAACCGAACGAGTTGCGCCCCGGCCTCGCCTCGCCGCTGTGGAAAACTCAGGGGCCGCGACGGCGAAGCCGGTTGACCCTGCGACGGGATCGCGACATTAGATGGCGCGCCGCCATTTGAAGGCACGCATGCGCGTTGGCAGTATGCCGCGCCAAATCGCTTGCGCGCTCCCGGGGAATTGCATGAAACAGGCCTATTCGATCTTCACCCTGGTGCGGAATGCGCTCAGCTATCACCAGGATTGGCAGGAGGCTTGGCGCAGCCCCGAGCCCAAGCGCGAGTACGAGGTGATCATCATCGGCGGCGGCGGCCACGGCCTCGCGACGGCCTATTACCTCGCCAAGGAACACGGCATTACCGATGTGGCCATCCTGGAGAAGGGCTGGCTCGGCGGCGGGAATACCGGGCGCAATACCACGATCGTGCGCTCCAACTATCTCTGGGATGAATCGGCGCATCTCTACGAGCATTCGCTGAAACTGTTCGAGGGTCTCTCCCAGGACCTCAACTTCAACGTGATGCTGAGCCAGCGCGGGATCATGAATCTCGCGCACACCCAGCACGACATGCAGGCGCTGCGGCGGCGGGTGTATGCGATCCAGATGAACGGGATCGATTCCGAGATCCTGACGCCTGAGCAGATCAAGCAACTGGTGCCGATCCTCGACACTTCGCCGAGCGCGCGCTATCCGATCATGGGGGCTTCGTTCCAGCGCCGCGGCGGCAATGCGCGTCACGACGCGGTCGCCTGGGGATTCGCCCGCAAGGCCGACGAGCGTGGCGTCGATATCATCCAGAACTGCGAGGTGACCGGCTTCAACATCGTCAACGGCGTCGTGAAGGGCGTCGAGACCACCAAAGGATCAATCGCAGCCAAGAAGATCGGCATCGTGGTCGCGGGGCATAGCGGCGTGCTCGCCGGGATGGCAGGCTTCCGCCTACCTATCGAGAGCCATCCCTTGCAGGCGCTGGTCTCCGAGCCGATCAAGCCGATCCTCAATACGGTCGTGATGTCGCCGCAGGTCCATGTCTATGTCTCGCAGTCGGACAAGGGCGAGTTGGTGCTCGGTGCCGGCATCGATGCCTTCAACTCCTATGCCCAGGCGGGGTCGCCGCCGGTGATCGAGAACCAGCTGAACGCGCTGACTGATCTCTTTCCGGTCTTCAGCCGCTTGCGCATGCTGCGGCAATGGGGCGGCATCGTGGACACTTGCCCGGATGCGAGCCCGATCATCGGCAAGACACCGGTCGAGAATCTCTTCATCAATTGCGGCTGGGGCACCGGCGGCTTCAAGGCGACGCCGGGCTCCGGCAATGTCTTCGCGCACACCGTCGCGCGCGGCGAGCCGCATCCCCTCGCCGTTCCCTTCGCGCTCGAGCGCTTCACCACCGGCTATTTGATCGACGAGCACGGCGCCGCCGGCGTCGCGCATTGAAAGGTCGCAAACGATGTTCCTGATCACCTGCCCCTATTGCGGCCCACGCGACGAGCACGAATTCTCCTACGGCCACGAGGCGCATATCGCGCGGCCGACGCTCGAGCAGCAGAACGCCATGTCCGACGCCGAATGGGCGGACTACCTGTTCATGCGCAAGAACCCTAAGGGCGTACACTTTGAGCGCTGGGTGCATACCAGAGGCTGCCGACGCTGGTTCAACGTTGCGCGCCACACCGTCACCCATGAGATCCTGAAGGTCTACAAGATGGGCGAGCCGGCACCTTCGCTCGGGACGGAGAAGAACCCGTGACCGACGGCGCAGGCTATCGCATCGGTGGCGGCGGCCGGATCGATCGGTCGCACGCAGTCACCTTCACTTTCGACGGCAAGAGCTATTCAGGCTTCGCCGGCGATACCCTCGCCTCGGCGCTGCTGGCGAACGGCGTGCGCCTGGTCGGCCGCAGCTTCAAGTATCACCGGCCGCGCGGCATCCTCACAGCCGGCGCCGAGGAGCCGAACGCGCTGATCCAGCTCGGCATCGGCGCGCGTACCGAGCCCAACACCCGCGCGACGCAGATCGAGCTCTTCGACGGCCTCACGGCCGAGAGCCAGAACCGCTGGCCCTCGCTCAATTTCGACGTCGGCGCAGCCAACAGCGCGATCAGCCGGTTCATCCCGGCCGGCTTCTATTACAAGACTTTCATGTGGCCGGCGAAGGGCTGGATGTTCTACGAGAAGTTCATCCGCGAGGCCGCGGGCCTCGGCAAGGGCCCGACCGAGCCGGATCCGGACCGCTACGACAAGCTCTACGGGCATTGCGACGTGTTGGTGATCGGCGCCGGTCCTGCCGGCATCGCGACGGCGCTCGCCGCCGGGCGCGTTGGTGCGCGCGTCATGCTGGTCGATGAGCAGCAGGAGATCGGCGGCGCGCTGTTGAGCGAGACGACGGCTCGCGTGGACGGCATGAGTGCCGCGGAGTGGCTCACTTGCGCGGCACAGGAATTCGCCAAGCTGCCGGAAGTGCGCATCCTCACCCGCACGACGGCCTTCGCCTACTATGACCACAATTCGATGAGCCTGGTCGAGCGCGTGACCGATCACCTGGGTCCTGTCGCCGACAAGCCGCGGCAGCGGCTGTGGCGTGTGCGCGCGAAGAGGATCGTGCTGGCGACCGGCGCCATCGAGCGGCCGCTGGTCTATTGCGACAACGACCGACCCGGCTGCATGACAGCCTCCGCTGTTCGCACCTATCTCAACCGCTACGCCGTCGCGACCGGGCGGCGCGTCGTGCTGATGACCAACGACGACAGCGCCTACCGCACCGCGCTCGATCTGGTGAATGCCGGCGTCACCGTGCCCGCGGTGGTCGACCTGCGCATTTCGCCGGAGGGCGAGCCGGTGCAGGCCGCGCGCGGCAAGGGGATAGAGATCCTTGCCGGCCATGCCATCGTCAAGGTGCATGGCGATGCCGGCGTCAAAGAAGTCGAGGTCGCACGCATGACGGATGACGGGAAAGGCATCACCGGGCCGACCCGGCGCATCTCCTGCGATTGCGTCGCCTCCGCCGGCGGCTGGCAGCCGACCGTGCATCTCCATTCCCAGACCCGCTCCAAGGTGAAGTGGGACGAGGCGCTGCAGGCCTTCGTGCCGGGCGACACGATCCCCGGCCAGAACAACGTCTCGATCGGCGCCGCCCATGGCGTCTTCGCGCTGGCCGACTGCCTGCGTGAGGGTCATGAGGCCGGCGCGGCGGCGGCGCGCGAGGCGTTCGGCGACGGTGACGCCGGTGCTTCGCCTTCGGCGGATGCCGGGCCCAAGGAAGGGCCGCTGCGCCCGCTCTGGATCGTGCCGGGGGAGAAGCCGGTTGGCCGCGGTGGCAAGCATTTCGTCGACTACCAGAACGACGTGACCGCCGCGGACGTGATGCTGGCCCACCGCGAGAACTACCGCTCGGTCGAACACCTGAAGCGCTACACCACGATGGGCATGGCGACCGACCAGGGCAAGACCAGCAACGTCAACGCACTCGCCATCATGGCAGGTCTCCGCAATGTCGACATCCCCTCGGTCGGCATCACCACCTACCGCCCGCCCTATACGCCGGTCACGTTCGGCGTGTTCGCCGGGCGCGATAAGGGAGACTTCCTCGATCCCATCCGCAAGACGGCGATGCATCAATGGCACGAGGACCACGGGGCCAAGTTCGAGACCGTCGGCCAGTGGTATCGGCCCTGGTACTACCCGAAGGCCGGCGAGAGCATGCATGACGCGGTCAACCGCGAAGTGAAGGCGGTCCGCACCGGTGTCGGTATCGTCGACGCCTCGACCCTCGGCAAGATCGACGTGCAGGGCGAGGACGCCGCCTGGTTCCTCAACATGGTCTACACCAATGCCTGGTCCAAGCTGGAGCCCGGGCGCTGCCGCTATGGATTCATGTGCGGCGAGGACGGCATGGTGTTCGATGACGGCGTCACCAGCCGCCTGGACGACGACCATTTCCACATGACCACCACGACCGGCGGCGCGGCGCGCGTCATGAGCTGGCTCGAGGAATGGCATCAGTGCGAGTGGCCGGACAAGAAGGTCTACTTCAACTCTGTCACCGAGCAATGGGCGGTCATGGCGATCGGCGGACCGCTGGCCCGGAAGCTGCTCGGCGAGCTCACCAGCGACATTGCGCTGGACGATCAATCCTTCCCGCATCTTTCCTTCCGCGAAGGCACCGTCGCCGGCGTCCCGGCACGGGTTTTCCGCATCACCTTCACCGGCGATCTCTCCTATGAGATCAACGTGGCACCGTCCTATGGCCTCCACGTCTGGCGCGCGGTGATGCAGGCCGGCGAGAAATACGGCATCACGCCCTACGGCACCGAGGCGCTGCATGTGCTGCGCGCCGAGAAGGGCTTCGTGATCGTCGGCCAGGATACCGACGGCACGATCACGCCGCAGGATCTCGGTATGGACTGGATCGTCGCCAAGTCGAAGCCGGACTTCATCGGCCGGCGATCGATGCTGCGCTCGGACACCAAGCGGCCGGACCGCAAGCATCTCGTGGGCCTGCTGACCGAGGACCCGAAATTCGTGCTACCGGACGGCGTGCAGATCGTCGAGCATCTCAAGGAGAAGCCGCCGATGACCATGCTGGGGCACGTGACCTCGAGCTACTGGAGCCCGAACCTGGACCGCTCGATCGCCATGGGGCTGGTGAAGAACGGCCGCAACCGCATGGGACAGACGCTCTACGCCTGCTGGGAGGACAAGCGGATCCCGATGAAAGTGACCGAGCCCAAGTTCTTCGATCCCGAAGGAGCGCGCGTCAATGGTTGAGGCCTATCAGCGCCGCAGCGCGCTCGCCCATTTCGGCCTGGTCGCGCTCGCCGCGCACGGCGACAAATCAAAGGCCGGCGTCACGGTCGGGGAGATCCCGTTCCGCGCCATCATCAACATCCGCGGCGATGCCGGCGATCCCGCCTTCGTCGCCGCGGTGAAGAGCGCCACCGAGGCCGAGCTGCCGATCGTCGCCAACACGGTGAGCGAAGCCAATGGGCTCCGCATCCTCTGGCTCGGGCCGAACGAATGGTGGGTGGTGGCATCCGACGCGCGCCGGGCCGAGCTGATCGAGCGGCTGCGGCGTGCTTTCGCCGGCGGTCACACCGCGGTGACCGACGTCTCGGAGAGCCGCACCACGATCACCCTCGCGGGCCCGGCGGCGCGCGAGGTGCTGGCCCGCGGCATCAGCCTCGACCTCCATCCCCGCGCCTTCGGCCCCGGCCAATGCGCCCAGACCGGCATGAGCAAGGCCAATGTGCTGCTGCACCAGGTCGACGACCGGCCCGGCTACGAGATCTATATCCTGAAGAGCTTCGCCGACTATCTCTGGCGCTGGATCGGCCTGGTCGCCGAGGATTTCGGGCTGGCGGTGACGGCGGACTGAAGCTCCGCGTGATCAAAGCCTTCCCGAGTCGAGATGCCGGCCGGGACAATTCCTTATTGCCGCCGGGGGCAGCCGCCGCTTAGCCTTCCAAACGGACCTCCCTCCGTTCGAGTCTGATCGACTATGGCGAGCCTGGCCCTCCCCGCGCCGCTCCGGAACGCGCCCCACTCATGGCGCTGATTGGAATCCTGTGTCTGATCGCCGGGCTGCTGGTGGCAGCGGTCGTCGGCGTCGCCACAGCGAGCCGGGTGGCGGTGTATGGGCTCTGCGCCCTGCTCTGCGCCGCGATTGGGATTCTCGCGGCTTCGGCGCTCACGGGACTGCTGCCGATCAACGACACCGCGATCCTGCCGATGGGCCTGCCCTGGCTGGGCGCGCATTTTCGCCTGGATGCGCTCTCGGCCGGATTCGAGGCCGTGATCGGACTCACCGCGGTGGCGGCCAGCGTCTACGGCATCGGCTACGGCCGGCACGAACAGGAGCCGCATCGGATCCTGCCCTTCTATCCCGTCTTCCTCGCTGGAATGCTGCTGGTGCCGGTGGCAGACGACGTGTTCGTGTTCCTGTTCAGCTGGGAGCTGATGTCGCTCGCCTCCTGGGCCCTCGTCGTGGCGCATCACAAGGAGCCGGATAATCTCCGCGCCGGGATCCTCTACCTGGTGATGGCGGGGTTCGGCACGCTCGCTTTGCTGCTCGCCTTCGGCCTGCTCGCCGGTCCCTATGGCGACTACGACTTCTCGTCGATCCGCATCCGGCCGATCGAGCCGCTGCTCGCCGACCTCATCTTCGCCCTCGCCATCCTCGGCGCCGGATCCAAAGCCGGATTGGTGCCGCTGCATGTCTGGCTGCCTGAGGCGCATCCCGCGGCACCGAGCCATGTCTCCGGCCTGATGAGCGGCGCCATGACCAAGGTCGCGATCTACGCCTTCGTCCGCATCGTGTTCGATCTCACCGGCAGTGGCGCCTGGTGGTGGGGCACCGTGCTGATGGTGCTGGGCGCGGTCGGCGCCCTGCTCGGCATCCTGGCGGCGCAGATGGACCGGGACTTGAAACGCATTCTCGCCTTCAGCACGGTCGAGAATATCGGCTTCATCTTCGCCGGGCTCGGCCTCGCCCTCGCCTTCCGCGGCGAAGGTCTCCAGGCTGCCGCCGCGCTCGCCATGAGCGCCGCGCTCCTGCATGTGCTGAACCACGGTCTGTTCAAGACCCTGCTCTTCCTCGGCGCCGGCGCGGTGCTGCACGCGACCGGCCAGCGCGACATCGACCGCCTGGGCGGGCTGATCCATCGCATGAGGTGGACGGCGCTCCTGTTCCTGATCGGCGCAGCCGCGATCTCCGCCTTGCCGCCGCTCAACGGCTTCGCCTCCGAATGGCTCACCTTCCAGGCCATCCTGCTGAGCCCGTCCCTCACCCATTGGGGGTTGCGGCTGATCGCGCCGGCCATGGGCGCCGCGCTGGCGCTGGCGGCCGTGCTCGCCGCCGCCGCCTTCGTGCGCGCCTTCGGGATCAGCTTCCTGGGACGCCCGCGCAGCTTCGCCGCCGAGAATGCACACGAGACCGACCGCTTCTCGCTGGCGGCGATGTTCGCGCTCGCCGCGCTCTGCATCCTGGTCGGCATCCTGCCCGGCCTCGTCATCGACGCACTGGCGCCGATGGTGAAGATCGCGACCGCTGGTGCCCTCCCCCACCAGCTTGGCCAAGCCTGGCTATCCCTGGTGCCGAACGGCGAGGCCGGCGGCTCCTATAACGGGTTGATGGTCATCCTGTTCATGACGGTCACGGCCTTCCTGAGCGCCGGGGTCATCCATCGCCTCTCCGGCCGCAAGCTCCGGCGCACCGATGCCTGGGATTGCGGTTTCCCCGACCCGAGCCCGATGACGCAATATACCGGCGGCAGCTTCGCCCAGCCGGTGCGGCGCGTGCTCGGCGACTTCGCCTTCAAGGTGACCGAGCGAGTGGAGATGCCGCCGCCGGGCGACCTCGCACCGGCGCGGATCACGGTCCAGCTGCGCGATCCCATCTGGGAGTTCGTCTATGCGCCGCTGACCCGCGCGGTCTCAACGATCGCCGATCGACTGAACCCCTTCCAATACTTCACCATCCGCCGCTACCTCGGGCTGGTGTTCACCGTGCTCGTCCTGCTTCTGCTGGTGCTGGCGCTATGGCAATAGTCCCATGGGAATAGCCGTGGCGCTCATCGTCCAGGGCGGGCAGATGATGCTGGTGCTGCTGCTGGCGCCGCTGCTGACCGGGCTGGTGCGCAAGATCAAGGCGCGGCTGCTGCGCCGCCAGGGGCCGAGCGTGATCCAACCCTATCGCGACCTCCTCCGCCTGTTGCGCAAGGAGGTCGTGCTGGCACAGACCGCGTCGCCGGTCTTCGGCGCGGCGCCCTATGTGATCTTCGCCGCAATCTGGGTCGCGGCGGCGTTGGTGCCGACCTTCGCCACCGGGCTCATGTTCAGCTGGTCGGCCGACCTGATCGCGATCGTCGCGCTGCTCGGCACCGCGCGGTTCATGCTGGCTTTGGCGGGGCTCGACGTCGGCACCAGCTTCGGCGGCATCGGCTCCAGCCGCGAGATGATGATCGCCTCCCTGGCCGAGCCCGCCATGCTGATGGTGGTGTTCACGCTCTCCCTGGTGGCGCAGACTACCCAGCTCTCGTCGATCGCGCGCTTCATGCTGGAGCACAGCGTCGGCCTCCGCGTCTCTCTGGCGATGGCGGTGGTGGCGCTGCTGATGGTGGCGATCGCCGAGAACGCGAGGATCCCGGTCGACAACCCGGCGACCCATCTCGAGCTCACCATGGTGCACGAGGCGATGGTGCTGGAATATTCCGGCCGGCATCTCGCCATGATCGAGCTCGGCGCTGCGCTCAAGCTCCTGCTCTATGTCTCGCTGATCGGCTGCCTGTTCCTGCCCTGGGGGCTGGCCCGGGCCGGCGACGATCCAAGCGCCTATCTCCTCGCCATCCTGCTCTATCTCGCCAAGCTCGCAGCCGGCGGTGGTCTGCTCGCAGTGTTCGAGACCTCGATCGCCAAGATGCGGGTGTTTCGGGTACCGGAATTCCTGGGCGCCGCGCTGATGCTCGGCCTGCTCGCCGCCCTGCTCCTCTTCGTCAGCAAGAGCTTCTGATGCACAGCTTCCAGTTCGATGTGGCGCATCTCCTGGCCAGCGGCCTCGTGCTGGCGAGTTTCATGCTGCTCTACCAGGACCGCATGTTCGGCGTGATCAATGTCTTCGTGCTCCATGCGGTGCTGCTGGCGATGGCGGTGGCCTGGCAGGCCTATGTACAGGATGCGCCCCATCTCTACATCACCGCGGCGATCGCCCTCGTCTTCAAAGGCACGGTCATCCCGGTGGCGCTCTATCGGATCGTCCGCCGGCTGGATATCCACCGCAACATCGAGAAGGTGGTGGGCGTCGGGTCGACCATGCTGATCGGCATCGGCCTCGTCAGCCTCTCGATCGCGGTGATGCTGCCGGTGACCCATCGCGCCGGCGCCTTCACCAGCGAGGACCTGGTCTTCGCATTGGCCGTGGTGCTGCTTGGCCTCCTGATGATGACCACGCGGCGCAACGCGGTCAGCCAGGTGATCGGGTTCATGTCCCTGGAGAACGGGCTGATCCTCGCCGCGGCCGGCGCCAAGGGCATGCCCCTGGTGGTGGAGATCAGCGTCGCCTTCTCGGTTCTGATCGCCTTCATCGTGATCGGGGTCTTCCTGTTCCGCATCCGCGAGCGCTTCGATTCCGTGGATGTGCAGGCCCTCGACCGCTTCCGTGGAGACCGTGGATGACCAATCCGGCCTCCATCGCCGAGCCTTTGGTGCTGATCGTGCCGGCCGCCGCTGCCGCGATCCTCGCGCTGCTGCCGAGCTATCGGATCAGCTCCAAACTGAACGTGCTGGCGACGCTGATCACGCTGAGCGCCGCGCTGACCCTCGTCGTCCACCGGCCCAATCCCAGCGCCTATCTGCTGGTGGACGACCTCAACGTCTTCTTGATCGTGCTCAATACCTTCGTCGGCTTCACCGCCAGCGCCTTCAGCGCCGGCTATATCGAGCACGAGCTGGAGAACGGAAAGCTGACGCCGACCTACCTCCGCTTCTACCACGCCATGTACCAGGTGTTGATGTTCGGCATGAACCTCGCTTTGATGGCGAACAATATCGGCTTGATGTGGGTGGCGATCGAGCTGGCGACCCTCACGACCGTGTTGATGGTCGGCATCTACCGCACCCACGAGGCGATCGAGGCGGCGTGGAAGTATTTCATCCTGGGCAGCGTTGGCATCGCGCTCGCCCTCTTCGGGACGATCATCGTCTACCTGGCGGCACTCCCCGTGGTGGGTGAGGGCCTCGATGCCATGGCCTGGAACGTGCTGACCACGCGTTCCGCCGAATTCGACCCCGCTTTGCTCAACCTCGCCTTCGTGTTCCTGCTCTTGGGCTACGGCACCAAGGTGGGCCTGGCGCCCTTACATGCCTGGCTGCCCGACGCCCATGCCGAGGGTCCGACCCCGATCTCCGCCGTGCTCTCCGGCCTGCTGCTCAACGTGGCGCTCTATGCCGTTCTCCGTTTCAAGATCCTGCTCGCGGCCAATGCGGGGGCGCTGGCGCCCGGGCCGCTGATGGTGGTGATGGGGCTCGCCTCGCTCTCCTTTGCCGCCTTCATGCTCTACCGGCGGCGCGACATCAAACGCTTCTTCGCCTATTCCTCGATCGAGCATATGGGCATCGCCACCTTCGCCTTCGGCATGGGTGGGCCGCTGGCGAATTTCGCCGGGCTCCTGCATATGGCGATGCACAGCCTCACCAAGTCCGCGATCTTCTACAGCGTCGGCCATGTGGCGCAGGTCAAGGGCACGCAGCGGATCAAGGATATCGGCGGCTTGACCGCGTCCCATCCCCTGCTCGGCTGGAGCCTGGTCGCCGGCGTGTTGGCGATCGCGGGACTTCCGCCCTTCGGCATCTTCATGAGCGAGTTCCTGGTCTTAAGTTCGACCTTCGCGCGGCAACCGCTGCTCGCCGTGCCCTTCGCCTTCGGTCTGCTGATCGCCTTCGGCGCGCTGATCTGGCGGCTGCACAAAATGGCTTTCGGCGATCCTGGCGAAGCGAAGCATGTGCCGGGGCCGTCGGGGCTGAAGCTGCTCGCGGTCTTCGGCCATCTCACCCTGGTCTTCGTCGCCGGCTTTTATCTGCCGCCAGCCTTGACGGCATGGTTCCGCCATGTCGCGCTGCTGCTCGGGTGAGGTGAAGCCATGCCACCGATCTCCGGATTGCTGCGCAGACGAGAACCGGTGCCGAACCATCGGCCCTGGCCACGCTTCGAGGTCGATGCCGAGGCCTGGCGCGAGGCGGCGGTCGCGCTGCGCGACGGTGTGGTGGTGCTGACGGGGCTTTGGGCGGATCAAGATCGCGTGCATATGGCGCTCGCGGCGCCGGATCTTTCGGCCCCCACGGTGATCACGCTCGGCTGTCCGGAGCGGAAATATCCGTCGGTCGCGGCGCTGCATCCGCCGGCGTTGCGGCTGGAGCGGGTGATCCGCGAGCTCCACAAGCTGGAGCCCGAGGACCTGCCGGACAAACGACCCTGGCTCAGCCATGGCGAGCCATACCCGTTCCTCCCCGTCGAGGGCGAGAGCCTGCACCAGATTCCGGTGGGGCCGGTGCATGCCGGGATCATCGAGCCGGGACATTTCCGGTTCACCGCTTTGGGCGAGACCGTGGTGCGTCTGGAGGAGCGCCTCGGCTATACCCACAAGGGCACCGAGGTGCTGATGCAGGGTGCCGATCTCGCCAGGGCGGCGAAGCTCGCCGGGCGGGTCTCCGGTGACAGCACGGTCGCCTACGGCTGGGCCCTTGCGGCCGCGGCCGAAGCCGCGCTCAATGTGGCCCCTCCGCCGCGCGCTTTGCACCTGCGCGCGATCATGGCCGAGCTGGAGCGGATCGCCAATCATCTCGGCGATATCGGCGCCGTCTGCAACGACTGCTCCTTCGTGATCATGCTGGCCCATTGCAGCGCCTTGCGCGAAACCGTGCTGCGCGCAGCCGCAGCCGCCTTCGGGCATCGGCTGATGATGGACCGGATCCTGCCCGGCGGTGTCGCTGCGGATATCGATGCGGCCGGCGTGAAGGCGATCCGCGACGTACTGCGCGCGATCAGCGCGAAGTTCCCCCATCTCACCCGGATCTATGATCGCACCGATTCGCTGGAGGATCGCACGGTCGGCACCGGCACGCTCTCGGCTGCGCTGGCGCAAGGCTTCGGCGCCGGCGGTTTCGTGGGGCGCGCGTCCGGCCGCAGGGCCGATGCGCGCTGGCGGCCGGGATATCCGCCCTACGATGCGCTTGGCATCGAGCCCGTCGTACTCACCGCAGGCGATGTCGATGCGCGGGTCAGGGTGCGGATCGCCGAGGTGCAGCAGAGCCTCGTCCTGGTCGGGCGGTTGCTGGACACGCTGCCGGCCGGCTCGATCTCGGTCGCACTGCCGGAGACAAACGAGGTAGAGGGAGCGGCGCTGATCGAAGGTTTCCGCGGCGATGTCTTCGTCTGGCTCAGGCTGGGCGCGGACGGCAAGGTCGCGCGCTGCCATCTGCGCGATCCTTCCTGGTTCCAATGGCCGCTGCTGGAGGCCGCGATCGAAGGCAACATCGTCGCCGACTTCCCGGTCTGCAACAAATCGTTCAACTGCTCCTATTCGGGCCAGGATCTCTGATGCGCAGGCTGCTCCTCCAGGCGCTGATGCAAGGCCCAATGACTGAGGCGCCACCGGCGGCGGACGCAACGTCGCTCGAACACCTAGCGCGCAAGCTCTCGGAAGCGGGAAGGCTGCGGCTCGGCCGCAGCCTCTCGATCCGCGAAGTCGATGCCGGCTCCTGCAACGGCTGCGAGCTGGAGATCCATGCGCTCAGCAACCCCTACTACGACCTGGAGCGCTTCGGCTTGCGCTTCGTCGCCTCGCCGCGCCATGCAGACGTGCTGCTGGTAACAGGCCCGGTCAGCAACAACATGAAGATGGCGCTGGAGCGCACCTGGCAGGCGACGCCCGCCCCAAAATGGATGGTGGCGCTTGGAGATTGCGCAGCCGGCTGCGGCGTCTTCCAGGAGAGCGCCGCTTGCGCCGGCGGCGTCGCCGCGGTGCTCCCCGTGGACCTCGCCATCAAGGGCTGCCCGCCGAGCCCGACGGAGATTCTCAAAGGGCTACTGGCGTTGCTGGAGGAGAACGCGTCAGCGCGCTGACGGCCACACTGCCTCTACCAGCGCCGGCAGCACCCTGCCGGCCGGGCCGCGGAGGTTATGGGCGATGGGGTCGAGCGGGGTCGGTGCGGTGTTGATCTGGATGACCAGGGCGCCGGCGCGCCGAGCGAGGCGCGGCAGTTCGGCGGCGGGAGTGACCATGGCCGAGGTGCCGATGGAGATCAGGATTTCGACCTTCTGCGCGGCTCGCGTCGCCTCTTGCCAGACCGTCCGGGGCAGGCCTTCGCCGAACCAGACGATGTCCGGGCGACAGAGACCGCCGCAGCTGTCGCAACGCGGCGGCGTGTCCAGCGCGTCGTCGACATCTGGCATTGCGACGCCGCAGGACGCACAGCGGTTGCGAAAGAGGTGGCCGTGGAGATGCAGCGGTGCTTCGCTGCCGGCCAGTTCATGCAGCCGGTCGACGTTCTGCGTCACCAGCACCGCGCCGGGGATCCGGGCCTGCATCTTGGCGATCGCATGATGCGCCGGGTTCGGCGCCACGGTCGCATGCATGCGGCGGCGCCACTGGTACCAACGCCAGACCGTCTCGGGATCGCGGGCGAAGGCCTGTGGCGTCGCGAGATCTTCCGGCTTGAACTTGGCCCAGAGGCCCTGCTGCGGGTCGCGGAAGGTCGGTAGACCGGACTCCGCCGAAACGCCCGCGCCGGTGAAGAACATGACGCGCGTTGCCGAGCGCAAGGCCTCGATCAGAGCAGGCGCGACAACGATGCCGGCTTCGGTCACGTCTCCGCCCCGGCGAAGTCCTTCGGGATCAGCGTGCGGGCGGCGATGAGCACCAGCAGCGTGGTGAGGGCAAGGATGATTGCGACCAGGGCGTTGATGTCCGGCGTGAAGCCCAACCGCATCATGCCCCAGAGCCGGATCGGCAGCGTGTTCTGCGTCCCGGTCACCAGGATGGTGATCAGGGTCTCGTCGAAGGAGAGCGCGAAGGCGAGCACGCCGGCGCCGATCATGGCGCTCTTCAGGTTCGGGAGCAGCACGTAGAGGAAGGTCTGCGGCGCGTTGGCGCCGAGATCGTAGGAGGCTTCCAGCATGCTGGCTCCGATGCTCTGCAACCGCACCAGGATGGTGCGATAGACCAGCGCCAGCACAAAGACCGTATGGCCGATGACGATGGTGATCATCGAGCGCGGGATGTCGACCTGCGCGAAGAAGATCAGCAGCGAGAGGCCGGTGATCATCGGCGGCATCAGGAACGGCAGAAACACGGTCAATTGCAGCAGCGCGCGGCTGCGCGAGCGACCGCTGTTCACGTGGAGCGCGATGATGGTCCCGAGGATGAGCGAGAGCGCCACGGCGGAGAGGCCGACGATGAAGGTGTTCTCGACGGCTTCGAGGATATTCTCGTTCTCGGTCAGTTTGCGATAGGCATCGAGGCTGAGCTGGTTCCAGTCGACCGTCCCATACTTAACGGTAAAGAATGAGGTGACGATCGGGATGAAGATCGGCCCGTAGAGCAGGATGAAGACGAGAACGGTGACGAGGGACAATGCGATTGTTGCGAGGGGATGGCGTCTCATGATGGGACGCTCCCGGAGGTCACCGACAGGCTCGTCATGGTCCACGCAGGCGGACCCCCCACGAGATTGGTCAGGCAGGCACGAGAGCAGCGATGCAAGACTCGTGGATCCTCCGCCTTCGCGGAGGATGACGACCTGGAAAGCCCGGGCCTCGCGCGCATCATCGCGTCAGGCCACCCCCGCCCTACGTCCGCCGAAGCGCACGCCGATCGCAATAGCGACGATCACCAGGGCGGCCAGGATCACGCTCAGGGCGGCGCCGAACGGCCAGTTATAGGCGAAGCCGAACTGGCTGTAGATGATGCGGCCGAAAGTGAAACCGTTCTGGCCCCCCACCATCTGCGGCGTCAAGAAATCGCCGATCGCGAGAACGAAGACGAAGACAGCGGCGCTGACGACGCCTGGCAGGCTCAGCGGCAGAGTGACTCGCGCGAAGCTCTGCCAGTTGGCGGCGCCGAGATCGGCCGAGGCATCCATAAGGCTCTTCGGGATCCGCTCCAGCGAGAGGAAGATCGGCAGAATGGCGAAAGGCAGCAGCAGTACGGTCTGGGTCAGCAGGATCGCATTCAGGTTGAAGACGAAGAAGTCCGACGGCTTGTCCAGGATGTGCAGCGCCAGCAGCGCGCGGTTGAGGAACCCCGTGCCGCCCAGAATGGCACGGATCGCGTACATCTTGATGATGTAGCTCATCAGCAGTGGCACCAGGAGCAGCATGAGCAGGGTGTACTTCTTGCGGCCGCGGAGGCTGGAGAGGAAATGTGCCACCGGATAGCCGAAGGCGATGCCGAGGGCTGCCACTTCGAGGCAAAGCACGATCGTCTGGCGCAGCACCGGAATGTAGATCTGCTCGGTGAAGAACCGCTTGTAGTTCACCAGCGTCAGCTCGTAGTGCATCTGGGTGCCTTCGACCCAGAACAGGCTGTAGACCAGGAACGTGCCGAGCGGCAACAGGATGAAGAACACAGGCAGACCGTAGGCGACCACAACCGCGAGGCCGCGCCAGAGACGATCCCAGTCAATTCCGGCTGCGGGTGAAGCGGCCGCCATCAGCCGGTGACCATGCGGCAGTCGGCGGCCTGCCAGCCGAGGCGGACACGGTCGCCGGGGCGGATGGGCAATCCGTCCACGCGGCTCGGCAGCTTGACCCGTAGCGGCACCGCGCCGTCGACACCCACCGCCTCCACCTGCGCGACGGTCGAGGCGCCGCCGAAATCGACGCTGGTGACGGCGCCCGAGACGATGACATCGACCGAGCGCGCCGGCCAGCCGTGGCCGGTGTCGATGCGGATCGCCTCTGGGCGGATCACGGCGAAGGCGCGGCCCCCGGTGGGTGCCGCGAGCTGCTCCGGCGTATCGTCGAGGATACAGGGCAAGGCGCCGATCGAGGTCTCGACGAAACGGCGGTTGCCGTCGGTCTTGGCCAGCTTGCCCTCGATCAGATTGTTGTCGCCGAAGAAGCGGGCGACGAATTCGGAATGGGGGCGGTAGTAGACCTCGGTCGGCGAGCCGAGCTGCAGGACCTTGCCGTAGTTCATCACGCAGATGCGGTCCGCCATGGCGATCGCCTCCTCCTGGTCGTGGGTCACGAACAGGAACGTGGTCTTGATCTCCCGGTGGATCACCTTCAGGAATTGCTGCATCTGCTTCCTGAGCTCGACGTCGAGCGCGGCCAGAGGCTCATCGAGCAGGATCAGCCGCGGCTCGCAGATGATGGCGCGGGCTAACGCCACGCGCTGCTTCTGCCCGCCGGAGAGCTGAGCCGGATAGCGGTCGCGGAAATTGCCGAGCTGCACGAGATCGAGGGTCTCTTTGACCCGCTTCTCGATCTCGGCGCTGCGCCGGCCGCGCACCTTCAGTCCATAGCCGACATTGCCGGCGACCGTCATGTGCGGAAACAGCGCGTAGTCCTGAAAGACCGTGTTGAATGGCCGCCGGTTGATCGGATCATGCGCGATGTCGCGGCCATCGAGCAGGATCTCCCCTTGGTCGGGCTGAGTGAAGCCGCCAATGAGGCGCAGGATCGTGGTCTTGCCGGAGCCCGAGGGACCCAGGATGGTGATGAACTCGCCGTCCTCGACCGCGAGATCGATCCCCTCCAGCACCCTGGTCGCGCCGAAGGATTTGCTGACGCCTTTCAGCGCGAGAAGTGTACGCGGCTCCGCCATTGGCCCCCCGGGGGCAGTTCCCCGAAACGATCCGGCCCGCCCCAGGTTATCGGGAGCGGGCCGGTCCAGCATACTCCAATCCTATTGCGCGGCTTTGATTTCGTTCCACAGATCTGCGCGCTTGGTCGGGTCCTCAACCTGCTCGACATAGACCAGCTTGTCGTCGGGCTTGGCGTTGTTCGAGGGCGCGACCGTGTTGCCGAAGCCGGTGCGCTCGGTCAGCTGCTGGCCGATCTGCTTCTGCATGAGGAAGTTGATCCACTGCTCGGCAAGATCCTTGTCGGTGGCACCAACCGTGATCGCCCAGGTGTCGAGCCAGGCGAGCGCACCTTCCTTCGGGTTGACATAGGCGACGTGGGCGCCGGCGTCCTGCAGCGACTTCACCTGCTGCTGACCGTAATTGGCCCAGATGAGTGCGATGTCGTTGGTCTTGTAGAGCTGGGTCGCCTCGTCCGCGGTCGTGTAGAAGCTGAGTACGTTCTGCTTCAGCTTGATCAGCTTGTCCTTGATCTGCGCCATCTGGTCGGCCGAGAGATGGAACGGATCCTGGATGCCGAGGGTCAGCGCCGTGAAGGAGAAATTGTGCTCGCCATTGTCATAGGCCAGCACCTTACCCTTGTATTGCGGATCCCACAGGACATCCATCGTGGTCGGCGGCGTCTTGACTTCATCGGTGTTGTAGATGATGCCGATCGAATCGAAGCAGAACGGGATCGAGTAGACGTTGCCGTCCCGCATCACGCCCTTGACCTTCGTGAGGTCGTTGAAGATCGGCAGCTGGTTGGCTTTCTGGTTGGGAATCTTCGAAAGATCGATCGGCTGCACCAGCTTGGCGTCTATATAGCGCTGCAGCTGGCCGGTGTTGACTGCCATCACGTCGAAGTCCTTGCCCTCCGAGCCCTTGATCTTGGCCCAGATCTCGTCGTCGCTGCCGATGATGACGACCTTCACATCGGCGCCGGTCTCCTTCTCGAACTCCTTCACCCAGTCGTCGTCGGCATAGCCGTCCCAGGCGAGGACGCGGAGCTCCTTCGCCATGGCCGAGGTCGAGCCGGTCCAGGAGACCGCGATGGCCATCGCGGCAGTCGCCATAAAGGGCAGCGCGCCGCGGAACACTGATTTCAGCATCTCTCTTCTCCTTCTCCCTGTTTCTCGTTTTCGTTTCCTGCCACCCGGCCCCGCCTAAAGGGGCGAGACCGCCACGAATCCTTCGTCCGGCACCAGCTCCATGCGGTTGCGCAGGGGCTGGCCGAAGACCGGCACATCGATCTCGAACTCGTCGCCTGGCTGGGTCTTTACCCCGGCAGCATAGCTCAAGACCGCGGCACCCATGAAATAGGCATGAAGGTCGCCCGGCCGGCGGAACATCGGATAGCGGAAATGGAAATGCTCCAGGTTGGCGATCGAGTGCGACATGTTCGCCTCGCCCGAGAGCACGTCCTCCTCCCAGATGACCTTGCCATCGCGGAGGATACGCGATTTGCCGCGGATGTCCTGGGGCAGCTCGCCGATCAGCAGCTCCGGCCCCAGCGAACAGGCCCGGAGCTTTGAATGCTGGGTGTAGAGATAGTTCTGCGCCTCGGTCACATGGTCGGAGAACTCGTTGCCGAGCGTAAAGCCGATCCGCCGCGGGCGGCCGTTGCCATCCACCAAATATAGGCCGACGATTTCCGGCTCCTCTGCCCCGGCAAGGGCGAACCCGGGGAGCGGCAGCGGAGCGCCCGGTGCGACAACCGCCGTACCGATCCCTTTGTAGAACCATTCCGGCTGCACCCCGATCTTGCCCGGCCCCGGCTTGCCGCCATGGAGGCCCATGCGGAAGATCTTCATGGAGTCAGACTCAGGCGCGTTGGAGCCGTGGGTCGCCACGTGCATCCGGTTGCGCGCGTCGGCGCTACCGAGATGCGTCAGCCCGGTGCCGGTGAGGAAGAAGCGCGCCGGCTCGGGATGATCGACCGGCGGCAGCACCCGCCCCTCGTGCAGCAGCGCCAAATAGTCGAGCGTCTCGTCGGAGGCCGCGGCGCTCACCAGTGTGGCCAGCGATCGGTTCTGGTCGATCGCCGCCTGGGCGAGACGATAGACCGTGTCAAAACCTTGCAAAGGATGAACATGCTTGCCGCCCTGGGTGACCAGGCCGACGGCACGGGCGCCGGAGCTTTGCCGGAACTGGATGAGGCGCATCGGCGTCAGACCCACCCGCCATCGACAATGAAATGCTGCGACGTGCACATGCGGCTATCGTCTGCCGCCAGGAACAGTGCCATGCGGGCGATGTCGGGCGCATAGAGCCGGTCTTTCAGACACTGCCGGTCGTCGATCTGCTTCTCGCCTTCCGGAGTGAGCCAGAGCTTCACCTGTCTCTCGGTCATGACCCAACCGGGCATCATGCAATTGACCCGGATCTTCTCCGGCCCGAGCTCGCGGGCGAGCGCACGCGTGAGGCCGGTGACCGCCGCCTTGGAAGTGACATAGGCGGGGCAATCGGGATCGCCCACCATCCAGGTGATCGAGCCGAAATTTATGATCGAGCCGCCGCCGGCATCGCGCATCTGCGGCCGCACCGCCTGGGCTGCAAAGAACTGATGCCGCAGATTGACTGCGATGCGATCGTCCCAGTATTCGACGGTCACATCCTTGGTCCAATGCCGGTCGTCGTTGCCGGCATTGTTGATGAGGACGCGGATCGGGCCGAGCGTCTGCTTCGCCTGCTCGATGCAGACATGCAGCGCTTCGATGTCGCGCAGATCGCATTGCATGAACAGCGGTTTGGCACCGCCTTTCTTCTCGATGCGCTCGACCGCCGCCTTGGAGGCCGCCTCTTCGATGTCGACGAAGGCGACCTTCGCGCCTTGGGCGCAAAAATGCTCGACTAGGCTGGCGCCGATCCCACCGCCGCCGCCGGTGATGAAGACGACGCGCCCTTTGAGGCTCGGATAGACCGCCGGCGCCGCGATTTCTCCCGGGGCCAGTTCCTTGGGTGCCAGCGTCATCAGTGGGAATGCCGCGGCACCGCAGCCCCCCGCCGTCCCACCAGGAAGTCGAAATCGCAGCCGCGATCGGCCTGCAGCACGCGCTCGACATAGAGCTGCTGATATCCGCTTTCGACCGGCAGCTTGGGTGGCGTCCATCTGGTGCGCCGCTTCTCCAGCTCGTCGCGGGAGATATCGAGCTCCAACCGCCGTCCGGCGACGTCGAGCTCTATCCAATCGCCGTCCTGCACCAAGGCGAGCGGTCCGCCGACCGCGGCTTCCGGCGCGGTGTGGAGCACGACGGTGCCGTAGGCGGTGCCGCTCATCCGCGCGTCGGAGATCCGCACCATGTCGGTGACGCCTTGCTTCAACAGCTTCTGCGGCAGCGGCATGTTGCCGACCTCGGCCATGCCGGGATAGCCGCGCGGCCCGCAATTCTTAAGCACCATCACGCTGTCGGCGTCGATCGGTAACGAGGCTTCATCCACCCGCGCATGGTAGTGCTCGATGTTCTCGAATACGATCGCCCGCCCGCGATGTTGCATTAGCTTCGACGTCGCCGCCGATGGCTTGATGACCGCGCCGCTGGGTGCAAGATTGCCGCGCAACACCGCGATGCCGCCATGGGGCGTCAGCGGATTGTTCAGCGGACGGATCACTTCTTCATTGTAGTTGACCACCTCGCGGCAGAGCTCGCCGATGGTATTGCCGCTGACCGTCATCGCATCCAGGTGGAGCCAGCCGGCATTGCCGATGGCGCGCATCACCGCGCGCAAGCCGCCGGCATAATAGAAGTCTTCCATCAGGAACCGGCCGGAGGGCATGAGGTCGACGATGGTCGGGACATCGCGGCCGAGCTTGTCCCAGTCGTCGAGCGTGAGATCGACGCCCAGCCTTGCGGCGATCGCGATCAGATGAATCACGGCGTTGGTCGAGCCGCCGATCGCGCCGTTGACCCGGATCGCGTTTTCGAAGGCGCGCTTGGTGAGGATCTGCGACATACGCACATCCTCCTGGACAAGCTTGACGATGCGCCGGCCCGCCATCTGCGCCAGCACTGCGCGGCGGGAGTCGACCGCAGGAATGGCGGCATTGTCCGGCATGCCGATGCCGAGCGCCTCCACCATCGACGCCATGGTCGAGGCGGTGCCCATGGTCATGCAGCTCCCGGCCGAGCGGCTCTGGCCCTGCTCGGCGGAGAGGAAGTCGGCCAGCGACATGCGCCCGGCTTTCACATCCTCATAGAACTTCCAGACATGGGTCCCGGAGCCGATCTTCTGGCCGCGGAAATCGCCGTTCAGCATCGGCCCGCCGGAGACGACGATGGTCGGAAGATCGCAATTCGCGGCACCCATCATCAGTGCCGGCGTGGTCTTGTCGCAGCCGACCAGCAGGATCACGCCGTCCATCGGATTGCCGCGGATCGATTCCTCCACATCCATGCTGGCGAGATTCCGGAACAGCATCGCGGTCGGGCGGAGATTGGATTCGCCGAGGCTCATCGCCGGAAATTCCAGCGGCAACCCGCCCGCCTCGTAGACCCCACGCTTCACGCGCTCAGCCAGCTCGCGCAGGTGCGCGTTGCAGGGCGTTAGCTCGGAATAGGTGTTGCAGATACCGATCACCGGGCGCCCGTCGAACAGATCGCCGGGGATGCCCTGGTTCTTCATCCAGCTGCGATGCATGAAGGCGTTCTTGCCTTCGCCGCCGAACCACGCCTCGGAGCGAAGCTTGCGCCGATTCTCGCTCATGCCGCCCCTGTGCTTTCATGTTGGTTTGGTATAGCCAAACCAGGTTTTGTATCGCTACACTAGCCTAGTGCCTGAACCGGCGCGAGGTCAATCGCGACCCGTTCTGCATCGAAGGGGAATGGAGCGAAGGGGAAGGGTCGATCATGGATCAGCGGGTGCGAAGCCTGGATGAGCGCTATCGCGTGCAGAGCCTCGGGCGGGCGCTCGACCTGCTGGAGCTGATCGCAACGCGCGGCAAGGAAGGTGCTCGGCTGACCGACCTTGCGCGGGAGCTCGGCCTCTCCAAGGCCGCGGTCTACGCGCTCCTGCAGACACTGCTCAACCGCGGATTTCTTTCCGACATGACCGAAGGCGCCAACCGGCGCTACCGCCTCGGCCTGGCTCTGGCGAGGCTCGGCGACATGGCAGTCGCCAATATAGCGCTCACAGATGTGGCGATGCCGGAGCTCAGGCGGCTCACCGCCGAGCTCGGCATGACTTCGCGGCTCGCGATCCTGGACGAGGGCTTCGCGGTGGTCGTGGGGCGGGTCGATGCACCGGGCTCGATCCGCTTCGATGCGGCGCTGGGCCGGCGCGAGATGCCGCATTGCTCAGCGGTCGGCAAGGCACTGCTCTCGGCCCTGCCACAGGAGGAAGCGCTGCGGATCCTGGCGCAGACCAGCCTGCCCCGGCGCACGCCGCGCACCATCACGGCGATCCCGCTGCTGATGAAGGAGCTCGCGGCGACCCAGGAGCGTGGTTATGCGATCGACGACGAGGAAGACACCGAGGGCGTCGCCTGCATCGGCTCCTGCATCTTCAACCGCAGCGGCCATGCGGCGGGCGCGATCAGCATCACGGGGTTGAAGCCCCGCGACTGGCGCAGCCGGATCGGCGAGCTCGCTGCGCGCCTCCGACAATGCGCTGGGTCGGTGTCGCGCCAGCTCGGCTACAGCGAGGCGCTTGACGCTTGATCGCAGCGTTGCGTTGCGCTGCACTGCAGCATCCTGAATTTCCTGGGAATCTGGGCTTTTGAGCGCCAAAACGCACACCCTGGTCTGGTGACGGCAATCGCTTGCAGCGGGATGTGAATGGCCGGTTAACGCCCTAACAACGATCTTGCCCGATACTACACTGGGTAGCAGAGTGATCTGCTCTGCTCTCCTACACATTTGTGTGCGCTAGCTGAAAGCCATTGAGATGAACTCGACCGTTCTTCGGGCCACCTTTGCGCTTCGCAAGCAGCCGCGAAAGTATCCGCTGCGACGACATCTCACCGGGTTTTTCGTCGCTCTCTTCGTCATCGCGGTGATCGCCATCGCAGTATTCAGCCTTTGGCTGCTGAAGTGGCTGATCGGGTTGCCGCAAAACGAGATGGCAGCCGGCTATTACCAGATCTCCTGGATGCTGATGTCGGTCTCGGCGGCGCTGCTGCTGCTGTCGGTCTTCGCCACCTGGGCGCTCGCGCGGCAGCTCTCCAATCCGCTCAACACGTTGACCGAGGAAGCCCAAGCGATCCGCGACTTCGATTTCTCCAACACGGTCGCGGTCAACACCGGCATTCATGAAGTGGATGAGCTCTCGATCATCATGAACGAGATGAAGACCACCATTCGGCGCTTCCTGGAGATCGGCGCCGCAATGACCGCTGAGCGCGACCTTTCCTCGCTCCTCGATCGCATCCTACGCGAGTTGGTCGACGTCTCCCGCGCCGCCGGCGGTGCCGTCTATCTGCTGGAGCACGACGGGTCGGCACTGCGCCTGGAAATCGCGCGCACCCGCGACGGCACCACCTTCAACACGATCGACGAGGAGTATGCGGTCCGCGTGCCCCTGGAGATTCGCAACTCGATCGTCTCCGACGTGGCGATGCGGCGCAAGGTCGAGGAGCGGCGCATGCGCAGCGACGATCTGAAATCGGTCGATCGCGCGGTCGCTCACAAGCTCGGCGTCACCAGCGAGCATGTCTCACTGATCGCCGTTCCGCTCCCGAGCACGCGCGGCGAAACGCTCGGCGTCGTACTGCTGGTCACGGAGAGCGATGGCAAGGCCGCCGCGAAGACCAGAGTTAAAAGCGACGGCGAAGCTGACCTGCAAGATGAAACGCCCTCCGGTCACCTGCTCTCGCTGATCCGCGCCATCGCCGGCAGCGCCGCGATCGCGCTGGAAAACAAGCAGCTGCTCATCGCCCAGAAGAACCTGCTCGACTCCTTGATCAAACTGGTGGCAAGCGCGATCGACGCCAAGTCGCCGCATACCGGCGGCCACTGCACCCGTGTTCCCGCTCTCGCCAAGATGCTAGCCGAGGCCGCGGTGAAGCAGCGCTACGGCCCGTTCGCCAACTTCCGCCTCTCCGAGGAGGAATGGGAGGCTCTGGAGCTCGCGAGCTGGCTGCACGATTGCGGCAAGGTGACGACGCCGGAATACGTGGTCGACAAGGCGACCAAGCTGGAGACGCTCTACAACCGGATCCACGAGATCCGCACCCGGTTCGAGGTGGTGAAGCGGGAATACGAGATCCGGCTGCTGCGCGAGCGGCTGGCCGGCCAGAACGTGGCCGATATCGACGCCAAGATCGAGGTATTCAACGCCGAGATCGATGCGGACTACGCCTTCGTCGCCGAGGCCAATATCGGCGGTGAATCCATGGCGCCGGAGAAGATCGAGCGCCTCAAGGAAATCTCCAAGCGCACCTGGACCCGCACTCTCGACGACCGGCTCGGCCTGTCGCATGAAGAAACCAAGCGTCGCGCAAAACGCCCGCTGAATATGCTCCCCGCGATCGAGCGGGTGATCGACGACAAGCTGGAGCACATCGTGGTCCGCGAGGAGCGCGACCAGATGCCGGAAGACAACCAGTGGGGCTTCCAGCTCAAGGTGCCGGAGCACAAGTTCAATCTCGGCGAGCTCTACAATCTCTCGATCATGCGCGGCACTCTCAACGACGAGGAGCGCTACATCATCAACGACCACATCGTGCAGACCATCATCATGCTGGAGAGCCTGCCCTTCCCGCGGCACTTGCGAAACGTGCCTGAGATCGCCGGTGGCCATCACGAGCGGATGGACGGCAACGGCTATCCCAGGAAGCTGCAGGGCAGCCAGATGTCGGTGCTGGCGCGCATCATGGCGATCGCCGACGTGTTCGAGGCGCTGACCGCGGGCGACCGGCCCTACAAGAAAGCGAAGCCCTTGAGCGAGGCCATCCGCATCATGGGCAACTTCAAGAAGAACGGGCACCTCGATCCCGACCTCATGGACCTCTTCCTCGAATCCAACGTCTGGATGGATTACTCCTACCGCTTCCTCAATCCCGAGCAGATGGATGAGCCCGACATCCGCGCCGTCCTCGCCCTGCGCCCGACCAGTGAGCAGAAGCAGATCGGTCCCAGCGCCGGCAACGTGGGCGAAGAGGTGCGCGCGAAGATCGCGTAAGCACGGGTTGCCGCGCGCCTCTCGTTTCGTGCAACAATACGGCTCAAGCACGAACGAGGAGGCATTCATGGCGCTTGATCCGGCCGGCGGCGGGCCCGCGGGCAAGCTGGTGATCCGCAATATCGGGCTGCTGCTGACCGGCGACCTCCAGGTACCGATCGGATCGGGCGATACGGTGATCGCGGTGGACGGCCGGATCAGCGCCATCGGTCGCGAGAAGGACCTGGACCTCGCCGGGGCGAAGACGGTGATCGATGCCAATGGCACCGCGCTAGCGCCAGGCCTGGTCGACAGCCATGTCCACCCCGTGGCCGGCGAATGGACGCCGCGGCAAAACCAGCTCGGCTGGATCGAGAGCTGCCTGCATGGCGGCGTCACCACCATGATCTCGGCCGGCGAGGTGCACATGCCTGGCCGGCCGAAGGACATCGCGGGGTTGAAGGCCTTCGCCATCGCTTCGCAGCGCATCTTCGCCAATGCGCGTCCTGCCGGCGTGAAGGTGCATGGCGGCGCGCCGGTGATCGAGCAAGGCATGGTCGAGGAAGATTTCAAGGAGATGGCGGCGGCCGGTGTGACCCTGCTGGGCGAGGTCGGCCTCGGCGGCGTCAAGACCGGAGACGAGGCGAAGAAGATGGTGGCCTGGGCTCGCAAGCACGGCATCCAGAGCACCATCCATACCGGCGGCCCCTCGATCCCCGGCTCGGGGCTGATCGACAAGGACGTGATCCTGGAAGCCGATCCCGACGTGATCGGCCACATCAACGGCGGCCACACCGCCCTGCCCGACACGCAGATCACCTGCCTCTGCGAGCAATGCGAGCGCGGGCTCGAGATCGTGCACAACGGCAATGAACGCGCGGCCCTCCTGACCCTCCACACGGCGAGGGAGCTCGGCTGCTTGGAGCGTGTCATCCTCGGCACCGACGCCCCCGCCGGCTCGGGCGTTCAGCCGCTCGGTATCATCCGCATGGTCTCGATGCTATCCTCGTTGGGCGAGGTGCCGGCCGAGACCGTGATCTGTTTCGCGACCGGCAATACGGCGCGGATGCGCAAGCTCGATGTCGGCCTGATTGAGGTCGGACGCGCCGCGGATTTCGTGTTCCTGGACAAGGCGCAGCATTCCGCCGGCAAGGACCTGCTCGAAAGCATCCGGCTGGGTGACCTGCCGGGCATCGGCATGACCGTGATCGACGGCGTCGTGCGCACGCAGAGAAGCCGCAACACGCCGCCGGCGACTCGCGTGCCGAGCCTGGTCGGATCTCACTGATGGTCCGACGCGCCTTCTTGATTCCGATCTTGCGCGCGGCCCTGTTCTGGGCATTGCATGCGACCGCTTTCGCCGATGCCGCTGCATCACCGAACGCGGAAATCTCCCTCTGGTACGAGATCCAGAACAGCCAGGAGCCGAAGGATTTCAGAACCTATCTAGAGCGGTTCCCGGAGGGCGCCTTCGTCGAGCTCGCGGCCAACCGGCTGGCGATCCTCGACCCGAACGGACCGAAGGTGGCACTGGACAAGGTCGCTCCCTTGACGCCCGACGTGATGCCGCTCAGCAACCTGTCGCTGCTCGATTTTGCCTTCTGGGACACGATCAAGGCCAGCCGGAACCCTGCCGACTACAAGGCTTACCTGCACAAGTTCCCGCGCGGGGTCTATCGCGACCGGGTGAAGAGCCGGTTGTGGAAGCTGGAACCTGGACAGCCGTTCGAACCGGACGCGACCCAGCCTTGAAGCCTGGCTGCGCCGCTATCGCAGCTTCTTCAGCAGTTTCAGGAACTCCTCCCGCTCATCGGGCGTGAGCGGCTCCAGTGTTGCGGCAGTGATCTCCATCGCCGCGGGGATGGCGCGCGCGACGAGATCGAGCCCGGCGGGCGTCAGCGCCAGCAGGCGACGGCGGCCATCCTTGGGATCGAGCCACGCTTCGACCAAGCCGCGCTGGATCAGCCGGTCGGTCACGCCCTTGATCGTGGCGGCGTCCATGGAGGTCAACCGCCCGAGCTTGTTCTGCGAGCAAGGGCCGACCTCCTGCAGGCGCACCAGCGTGGAGAACTGGGTCGCGGTCAGCGCTTCCGGGATACGCGCGGCGAAGATGCCGGCATGGCGCTGCGAGGCCTGGCGCAGGACGTAGCCGACCTGCTGCTCCAGCCGGTAGCCCGAGGCCGGCGTGACATTCGCGCGCGGCGTGGCGGGCTTGGGCTTCACCGCAACCCGTCCTCGCCCTTGATCTCGGAAACCTTCAACCCACCGACCCGCGGCAGCGGCCGGCCGGAATCCGTGACCGCGACCGCGACCAGGATCTCGTTCGCCGCCGGAGCATCGACCACGCGTACCTCCATCCCGTCGAAATGGCTGCGCACGAAGGCGGCGTCCTTGTGACCGAGCGGGATGTCCAACGTCACGCCAGGGCCGCCGCGCTTCTTCGCCGAGGGAATGAGCGCCGCGCCCTTGCCCAGTACCTTGCGCAAGGGCGCGCCGAGCTTCGGGTGCAATATCGCAGCGGCATGCTCCAGCTCGCCCGCCTCGCCCACCGCCGCCGCCTTGCCATAGCTCTCGGCCTTCAAGGGATCGATGCCGAGCGCCTTCACCGCGCGCTCGCCCAAGAGCCCGCCCAACTCCTCGCCGATGTCGATCAGCTCCGCCAGGTCCTCGACATAGCGGCCGGCGAAAGGATTGGCGATGACGGCGATCGCGGCCGCACGACGGGTCGGCGGATTGATATCGCGGCCGGCCTCTTGCCGGGTCTCTTCGACCACGGTCACGATCTTGCGGATCTTGGCTTTCATCATCCCCTCTTCGTTCAGGCGGCGCGAAGCAGCGCCGCGCCATCGACCGTGCGGGTCTCGCCGGCAAGGTGCAAGGCGGCGGCACGGATCAAGCCGCGGCCCAGGAAGTCCTCCGCGACGCGGCATCCAGCGGCGAGCGCGGTGTTGATTTCCACGGCGTCGAGCCCATCGACGGCAACAGTCACCAGCCGATCCTGTAGATCGCTCTGCGGATCGAGGTCGATGGCGGGACGGCGCGTGATCGCGGGATGGCCGGGGATGTCGACCGCGTTGGCGATCAAGGTCGCCGCGGCGTCGGCGCCCGAGGCGCAATCGGCGAGCACCGTGACCGCGTCGGCGATGCCGAGCGAGAAGCTCCGGCCGCGCCAGCCGCTGGTGGCGATGCCACGCGCCGGTTGGTCGGCGCGGAGTTCTACCGATCCGAACAGGCTCGGCCGGTCGGGCCGATCCACCAAGCCGATGCGCAAGCACTCGCCCGGCGCCAGGAACACGGCGATATCGCCGCCGTCGTTCACATAGGCACGCCGGAGCGCAGCGGTCTCCGTCATCGCCGCCAGCACTTCCTCCGCGACGCTGCCGGCAACCGCCGCCATCGGCGTGATGAAGCGGTCGCGCGAGAACGGCAGAACCGCATTCCACATGCGGCGCGCCACGGCCCCCTGGGGCGCGCTGTCCTCTCGCGCCGGCGTGCGCAGCAGCGGCAGCTCGCTGCAGAGCGCGTCGAGGATCGTGTCGAAGCGCTGCGCGGCGGCGCCATAGGCGCGCGCGCTCTCACCCACGGCCTCGATGATGAGATCGATTGGGCCGTCCTGCAGAAGCAGCCTGCCGTCGGCGAGGCGGCGGACGAGCTTCTCCCGCATCAGCGCCGCCTCTCCGCCGCGCGCACCTGGCGCAGCGAGACATCCTTCAGCACGTCCTCGACCGGGCGCACGTGATTCATATGACCGCCGAGCGCGGCGTAGTCCTCGCGCTTCAAGGTGAACTCGATAGGCGCAACCAAGGCCGGCGTCGGCACGTAGCCAAAGGCGCGCTCCGGCAGCAGCGTCACGTCGACCATGAAGGTGATGCCGCCGCCCGGCCAGACATAGACCGGCGCGCCGCCGGCGGTGACCCGGGTGATCGCCTCACGCACCGAGCGGGTCAGGCGCACGGGATTCTCGGTGACGCCCGCGCGCAGGGAGCCGCCGGCACCGGCCATGAAGAGCACGGTGGCCAGCGCCGGCTCGCAATTCTCGGCGATGCGCTCGACCGACTCCTTCAGGTTCTCCGGCAGATCCTTCTCGACCGGCTTCAGCGCCTCGTCGAGCTCGTAGTAGGCATGCTGCTCGCCGGTCGTGCTCACCATGAGCATGCGGAGGCCCGGCCAGGCGTGCTTCGCATCGAAGCCGGTAACGATCTCCAGCGGGTCGGTGACATTGGTGCCGCCCCAGCCGGAACCGGGCTCGGCGACGTGGAAGTAGCGGCCCGGTGTCGATTTGCGGCCGCGGATCCTGATGCCGGTCTCGCCGGCGCCGAGCACCTTGCCCGCCTGGTGCTCCGAGAGCACGCCGGTGATGTGGTCGTCCACGACGACGACCTCATCCACCTTGCCGTACCATTGCTTGGCGAACATGCCGATGGTTGCGGAACCGCAGCCGACCCGCATGCGCTCCTCGATCTTACCGTTGATGACCGGCGGCTTGCCGGCCTGGATCACGGCCGTGGCGCCGTCATCCACGGCGATCTCCACCGCTTCGCCGTTGCAGAGATGCAGCAGCGCGTCGCAGGTGACGCGGCCCTCCTTCTTGCCTCCATGAGTCAGGTGATTGACGCCGCCCAAGGACAGCATCTGCGACCCGTATTCGCCGGTCGTCACATGGCCGATCGGCTCTCCGTCGACGCGCACGAAGTTGCGCTCGGGGCCGAGGTGACGGTCGGTGTCAACCTTCACCTTGCAGCCGCAATAGCTGAAGATGCCTTCGGTGACAACGGTGACGGTGTCCACGCCCTCGACCTTGGAGGAAACGATGAAGGGCGCTGGCTTGTAGTCGGGATAGGTCGTGCCGGCGCCGATCGCGGTGACGAAGGCGGCGGGCGACTTTACGATCTCGCCGTTCCACTCGGCGCCGCCGGCGCCTAAAAACGGCACCACCTTCTCTCCCGCCTCCACGGTGTGCTCGAGCACGACCAGCGGATCGACACGCACGAGTATACCGCCGTCATTGGCATAGCGATCGCAGGCGCCCGCCATGCCCGGCTTGATGAAGCAGGTGACCGGACAGGCGTCGCAGCGGACGGTATCGCCGTCAGGCATGGCGGTGCTCCTTGAGCGCCAGCAGCGCCGCATGGACGCGGTCGGGGATCGCCGGAACGCGGCGGAGGCGGATGCCGGTCGCGTGGTGGACTGCGTTCAGGATCGCCGGTGCGGTCGGGATCAACGCCTGTTCGCCGATACCCTTGGCGCCAAACGGGCCCACCGGCGATTCATCCTCGATCAAGATGGATTCGATCGGCGGAATGTCGCCGATTGTGGGGATCAAGTAGTCGTGCAGGTTCTCGCCGCGCCCGGGGAAGAACTCCTCCATCAGTGCCATGCCGAGGCCCTGCGCCACGCCGCCCTCGATCTGGCCCTCGATCAGGGTCGGGTTGATGGCGCGGCCGACGTCATGGGCGCAGGTCATCCTGCGGACGCGGATGAGGCCGAGATCGGTATCGACCTCCACTTCGGCGATGTGCGCGCCCGAGCCGTACACCGCATAGGGCGAACCCTGCCCGTTGGCGTCCAGCGGCGTGGTCGGCGGATCGAAGCTCTCTTCCGCCAGCAGGACAAAACCGCGATCGTCGCGCGGCATGCGCGCGAGATCGAGATGCTGCCGGCGTTCACCTTCGATCACCGTGATCGCGGCATCGGAGAACTCGAGCCGAGCATCCTCTCCGGCGTTGGCGAGGCGCAGGATCTGCTGACGCAGGGCCTGAGCGGCGAGGAAGGCCGCCTTGCCGGTGACGAAGGTCTGACGCGAGGCCGAGGTCTTGCCGCAATCGGGCGTCTGGTCGGTATCGGCGCCGACAAGATCGAAGCGATCGAGCGGCGCACCCAATGCATCGGCGGCGATCTGCGTGACAACCGTGTTGGAGCCCTGCCCGATATCGACGGCGCCCTGGAACAGCGCGAGGCGGCCGCCGGGTTTCAACCCGATGCGCATGGTGGAGGGATTGGGCAGCGAGGTGTTGCCGCAGCCATACCACATGCCGGCGATGCCGGCGCCACGCCTCATCCGCCCGCTCGTGCGGTTGAAGGTCTCGGCCTCGGCGCGGGCGCGGCGCCAATGCGGCACGAGCGCTTCCAGGCAGGCCTTGAAGCCGAAGCCGCTCCCCAGCACCTGACCGCAGACGGTCGGCTTGTCACCGGAGAGCGCATTCTTCAGGCGGAACGCCAGCGGGTCCATGCCGAGCTTCAGGGCGAGTTCGTCATAGAGCTGCTCCTGGGCGATCGCCGTCTGCGGCACGCCGAAGCCGCGGAACGCGCCGGCCGGCACCAAGTGCGTGTGGATCGCCCGCGTGGTCGCCCTGTAGTGCGGCACGTGGTAGGGGCCGGATGCGTGCACCGGCACGCGGTTGGCGACGGTCGGTCCCCAAGAGGCGTAGGCGCCGGTGTTAAAGTCACCGTGGAACTCGATCGCGCGGATCATGCCGTCGCGGGTCGCGCCGACTTTCATCCGGATCTGCGCCGGGTGTCGCTTGGTCGTCGTCATCATGGACTCCGTGCGCGAATAAACCATGCGCACTGGCCGATCGAGATGCCAGGCGGCGACGGCGAGAAAGGGTTGCACCGAGAGATCGAGCTTGGAGCCGAAGCCGCCGCCGACCGCGGTCGGGAGAATGCGCACCTGCTCCGGCGCAATGCCGAGAATCGCCGCCACCTCATCGCGGTCGAGGTAGGGCGACTGCGTGCAGGCCTGGACCTCGATCCGGTCACCGGCCCGGCGCGCAAATCCGGCTTCGGGCTCGATATAGGCATGCTCGACGAATCCCGTCGAGAATGCACCCTCGACGACGACCTCGGCCTCCGCGAATCCGACAGCGGGATCGCCGTGCTGCACCCGACCTTCGGTCAGGAGATTGCGGGCGCGATTCTCATGCAGCTGCGGTGCCGCGGCATCGGTTGCTTCGTCGATGCGCACGAGCGGTGGCAGCGACTCCCAGGTGACAGGGAAATCCTTGAGGTCGAGCGACCACGCCGTTTCTGGATCGGCGACGACGGCGGCGATCGCCTCGCCCTCGAAGCGGACGACATCGCGGGCGAAGACCGGTTGGTCGATGAAAGGGCCGATCGTACCGAACATGTTGCGGCCCGGTACGTCGGCGGCGGTGAAGACGCGTGCAATACCGGGATTCGCGCGTCGCCAGGCGTCGAGATCGCCGAGCCGGAAGCACGCATGGGCATGGGGCGAGCGGATGCAGCGCAGGACCAGCGCGTCCTCCGGCCAATCGTCGGCGCCGAAGATCTCGCTACCGTCGAGCTTGCGCGCGCCGTCGAGCCGCTTCACACGGGCGCCGACCGCATGGCCGGTCTCGATTGAAGCCGTGGTCTCGACGCCGTCCGCGTCGGCAACCGCGGCGAGTATCTTGCGATAGCCGGTGCAGCGGCAGAGCACGCCGCCCAGGGCATTCTCGATCTCGGCCGTGCTGGGCGTAGCATTCCGGCGCAGCAATGCCGTCGCGCTCATCAGCATGCCCGGCGTGCAGATGCCGCACTGCGCCGCCCCGTGGCGATGGAAGGCGTGTTTCAGCTTCGCCGCAAGCGGATCGGTTTCCGCCAATCCTTCCACCGTCTCGATTGCAGCGCCGGCGGCCTGGCCGAGCGCGGTCAGGCAGGAGCAGATCGGCGCACCATTCATCAGCACGGTGCAGGCGCCGCAATCGCCGGCATCGCAGCCGACCTTGACACCGCGCTGGCCGAGATGCTCGCGGAGGGCATGGGATAGGCGCATGGCCGGCGGCGCATCGGTCGAGACGGCCGAGCCGTTCAGCCGGAAGCGGATCGGTGCCGGCTCGGGCTTCACGCCATGCCTCCGGCGCGTCCTTCGATGCAGGTGCGTAAGGCGTCGCAGATGAGCTCCTGCGCAGCACCGCGGCGATAGCCGGCGGTGCCGCGGACGTCGTCGATCGGCATGAGCCCTGCAACATGACGAGGCTCGACAGCATCGGCGAGCGACGGCACCAGCGCGCGGCCGAGCAACGCCTGCTCCAGCGCCCTCAGCCGCACGGCGACCGCCGAACAGGCACCGACGGCCACACGCGCCTCGGCGACGCGACCGCCGCCTTCGATGAGCAGGACGCCGACCGAGACAATGGAGATTACCAGATAGCGCCGGCTGCCGAGCTTCAGGAAGCTGGAGCGGCCGTTTGCCAGGCGGCGCGGCACCTGAATCGCGGTCACCAGCTCGCCGGGCTCCAACCGCGTGCGGCGGTTGCCCGTGATGAATTCGGCAAGCGGCATGCGGCGCGCACCGGTGGCGGAGCGTATTTCAAGCGTCGCGTCCAGGGTGAGCAGCGGTGGCACGCCGTCGGCGGCGGGTGAGGCGTTGCAGAGATTGCCGGCGATGGTGCCGCGGTTCTGGATTTGCACCGAGCCCACTTCCAGCCCCGCCGCCTTCAGTCCGTCGAAGCCGCAGGGAAGATCGGCGGCGACCAGCTCGCTCCAGGTCGTGCCGCCGCCGATGGTGATTGCGTCGGCTGAAAACGCGATGCCCTTCAGCTCGGCGACCCGGGAGATATCCAGCACCGGGCCTGGGCCGAGCTCGGCTCGCGCGCCGACCATGAGATCGGTGCCGCCGGCCAAGACCAGCGGCCGGTACTTCGCCGCGAGGTCCAACGCTTCGTCGAGCCCGGTCGGTTGTGCGAACAGCGGCAGGCCCTCGCCCAAAAGGGTTCCAGGGACGAGATTGTTTGTACACAAATGATCTTGCCGCTAGGCTCGGGAGTCAATGGGCAATGTCGCGGGATGCGCATTGTGGTCGCCCGATATCGGCGGCAATATTCCGCGCCGCATTCTAAGGAGGCCCTAGATGAACAGAGCAACGCCGACCGAGAGTCAGCTGGTCAAGCAGCTGAAGGAGGCGATGCCGCTCTCGATCGGCACGGCGAAGCTCGGTGCCGGCAAGCTGGGGCTGGTGATCGTCGATGAGGTGAACGGATTCGCGACCGTCGGTGCCGGCTATCTCGCGCCGCCCTCGCCGAATGCCCAGGTCAGTCGCATGGTCGATGAGACCGATCGCCTGGCGCGCACGTTCACAGAAGGCAGTCGCCCGATTTTCGCCTTCCTCGACACCCACGTCCCGGGCAAGCCTGAGCCGCCCTACCCGCCCCATTGCGAGGCCGGCACGGGCGAGGAGAACTTGGTGCCTGAGCTCGCCTGGCTGGAGCAGGACCGCAATACGACGCTGGTGCGGAAGGATTGCATCAACGGCTTCGTGGGCTCAATCACGCAAGATGGCCGCAACCGCGTGGTCGATTGGGTGAACCAGCACGGCCTCGATGAGATCCTGGTGGTCGGCATCTGCACCGACATCTGCGTCATGGATTTCGTGCTGACCATGCTCTCGGCGCGCAATCACGGGCTCATGCCGAGCCTCAAAGAAATCCTGGTCTACGACGCCGGGTGCTCGACCTATGACCTGCCGCGGTCGGTTGCAGAGAAGCTCGGCCTGCCGTCGAGCGCCGCGCATCCGCAGGACGTGGCGCATTACATGGGACTCTATTTCATGCATTCGCGCGGCGCGAAGCTCATCAGTGAAGTGGCGGTCTCCTGATGCCGTTCGATATCCGCAAGACCCAGATCGCTGTCGAGGAGACCTGGCATGAACGTGGGCCGCGCCTTCCAGCGCCGCTGCGCATCGGCATGGCGCTCGCCGTGATCCGCAATCCCTTTGCAGGCCGCTACGAGCCGGACCTCATCCCCTTCATGGCGGAGCTGCGCCAACTCGGCACGCTGCTCTCGAAAGCGCTGATCGAGCGCCTCGGCGCCGACAAGATCGAGGCGTACGGCAAGGGCGCCATCGTCGGCGAGGATGGCGAGCTGGAGCATGGCGCGCTCTGGCATGAGGCCGGCGGCTGGGCCATGCGTGCGGAGTTGGGGCAGCCGAAGGCGATCGTACCCGCGGCGAAGACCGTCGGCACTTTGGGCACACGCCTCATGGTTCCGCTAGGGCACATCCACGCCGCCTATGTGCGCAGCCACTTCGGCACGGCGGAGATGACGGTCTGGGATGCGCCGCGGCGGGACGAGATCGTCTACGGCCTCGCCATGGCGACCGGCGGCCGCGTACATGAACGCAGCGGCGGGTTGAAAGCGGCGGACGTCAAGGTGCACGACGGGCAGCGGTAGCCCACACCTAGGACCATCGAAGTTGCCTCAGAGCCCGACGGGGTGGTGACACGCGACCAGCCGATTAGTGTCGATCGGCGCGAGCTTGGGGCGCTCGAGGCGGCAGCGTTCGGTGGCGTAGCGGCAGCGCGGGTGGAAGCGGCAGCCGCTCGGCGGGTTGATCGGGCTCGGCACGTCTCCCTGAAGGACGATGCGCTGGCGCTTACCCGACTGCTCGAGATCGGCGACCGGAACGGCGGAGATCAGCGCCTCGCTGTAAGGATGGCGCGGCGCCTTGAAGATCTCCTCGGTCGGTCCCGACTCCACGATCGAGCCCAGATACATGACGGCGGTGCGGGTCGAGACCTGGCGCACCACCGAGAGATCGTGCGCGATGAAGACATAGGTGAGCCCGAGCCGTTCCTGCAGGTCGGCGAAGAGGTTGACGATCTGCGCCTGGATCGAGACGTCGAGCGCCGAAACCGGCTCGTCGGCCACGATCAGACTGGGCTCAAGCGCGATCGCCCGCGCGATGCCGATGCGCTGGCGCTGGCCGCCGGAGAACTCATGCGGGAAGCGGTTGAGATGGTCGGGCTGGAGCTCGACCAGGCGCATCAGCTCGGCGACGCGTTCGCGGATCTCGGCGCGGCTGCGCCTACCATGCACCTTCAGCGGCTCGGACAGCAGGTCGGCGACCCGGCGACGCGGGTTCAACGACGAATAGGGATCCTGGAACACCATCTGCATACGGCGGCGGATCGGCCGCAGCGCGCCCGCGCCGGCCGTCGAGATATCGTTGCCCTCGAACTCGATCTTGCCCGCGGTGATCTCGTAGAGCCGCACCAGGCAACGGCCGAGCGTCGACTTGCCACAGCCGGACTCGCCGACCAGGCCGAGCGTCTCACCGCGCCAGACGTCGAGCGAGACATCATCGACCGCATGAACGATGGCATTTTGGCCGGGGATGATGTTGTTGCCGACCCGGAACTGCTTCGAGACGTTGCGCGCCTTGAGGAGCGGCAAGGAACTGGAGAGCTGCGCGTCCATCACCGCCCTGCCCTGCTCTGCCGGCTGTCGGGGTGTGCCGCGCGGAACCTGGCGGCGGCGCGGTCCTTCGGCGGAATGAAGCAGGCCGCGAGATGGCCCTCCGACCCTTCGAGCGGCGGCCGCTGGGCACAAGCTTCGAACCGCTGGCTGCAGCGCGGGCTGAAGGAACATCCCTCCGGCAGGTTGAGCAGCGAAGGCGGCGCGCCGGGGATCGAGACCAGGCGTTTCGGCCGTGCGCCTTCGAGCGGCGGGATCGAGTTGAATAGACCCCAGGTGTAAGGATGCTGCGGCGCTTCGAAGACCTGCTGTTTCGATCCCGCCTCGACGATCTTGCCGGCATACATGACGACGACGCGGTCCGCGATCTCGGCGACCACGCCCATGTCGTGGGTGACCAACATGACCGCCGAGCCGTGATCGCGCCGGAGGCGCCGGATGAGATCGAGGATCTGCGCCTGCACGGTCACGTCGAGCGCTGTGGTCGGCTCGTCCGCGATCAGCAGCGAGGGATTGCAGGACAGTGCCATGGCGATGAAGGCGCGCTGGCGCATGCCGCCCGAGAGCTGGTGCGGATAGCGATCCACGGTGAGATCGGGGTTCGAAATCCCCACCTCCTCGAGCAGCTCGATCGCGCGCCTGCGTGCCGCGCGGGCCGAGAGGCCGGTATGGGCGCGCAGCTGCTCGGCGATCTGCCAGCCGATGGTGTAGACGGGCGTCAGCGCCGTCATCGGGTCCTGGAAGATCATGGCGATCTCCTCGCCCCGCACATGTCGCAGCTCGTGCTGCGGCAGGCCGATCAGCTCCCGCCCCTTGTATTTGATCGAGCCGCCGATGACGGCGTTGGGATCGTTGATCAGGCCGACCACGCTCAAGAGCGTTACGGTCTTGCCGCAGCCCGATTCGCCCACGATGCCGACGATCTCCTGCGCCTCGATGGTGAAAGAGACACCGGAGACGGCGCGCACCAGCCCCACCTGGGTGCGGAACGAGACGGTGAGGTCGCGCACCTCGAGGAGAGGTGTTGCCGCATCGCTGGCGGCCGCGGACCCAGTCTGTTGCGGCCTAGCGGCCGCGAACTCGGGGGTCGAGGTAGGCATAGGCCATGTCCACTAGGAAATTCGCGCCGACGACGAAGAAGGAGGCATAGATCACCGAAGCCATGATGACCGGCAGGTCGAGGTTCTTCAGCGAATCATAGGTGAGCTTACCGACACCCTGCAGGCCGAACACGACCTCGGTCAGCAGCGCGCCACCGCCAACCAATGCGCCGAAATCGAGGCCGAACAGCGTCACGAAGGTGATCAGTGAGGTACGAAGCGCGTGACGGATCATGATGCGCGATTCCGTGAGACCCTTGGATCGCGCGGTGCGGATGTAGTCCTCTTCGGCGGCCTCGATCAGGCTCGCCCGGAGCACGCGACCGTAGAGGCCGATATAGAGCACGGCCAATGAGATCCAGGGGATGAACATGGTCTTGAACCATTCCCAGGGATCCTGGAGCAGCGGTTTGTAGCCGAGCGCCGGAACCCAGGAAAACAGCCAGGTCTCGTGAAACCGGCTCTGGGTGATGAGGTTCAAGACCTCGCCCAACCAGAAGACCGGCATCGAGATGCCGATGAGGCCGAGGATCATCAGGCCGCGGTCTATGATGCTGCCCTTGGTCGCGGCCGCGGCAAGACCAACGAGGATGCCGAAGATCACCCAAAGGATTGCGCCACCAATCACCAGGGAGAGTGTTACGGGCGTCGCTTGCTCGATCTCTGGGACCACCTGGAGGCCGCGGTTCTGGAAGGAGGTGAGGTCCTGGGTGATGAAGAGCTTCTTCATCATGAGGGCATATTGCACCGGAAGCGGCCGATCGAGCCCGAAGTCATGTCGGACGGCTGCCAGTACGTCCGGCGAGGCATTGCGACCGGCGATCCGCGAGGCGGGATCGGAGCCGGGGGTCGCGAAGAAGATCAGGAACACGACCACACTGATGCCGAACATCACGAAAACCATCTGGATCAGACGGCGGATGAGCGTGTTCAGCATCGCCTAGTCCCGGCCGAGCCTGAGCTTGGAGCGCGGATCGAGCGCGTCGCGCACCCCATCGCCGAGCACGTTGAGTGCGAGCACGGTGACCGCGATGGCGATGCCCGGCGCCAACGCGACCATCGGGCGGGTGTAGAGCACATCCTGCCCATCCTGGATGATGGTGCCCCAGCTTGCATCCGGCGACTGCACGCCGATCGAGAGGAAGGACAGCGCCGACTCAGTCAGCATGTTGAGGGCCATCATCAGCGGCACGAACACGATCAACGTGGTCGCCACGTTCGGCAGGATGTCCTTCCACAGGATGCGACGGCTAGGGACGCCGAGGCCGATCGCCGCCAGCACGAACTCGCTGTTCTTCAAAGTCAACACCTGGCCGCGGATTGGACGCGCCACATAAGGGATATAGACGATGCCGATGATGAAGATCGGCAGCCAGAGACTGCCGGCGGTGATGCGGATCGGCCCGATCTCGATATCCTGGCTGATGAGGACGATGGAGAGCGAGATCGCCAGCAGGAAGACTGGAAAGGCCCAGATCACGTCGAGGATGCGCGACAGCGTCGCATCGACCGCGCCGCCGAAGAATCCGGCGACGACGCCCATGAGCGCTGCGGAGAGCAGGCAGACGATGGTCGAGCCGGTTGCGATCAGCAGCGAATTGATGCCGCCGTAGAGCAGTCGCGCGAAGACGTCGCGCCCCTGGGCGTCGGCGCCGAGGAAGAAGGTGTTGAACTCCCAGGTCGGCCCGATCGGCGTGGTCCCGAGGCCGAGACCCTCGGTGGAAGGTTCCAAGATCGAAACGTCCTGACCGTCGAGGGTTACGGTTCCGTCGATGTTGGACTGGAAGGGATCGATATGGCTGAACTGCGACACGTAGAGCGGTGCGCAACAGCAGGCGATCACGATCAGCAGAAATACGGCCAGGGCGGCCATCGCCGCCCTGTCGCGGACCAATTTGCGGTAAGCGGTGACCCAAGGACCCACGGCCGACCGCTGTCTCGCAGCGGCCGGCCGGGTTGCTGGTCCAAGGTTCTGCCGATCCTGCTCGATCGGTGGAACCGAGGCTGTCATGCGGTGCTATGCCAGTCGAAGGTCCGAGCCGTCGCTATTGGACCCAGGACTGGTTGACCATCCAATAGAACTGCGGATTGAAGAGAAAGTTGCCGAGCCGCTTGGAGACGAAGTCCACGTGCTTCGGCGTGAACAGAAAGACTGCCGGCACCTTGTCGGTCACCATCTTGTCTACCTCGACCCACATGTCGTTGGCCTTCTTCGGATCGCTCACGGCGGTCGCCATCGCCTCCTGCATCTTGGCGTCGATATCCTTGTCGCAGAAGCCGGAGATGTTGATGGATGAGTCCGATCCCTCATGGAAGGAGCCGCAGCCGAAGAGCACGTTCAGGAAATCCGACGCGGCCGGATAGTCCTGGTACCACTGCGAGACGCTGATCTGCACCTTGTTGTTGGTGTTCTGGATGTACGTGAACTGGATGTTGGCGGAGATCGCCTTCGCCGTCGCTTTGTACCCGAGATCGCGCAGCACGCTGGCGAGATAGACACCGACCGACTTGTCGATGGCGGTATCCTGCGTGATAACGGTGACCTCCTGGCCCGCGGTTCCGGACTCCTTCATCAGCGCCTTCGCCTTCGCCATATCGGGCGCCGTCCACTTTGCGCCTGGATTCTTGGTGAATGGGCAATAGTCGACGTGACCCGGGAAGTTGGGCGGCAGGACTTGGCATACCGGCTGTGCCAGCACCTTGCCGCCGAACAGCTTCACCATGGCGTTGCGATCGACGGCATAGGCGAGAGCCTCGCGCGCCTTCTCGTTGTTGAAGGGCGGGATGTTGACATTGAGTGGCGCATACCACATCGCAGTGAGCGGCGTGACGTGGATCTGGTCCTTGTACTTGGTGCCGAGCTCGGCCAAGCGATCGGTTGGCGGCTGGTCATAGGCCCAGTCGGCCTGGTCGTTCTGGACCGCGGTATATTCTGCCTCGTCGGTCATGCCGAAATCGTAGTCGATCTCGTCCGGATAACCATCCGGCTGGGCATCGGCGCTCCATTCCTTGAAGTTAGGATTGCGCACGATCACCATCTGCTTGTTGGGATCGTAGGATTTCACCATGTAGGCTCCGGTGCCTGGGAGCGGCACGTCGCCCGCGTCCTTGGTGGGCGCGCTCGCCGGCACGATCGCGGCATGCGGCACCGCGATCTTGTCGAAGAACTCGGAGTCGGGCGCGGTCAAGTGGATGGTCACCGTGTTGGCGGCTTCATCCGCCGAAATTCCGCCGTCGAGCGTGCAAGTATCGGGCGTCTTCAGACAGGCGTCCGCGCCGACGATGCCGTTGTAGAACGAGCCTGCCGTGGGGCTGGAAACCTTAAAGATGCGCTGGAACGAGGCGACGACGTCCTTCACCGTGAGGTCGGAGCCGTCGGAGAACTTGATGCCCTTGCGGATCTTGAAGATGTACGTCTTGCCGTCATCGGCCACCTGCGGCATGTCCTCGGCCAGATCAGGGACGATCTTGAAACCCTCTTCACCCACGCCACGCTTGAAGGCCAAGAGCCCGTCATAGAGACCGCGATAGAGTTGCCAATATTGGAGTGTATAGTTGATCTGCGGGTCGAGCGTGCCGGCGGCGGCCACCGCCACCAGGCGCATCTTGCCGCCCTTGTGATCCTGCGCCTGGGCGGGCGTTGTGCTGCCGAGGGCAACCGCCGCCGCGCAGAACGCGGCCGCGGAGATCCCGAACCATTTCCGTCTCGTCATCGAAGGCCTCCTGTCATTTCAGCTTTTCTTGTTGCGGCGACGGGCGGCAGTGCCGCCCGCTCTTGCATTGCAACATGCCTGAAACCGACGGTTCTCGCCAGAGGGTCTTACCTCGAGGATCTTTCCTGGGAGTCTTTACCCGGGATTACCGCCGTGGCCGCCGCAACTGCTCGCGAGCCTAGGACCGGGGCACGAGGCGGCAAACCTAGTGAAATGGTTAGGTCGCCGAAGGCGGATTGGGTGTTTCCCTATTGTTCGCCGTGCGGCGGCTAACCATTCTGCTAGCTGGCCAAGACGCGGTCGGCCGGCTTAGCTCAAGTGCACGACCCGTCGATTACCGCTGATTTTTAGGGGATGCAGCGCATGTCTGAACCACGCACCACCGAAGGTGAAGCGCCCTTCGGCGCCTATCGCACATGGTACCGGATCACGGGAGAACTCGGCTGGCTGAAGAAGCCGCTGGTGGTGCTGCACGGCGGACCCGGTGCCGCACATAACTACGTCGATTCGATCAAACTGGTCGCGCGACAAGGCCGCGCGGTCATCCACTACGACCAGCTGGGCATCGGCAACTCGACCCATCTCAGGGATAAGGGTGCCGATTTCTGGACCGTCCAGCTGTTTCTCGACGAGCTCGACAATCTCTTGACGCATCTCGGCATCAGCCACGCCTATCACGTGCTCGGCCAGTCCTGGGGCGGCATGCTCGGTGCCGAGCACGGGGTGACGCAACCAGCGGGCTTGAAGTCGCTGGTGATCTCCGACTCACCGGCCTCGATGAGGCTCTGGGTCGAGGAAGCGAACAAGCTCCGCGCCGCGCTGCCGCCGGAGGTCCAGGCGACGTTGCTGAAGCACGAGGCCGCCAGCACGACGACCTCGCCGGAATACCAGACCGCCATGCGCGTGTTCTACGACCGGCACGTCTGCCGGGTGGTGCCGAACCCGCCCGAAGTGGCGCGGAGCTTCGCGCTCATCGAGGAAGACCCGACGGTCTATTTCACCATGAACGGGCCGAGCGAATTCCATGTGGTGGGGACCCTGAAGGATTGGAGCATCATCGACCGCCTCCATCGCATCAATGTTCCGACCATGCTGATCTCCGGCCGCTATGACGAGGCGACGCCGCCGACCGTCCAGCCCTATGCGGATAAGATCAAGGACGTGCGCTGGAAAGTCTTCGAATATTCGAGTCACATGCCGCATGTGGAGGAGACCGAGCTCTACGTGAAGAGCGTCGGCGACTTCCTCGACCAGCACGATTGAGGTATCACGGGGTCACGAAGGCCCCGGTCAACACGGTGGCGGCGAGAACCTGGGGCAGTCGCTCAGCATCGAGTCCGGCCGCGGCCTCGCCGAGCATCGCGCCATGCGCCAGCTTTGCGGCGAAGCTGAACGCAGCCGGATCCAGGCTCTCACAAGAGACCGCGCCGCCCCGGCGCCAGATCATAAGGGCGACTCCGCCGGTATCGAGCGAGATTCCGTCGTCACCGTTGCCGAAGGCGAGATTGCGGATCCGCAGCAACGGATAGGGCGACGAAAGCAGCGTCAGCGACGGATGCGGCCGCAACATGAGCTTCGCCAACCATTCTTCGTCGAGCGCCTGCAGATGTTGCGGTCCAAATGGTTCCGTATCTTCGGCCCGATCGGCGCAATTGAAGGCCCAATCGAAACGCGCAACGTCGACAAGGTAAGGCAACGCCTGCACCCGTCCATCGCGTTCCAGGAAATCGGCCAAGCCGCCGCCATAGGCGCTGAGGCGCGGCTCGGCGGGCGGCTGTGCGGCCAAGAAATCCGTGGCCAGTGTCCGGAACGCGTCCTCGCCGACCACCCGCGCCGTCACCGGAAAGTTGGCGGCCAGCGCCCCGGCTAGGCTGATCCGGTGGTGGTTGCGATAGATCGCGATGCGGCGCTCCGGGCCGAGCGGCGACGGCTTGATGCCGAGCGCGGCCGGTTCTCCACGACGCAGGGAGGCGGCGAAGTCCCGCTGCAGCTCAGCCAACCTGTGCATGGTCTCGCCTCGGCGCGAAGCCAGCGCGCACGGCGTCTGCCTTGGCCGCCTCTGCCAGCAGTACATCCAGCGCCGGGATTCGGCTGTCCCATTCGATCAGCGTGACCGCGCCGGGAAATCGCGCCGACGCCTCGGCGTAGAGCTCCCAGACCGGTTCGGCGACGTGGGAACCATGATCATCGATCAGGATGGTGGCATCGCCGAGATCCGCGACATGGTGACCGGCGAGATGGATCTCATCCACCGTCGCCCAATCGAGCGACGCCATTGCGGCACGGGCCGATTGGCCGTGATTGCGCTCATTGACATAGAGATTGTTGACGTCGAGCAGCAAACGGCAGCCGGAGCGTCGCGCCATCTCCGCCAGGAACTCGCCTTCCGGAATTGTGGAGTGCACGAACTCGAGATAGGTCGAGGGATTCTCCATCAGCATCGGCCGCTGCAACCGCTGCTGCACGCGATCGATGTTGGCCACGAGAATCCCGAGCGCCTCCTCGGTATAGGGCAAAGGTAGCAGATCATTGAGATAGGCACCGCCCTGCCGGCACCATGCGACATGTTCCGACACCAGCATTGGCTCGATCCGCTCGACGAGCGCCGCGAGCCGCTCGAGATGCTCGGCATCGATCCCCTCCGCGCTGCCCAGCGAGAGGCCGACGCCGTGGATCGAGATCGGATAGTGCGAGCGCGCGGCTTCGAGCATCGCGATACGCCGTCCGCCGCCCATGTGGTTCTCAGCATGGACTTCGAGGAAGCCGGCCTGCGGCAGATCCTGGAGCACCGCGTCATGATGCGGCGCACGCCAGCCGATCCCGATCAGCATATTTCTGTGCTCATTCCACATCGCCGCCCGGTGAAGTGATGAGGCGCGCGCCGCGCTGATAGGTGAAATAGGCCCAGAGCCATTGCAGGGCGACCAGGATCCGGCTTCGATAGGTGTTCAAGAACCAGACATGGATCATACCCCAGAGCAGCCAGGCGAAACGACCCCGGATATTGAGCCAACCGAAATCGGCGATCGCCGCGGCACGGCCGATGGTCGCGAGCGAGCCGAGATGGCGGTAGCGGAACGGCGCTGGTGCGGCCGCGCCAGCGAGCCGCGCGCGAATCACGCGGGCGGCGTAGTCGCCCATCTGCTTCGCCGCCGGGGCAAGGCCGGGAACAAGCGCGCCGTCTTTCCAGGGCACACTCGCCGTGTCGCCGACCGCGAAGATCTCCGGGCTCCCTGGGACCGAGAGATCCGAGGCCACGATGACGCGGCCCGAGCGGTCCTTCTCGACGTTCAGCCAGCGCGCCGCCGGCGACGCGGCGACACCGGCCGCCCAGACTACGGTCTCGGAGGGAACCGGCTCGCCACCGATGGTGACCTCGGTGTCGCCGCAGGCGGTCACGGCCTTGCCGGTGATCACCTCGACGCCGAGCTTCTCCAGAGCGCGTTGCGCCGACCGGGCCAAGGCCTCGGGGAAGGCGGGCAGTATGCGCGGCCCCGCCTCCACCAGGACTACCCGTGCCTCCGATGGATCGATCGAACGGAAATCGTCGATCAGCGCGTGGTTGGCGAGCTCGGCGATGGCGCCCGCCATCTCGACCCCGGTCGGGCCGCCACCGACCACGACGAAGTTCAGCAACGCCCGACGCTGGGCAGGGTCCTCGCTGGTCTCGGCGCGCTCGAAGGCGAGCAGCAGCCGACGGCGAATCAGCGTCGCGTCGTCGATCTTCTTCAGGCCCGGGGCCACGCGCTCCCATTCATCATGGCCGAAATAGGCGTGGCGCGCACCGGTGGCGACGATCAGATAGTCATAGTTCACCGACTTGCCGCCATACATCACCTTCCGATTGACCCGGTCGATGCCATCGACCTTGGCCATCAGTACCGAGACGTTGCGCTGGTGGCGCAGGATGCTGCGGATCGGCGTCGCGATATCGGCCGGAGAAAGCGCCGCGGTCGCCACCTGGTAGAGCAGCGGCTGGAAGAGATGATAGTTGCGTCGGTCAACTAGCGTGATCCGGCAGGGCGTGCGGGCTAATGCCTTGACCGCCGCGAGCCCCGCGAAGCCCGCACCGAGGACGACCACATGCGGCAGGTCGGGAAGAGCGGGGTCGCTTCCCGTCGCCGACGCGATCTCCAGCTTCGTGGTGTCGGGCATCGCGGTCACAGTCTCGCGCCTCGCGTCAGGCGCGGTTGAAGTAACGCTTGGCGAGATAGTCCAGAGATACGACGCCGGGGCCGCGGGTCAAGATCAGGAGCAGCAGTGTTAGCCAGATCAGGTGATCGGGCCAATTCAGCGGATAGACGAAGATCTCGATCACGAGCGTCATGCCGATCAGTGGCAGCGTGACGACGCGGCTCAGGAGTCCGAGCGCCAGCAGGATCGCGCCGTAGTGCTCGAGGGAGTAGGCGAGCGTCGCGGCGACCTCCGGCGACAGGACCGGCACCTTGTATTCGCTGGCGAACAGCTGATAGGTCAGGTCCCAGTTGGCACTCTTGGTCTGGCTCGAACGCCAGAAGATGGTCGCGAGGCTGAAGCGCGCCATCAGCTGGACGATGCTGAAAGGGAATAGACCGAGCTTGTCATAGGTCTGGCGGACCCGCGCAGGCCAGCTCGGTTTCATCTGGCTTTCCATTCGCATGGTCATGGTCATGGGTTTCCTCTCGGTAGTTCGGGGTTTGGGGATTGCGGTCGGGTGATCGGAATCTCGACGGAGTGCAGCACGGCATCGATGATCGCGCCTTGGGCGACCAACGCCGCGACGGTCGAAACGACATCGAGCATGGGATCGACCGCCTGTGCGGCCTTGGCCGCTTCGGCAAGGCGCCGGCCCGTGCGCAGCTCGGACTGCAGCACGAACGAAGCCGGCGAAAGCTCGACGACGGAAACCCCGTCCCCGTCCGGCCCGACGCGCAGGTCGATGGCCTGCGGACCCGTGAGCGCACTCAGCCGCTCGACCGAAAGGCTGTCCGGCGCAACCCGATGCACGGGGTACGAGAGACGAAGGTAGCGCCAGCCCGGCTGGAACCTGAGCACCATCTCGGGATGGTCTCGCAGCATCGAAGTCGGAAGGCAGCAGGCGCCGACGCTCGGGCTCGGGCTCGGTTGCGCGGCGAGAAAAACGGCAAGATCGAACTGCGCTTGATCGATCAGTTGCGGCAGACCGCTTCCTGGTTCGGTGCGACCGAGAAATTCAGCGAAGCCTCGGGGATCCGGCATGGGTGTTCCCTGGGCCCCACGGTAGGCCGTCCAGACCGCCGAAAAGAGCGCCTTGCCGAGGACGCGTGCCGTGCCAGCGAATACCGTCTCCGCCTCGATCGGAGAGCCGATCGGCGCGCAGATCTCGCCAAGCACCGCAGCCAGAGCCGCTTCAGGCGTTGGACCGACGATGCCCCGGTGGATGCAGTCGCGAAAGCGGATGTTCTGGAGCACGGCCGGTCACGCGTGAAATATGGAGGTTCCAAGAGAGTCGGGCGGCGGGAAGAGGCCCCCGCCGCCCGCGGGGTCAGGCCTTTTGGGGGTCAGGCCTTTTGGGGGTTAGGCCTTCTTCGGCTCGAGGCTGCCGCCGGAGATCTTCCCGCACACTCCCGTCGGCACGAAGATCCAGGCGTCGCCGGTCATCGCCTGGGTGACGGTGCCGGCGCAGGAGTTGGTCGCGGTCTGGCAGTCGTTCTGGCCGCTGGCCGCAACGCCGAAGCACTTCTCGAAGTTATAGGCGGGTTTCGCGGCCGGGCCGGCGAAGGCCTGGCTGGCGGCGGCGATGCCGACGGCGGCGGAGGCGGCGGCAAGAAGCAGGCTGGTGGTCTTCATTTCTAGTCTCCTCAGTTTGGCTACAGGGTCTTGGATAGCTTGTCGGGGACGAGCCCCGCGGACAGTTCGAACCTAGCGGGTCCGGGGTTACGCCGGAAATGCCGCCTGGGCAGAAAAACCATAGCGAGGGAGCATGGTCACGGCAGCGTGATCCCTGCCCCGGGTCAGAGGTAGGCCTCCCCGATGTCAACCGTCGAGCGATGGCCGATCTCTTCAAAATTGGCGTCCAGCCAGGCGGCGGCGTGTTCGCGACCGATCTCCTTCAGCTTCAGCAGGAAGTCCCAGTCGGCGTTGAACTTGGACAGCACGCTTAGCCGCTGCATCTCGGTCTGGGCGGAGATCGCGTGGATGTTGAGCCGCTTCAGTCGCATCCCATTGACCGCGCCATCGTCGATCAGCTTGGTCACGAAGCTGATGGCGCGCATCTCGCGCATCAGCGAGGAGTTGAAGCTGATCTCGTTGATGCGGTTCATGATCTCTCCGGCCGTCGTCGGCAGCTCGCTGCGCATGATCGGGTTGATGTGGACCACCATCACGTCCGACGATCCGCAGTTATAGATCAGCGGGAAGATCGCCGGGTTGCCCATGTAACCGCCGTCCCAGTAGGCCTCGCCGTCGATCTCGACCGCCTTGAACAGGAACGGCAGGCAGCCCGAGGCGAGCACGGCATCGACCGAGAGTTCCTTCTCCTCGAAGATCTTCACCTTGCCGGTGCGCACATTTGTGGCACAGAGAAAGAGCTTGATCGGCAGCGGCTTGCTGCGCAGGGATTCGAAGTCAACTGAGGCGAGCAACACGTCGCGCAGGGGGTTCCAGCCGAGCGGATTGAGCTGATAGGGCGACAGCACGCGGCTGACGTAGTCGAGCCAGACGAAGGCCGGTGAGTTCTCCAGTGATTCGTTACCCGCGACCTTGTCCCACCAAGTCGCCTGGAACGGCGTCTGCGCCGCTGCATGGGCGATGCGGCGCCAGAACTGGGCGAGAGCCTGGCGCGCGCCCTGGCGCCCGCCCTGCTGGTAGCCGTAAACCATCACGGTGGCGTTCATAGCACCCGCCGAGGTGGCCGAGACGCCGTCGAACTCCAGGCGCCCCTCCTCCAGGAGACGGTCGAGCACGCCCCAAGCGAAGGCGCCATGGGCGCCGCCGCCCTGCAACGCCAGGTTCAAGTGCTTGGTCTCGACGGAGGCTGGCGCCGTCTCGGGTGCCGCGGGGTGCTGCCTGGGGGTCGTCACGTTCATCTCCTGGTTACTCCCGCCATTCGTCGTTGGACGCTTTCGGCGCCTTCACGATCGCGTGCATGTCCGCTCCAAGAAAATGCCAACCCCCTATGGTTTCGATGCCGGAACAGCATCGCTGGATCGATGCCCGGCGGCTATAATCCGCCGCGGCCCGTGGACGTCCATGGAGAGACGCTGGGCCAGAACGAGGTCATTCCAATGGAGATGCACCAGATCCGCTATTTCCTGGCGGTCTGCTCGGCCCTGAACTTCACGCGCGCGGCCGAGCAGTGCAACGTCACCCAGCCGGCGCTGACTCGCGCCATCCAGAAGCTGGAGGAGGAGCTCGGTGGACTCCTCTTCCGCCGCGAGCGCAAGCTCACGCACGTGACCGATCTCGGCAATCTGGTGCGGCCGCAGCTCGAGGCGGTCCTGCAGCAGAGCGAGCAGGCGCGCTCGACCGCGCAGAGCTTCCTGCAGCTCAAGGACGCGCCGCTCAGGCTCGGCGTCATGTGCACCATCGGCCCCGTGCGGTTCGTGAGCTTCCTTTCGCGTTTCGGGACGGATCATCCCGGCATCGAAGTGTCGCTGACCGAGAGCATCCCCGATTCGCTCATCAACATGCTGATGGAGGGCACGCTGGATGTCGCGGTCACCTCCGCGCCGGAAGCGCCCAACGAGCGGCTCGACCTGCGCAAGCTTTACGATGAGCGCTTCGTTGTCGCCTTCCCGCCCGGCCACCGTTTCGAAACGATGCGCGAAGTGCCGCTGCGCGAGACCTCGGGCGAGTCCTATCTCGCTCGCACCAATTGCGAATACTACGAGCGGCTGGAGAACGTGCTGGAGCAGCAGATGGTGCGGCTCGACGACGTGTTCCGCTCCGAGCGCGAGGACTGGATCCAGATCATGGTGATGTCCGGCATGGGCATCGCCTTCATGCCGGAATTCTCCGCCGTGCTCCCCGGGCTCTGCATCCGCCCGATCGTCGAACCGGTGGTCTCGCGCACCATCCATCTTGCCACCGTGGCCGGGCGGCGCTTCTCACCGGCGGTCGCGACCTTCGTGAAGGCGATCGACCGGTACAAATGGCCGGAGAGCGTCGCACAGCAGCCGCCGGCCAAGGCCACGGAGGAATCCGCCGCTTGACCGAGCCGGGTCCGGGACAGCCGACGCCGCGGCGGTTCCGGCGCCTCGGCATCGGCGTGGTCCTCACGTTGCTGCTCGCCGGCATCTGTATCCTGACTGCTGCGCTGGTGCATGAAAGCTGGCAGCGCACGTCGGACCGCAACGCCAGCGACCTCGTCAAGGAGATCAACAACCGGATCGCCGACACGGTCGCCGGCAACCTGCAGCAGGTGCTGACCAACGCGACGGCCAGCGAGGAGGCGCTGCGCACGGTCTTCTTCCAGGACGTAATCCGGATCACCAACGAAGCCAAGCGCGAGTTCGTGTTCCTTTCGCTGCTGCAATCGCAGCCCAGCATCTCCTGGGTCGCGTTCGGCTGGCCGAGCGGCAACTTCTTCGGTGCCAGGAAGGATGCCGACGAGGGCATTCGCATGGTCGAGGTGCGCCATGGACCGCCCTCGCCCTATGCCGACCTGCTGCGCGTCGATAGCTATCAGCCGATCGTCGGCGACATCGAGTTCCTGAACCGCGACCTCGGCTCGACCGCGTTCCGCTCGACCGACCAGGAATGGTTCCAGGCGGCCGACCAAGGCAAAGCGCCGATCTGGACCGAATACGCGCAGACCCCGATCGGCGAGCAGCCGGGGATCGCGATCTCCAGCAAGCTCACGGTCTACGGCCATTATCTCGGCGTCATGATGGTCGGGATCGATCTCGACCGCCTCGCGCGGTTCCTGACCGCGCTCAAGGTCACCCGCCATGGCCGCGCCTTCATTCTCGGTCCTGGCAACAAGGTGCTCAGCGCCGGCGCGATCGACGGCACGACGGTGGGCGGCTGGCACGATCTCGCCAGCATCGCCGATCCGCTGGCAGGCGCGATCCAACGCGCGCTCGCCGAAGACCGCATCGACCTCGGCAACATGCCGGCACCGCGCAATGTCGCCGTGATGGGCGCCATGGCCGATATCGACGACTACGTCACCTTTACGCCCCTGCCCTTCCGGCATTGGGTGATCGTGACCGTGATTCCGTCCGAGGACATCCTCGGCGACATTCCGGCGGCAACCCGGCGGCTCTACATGCTGGTGGTCGGTCTGGTAGCGCTGGTCTCGATCGCGGGTGCGCTCGTCACTCATCGGCTCATCAGCCGGCCGATCGGCGGCATCGCCGAGCAGATGCATCAGATCCAGCATTTTCATCTTGAGGGCGTCATCTATCGTCCCTCACGGTTGAAGGAACTGGACGACCTTTCGCAAGCCATGCGGTTGATGGCAAATGGCCTCTCCGCCTTCCGCAAATATCTGCCGGCCGATCTGGTGGAGACGCTGATACGAGAGGGGATCGAGGCCAAACCCGGCGGCCACACGCAAGCGCTCACTGTACTCTTCACAGACCTGGCCGGCTTCACCGGCCTGACCGAAGCGGCGCCGGAGAGGATCGTCGAGATACTAGGGAACCATCTCGAGCTTATGTCACACGTCGTGCATCGGCATGCCGGAAACGTGGACAAATTCATCGGCGATTCGGTAATGGCCTTTTGGAACGCGCCGAAGGCCAATCCAAAGCACGCGTTGTCGGCATGCAAGGCGGCCCTTGACTGCCGCGATGCCTTTCGGCGATCGGCCGACCAGATGCGCGCACTCGGTGCATCGAAAGTTGGATTGCGGATAGGCGTCAATTCGGGCCAGGTCCTGGTCGGCAATATCGGTTCCGACGACCGGCTGAATTACACCGCCATCGGCGATGCGGTGAACATCGCGAGCCGGTTGGAATCGCTGAGCAAGCGCTACGGTACCGACATCCTGATCGGCGAGGCGACAGTCGCCGAAGCCGGCGACGCACTCGTAGTGCGGCGAGTGGACAAGGTGGCGGTCTATGGCAGGCGCGGCGGCATCACGGTCTATGAGCTGCTCGGCACGACCGAGACAAGAGCAACGCTCGGCGATCTCGCCTGGGTCGAGCGCTACGACGCCGGCTTCGAGCGCTATCTTGCGCGTGACTGGAGCGGCGCGATTGCACTCTTCGAAGCGACCGAGCAGCAGCGGGGTGGGGATGCGCCATCGCGCCACATGATCGTGCGCTGCCGGGGCTATCTCGACCAGCCGCCGCCTGCCGACTGGGATGGCACGGACATGGCCGAGAGCAAGTAGTTCCCAGCCACATCAGGCGGACGTTTCATAAACCAGCGCTATCGAATTCAGAGCCAGACGGCATTCGCCCCTTGCCTCTGCCTGCGCGATGTTGCTCCTGCCGCTGCGGCCGTTTCGGACCCAGCCAGAGCCATCGAAGGATAGACACCATGACCATCACCGATTCGAGCCGCAGGAGCTGGCGCAACCTCGCGGCCTCCGCGCTGCTCGCCGGCGCTACCATGATCGCCTCCATCGCCGCCAACGCAGACGGCAGCTCGACCGGTCAGGTCGGGCCCAGCACGCTCACGGTCACGTCGAGGACGCAGACGGTGAAGCTCGATCATCAGAAGCCCTGGATCCGCATTCGGATGTTCCACCACTGATCTTAAGTGGCTTAGGCGAGATCACCGACCCATCCCAGACCCCCTCTTGAGGAGAAACCCCATGACCATGACCATGACCACGATGCCGACCAAGCCGAGCCGCAGAACCTGGCGCAACCTGACGGCGGCGGCACTGCTCGCCGGCGTTTCCGCGATCGCCTCCACCGCCGCCAGCGCCAATGGCTGCCCGGCCAATGAGGTGGGCCCGAACGCGCTGGCCAACGCCCCGACCAAGCCGGTCGGCGTCACCGACACCGTGCTCGAGCAGATCGACCTCTCGAAGGAGATGGTGAAGGCGAACGACCACATGTTCCGCATCCGCCGTCTGGTCATCCAGCCCGGCGGTATCGTTCCGCTGCATAGCCACGCCGACCGTCCGGCGTTGATCTACATCGTCTCGGGCGAGATCACCGAATACGCCAACGACTGCAAGGTCGGCATCGTGCACAAGGCCGGCGACACTTCGCGCGACGCCGACGTCATGCACTGGTGGAAGAACACCGGCAGCAAGACGGTGGTGCTGATCTCGGCCGACATCATGCACGACCCGATGGACAAGAACATGTAAGGGCGCCTGCCCCCCACAGGCACTCGAACCGCGCGTGGCGCCGGCCCCTTCACACCGTCGCCACGCGCATCCCTGTTTGACGGAGGATGCACCATGACTGTCCAGGAGCAGGCAATGAGCATGTCGAAGCCGCACGAGCACGTCGCCGGCGCGGCCTTCCGCAACGGCGTGATCGGCGTGATCGCGTTCCTGACGCTGGTCGATCTGTTCGCGACCCAGGCGATCCTGCCCTCGCTCGCAAAAGCATACAGCGTGACACCGGCGGCCATGGGGCTCGCGGTCAACGCAAGCACCTTCGGCATGGCGCTCTCGGGACTGGGGGTCGCGCTTTTCAGCCGGCGCATCAACCGACGCATCGGCATCGTCGCCAGCCTCGCCTGCCTCTCGATCCCGACGGCTTTGCTCGCCGCCGCCCCGGACCTCGCCGTCTTCGCGACGCTGCGCGTGATCCAGGGCCTCTTCATGTCGGCCGCCTTCACCCTGACACTCGCCTATCTCGCCGAGGAGTGCAGCGCGAAAGCGGCGGGCGGCGCCTTCGCCGCCTACATCACCGGCAACGTCGCCAGCAATCTCTTCGGCCGATTGATGTCGGCAGCGGTTGCCGACCACTTCGGCCTCTCCGCCAACTTCCATCTCTTTGCCGCGCTCAATCTCATGGGCGCCGCGATCGCCTTCCTGGCCCTGAGCCGCGCAAAGCCGATGGCGGCCACCGGCGCCATCCCCTCCGCGCTGACCGCCTGGGCGGAGCATCTGAGGAACCGACCGCTCAGGGCAAGCTTCGGCATCGGATTCTTCATCCTGTTCGCCTTCATCGGCACCTTCACCTACGTGAACTTCGTGCTAGCGCGGGCACCCTTCGCCATCAGCCCGATGCAGATCGGCCTGGTCTATTTCGTGTTCCTGCCCTCGATCCTGACGACCCCGCTCGCGGGCCTCGCCGTCATGCGCTTCGGCACCCGCCCGACCTTCTGGAGCGCGCTCGCGCTCGCGGGCCTCGGCCTGCCGCTGCTGGTCACGTCCAGCCTCGCCCTGGTGATGCTGGGTCTCGCCGTGGTTGCGGTCGGCACCTTCTTCGCCCAGGCGGCGGCCACCGGTTTTGTCGGCCGCGCCGCCACCGGAGACCGCGGCTCGGCCGGCGGCATCTATCTCGCCAGCTACTTCTGCGGCGGCCTCGTCGGCAGCGCGATCCTCGGCCAGGCCTTCGACCGGCTCGGCTGGCCGGCCTGCGTCGCCGGCATCGGCATCGCCCTGGCGCTCGCCGCCCTGCTGGCCTTTCGACTGAGACTCAAGGAGGAGATGCGATGAACTCCGTGCAACCACAGGGCGCCGAAGCGGCGGCCAGCGCCCGCCGCAAGGGCCAGATCGTGCTCGTCCTCCAGGGCGGCGGCGCTCTCGGCGCCTACCAGGCCGGCGTCTACCACGGGCTGAGCGAGGCCGGGATCGAGCCCGATTGGGTGATCGGGACCTCGATCGGCGCCATCAACGCCGCACTGATCGCCGGCAACAAGCCGGGCGACCGACTGGATCGCCTCAAGGAGTTCTGGGACCGGGTGCGCAACCGCTCGCCGCTCGGTGCCGACTGGCTGGCGCAGTGGGGCAATGCCTTCGCCAACATGGGCGTGATCGCGCAAGGCATCCCGACGTTTTTCCAACCCAATCCCCTGGCGCTCTGGGGCCCGCACTTCCCCCATGCACCGGGCCAGGCTGCCTACTACTCGACCGAGCCGCTGCGGGCGACGCTGACGGAGCTGGTCGATTTCGACGAGATCAACGCCAGGCACACCCGGCTTACGGTCGGCGCGGTCAACGTCAACACCGGCATGATGCGCTACTTCGACAGCCGCAAGATGGAAATCTCCGCCAGGCACGTGATGGCCTCCGGCGCGCTGCCGCCCGCCTTCCCGGCGATCGAGATCGACGGCGAGCACTATTGGGACGGCGGCATCTATTCCAACACGCCGATCGAGGTGGTGCTCGACGACGATCCGCGTCGCGACAGCCTGATCTTCTCGGTCAATCTCTGGCGGCCGCATGGAGACGCGCCCGAGACGATCTGGCAGGTGATGACCCGGCAGAAGGACATCCAGTACTCCAGCCGGGGCTTGAGCCACATCGCGCGCCAGCAGCAGATCCACCGGCTGCGCCATGTGATCCGCGAGCTTACCAAGCGGCTTCCAAATTCGGAGAAAGCCGACCCGATGCTGGCCGAGCTCGCCGCCTACGGCTGCGGCACGACCATGCATGTGGTGCGCCTGCTGGCGCCCCGCTTCGATCACGACGACCATACCAAGGATATCGACTTCAGCGCCGCCGGCATCGCCTCGCGCTGGCAGGCGGGATACGATCGCGCCCAGCGCGCGATCGCCGCGGAGCCATGGAACTGCGAGGTCGACGCCCTGACCGGCGTCCTGATCCACGAGCCGCAGGATTGACGACACGCTACCGCGACGGGGAGGGCGAGCCATGAGAACCGACAAGTTCGATGTGCTGATCCTCGGCGGCGGAAACGCGGCCATGGGGGCGACGGTCGCGCCGCGCAAGGCCGGGCTCTCGGTCGCGCTGATCGAGGCCCGCGATCTCGGAGGCACCTGCCCCAACCGCGGCTGCATGCCGAAGAAGGTGCTGGTCGCGGCCGCCCATGCTTTGGACGAAATCTCGCGCGCCAAGGCGCATCACATCGCGGTCGGCACGCCGAAGCTCGACTGGACGGCCCTGATCGACCGCGAGAAGGCGATGATCAAGGACGTCCCGGACCGGATGGCCAAGCTGCTGGCCGACCGCGGCGTAGAAGTGCTGCGCGGCACGGCGGCGTTCGCTGGCCCGAACATGGTCAAGCTCGGCGACCGCACGCTGCAGGCAAGCACTTCGTGATCGCTACGGGCTCCAAGCCGCGCCACCTGCCGATCGCCGGCGCCGAGCACATGGTCACCTCGGATGACGTGCTCTCCGAGCGCAAGCAGCCCCGGGACGTGGTCTTCGTCGGCGGCGGCGTGATCGCCATGGAGTTCGCCCATGTCTATGCCCGGGCGGGCACCAAGGTGACGATCCTCGAAACGCTCCCCCGCCTGCTCTCGGCGCTCGATGCCGAAGCCGTGGCGGAAGTGCGCAAGGAGACGGAACGGCTCGGCATCGCAATTCACACCAGCGTCAAGGTCGCGCGGATCGAATCGCAGGGTAGCCGGCTCCGCATCACATTCGAACACGAGGGGCGCGAGCAGGCGATCGAGGCCGAGCGCGTGGTCAACGGCGCCGGCCGTGTGGCCGACGTGGATGGACTCGATCTCGAGGCTGCGAACGTGCGGGTCGAGAAGGGCCGCGTCATGGTCGACGAGACGCTGCGTTCGGTCAGCAATCCCGCGGTCCATGTCGCGGGCGACGCGCTCTGGAGCTCGCCGCAACTCTCTCCGATCGCGAACTACGAGGGCGGCATCGTCGGCCGCAACATCGTCGAGGGACCGAAGCACAAGCCTGAATATTCGAGCATTCCCTCCTGCGTCTTCACCATCCCGGCGCTCGCCAGCCTGGGCATGACCGAGGAAGAGGCGCGAGAAAGCGGCAAGAGGATCAAGGTGCAGAAGAACGACATGCTGAATTGGCTCTCGGCGCGGACCTATGCCGAGACCGCCGCCTGGTCGAAGATCATCATCGACGAGCCCACCGGCCAGATCCTCGGCGCCCATTTCGTCGGCCATGCCGGCGAGGAGTTGATTCACCTCTTCGCCCTGGCCATGAAGCATCGCATCCCGGCGAGCGCGCTCGCCGACATGGTCTACGGCTACCCGACCTTCTCCGCCGACATCAAGAGCATGTTCTAAACCGCTGGATCGCATCGATCGATTCGGCATAAGATCGCCGTGTCGCCGGGAGGCAGGGCGACAACCCGAAGAATCGGAATAGAATGCCGGACGATCCGATCCCGAGGGAGATTCGGGATTTCATCGCCAGATATATCGATTCCGTGGCGCAGCTTGAGGCGCTGCTGTTGCTGCGCGACAATCCGGGCGACATCTGGGACCGGCGCCGGGTCGCGGAAAGGCTCTATACCAGCGAGGACGAGACGGCGCTCTTCCTCGCACGGCTGTGCGACGACGGACTGCTGAGCGCCGCCGACGGCGTGTACCGCTATGACGCCCACTCGCCCGAGCTGGCGGCGCTGGTCGATCGTCTGGCCGAACGCTACAAGAGACATCTCATCCCGATCACCAATCTGATCCATGCGAAGCCGCGGCGCATCCGCGAGTTCGCAGACGCCTTCAAGCTCAAGAAGGACGAATGAGCATGTCCGCTCTCATCTACGCCCTCTGCGCTTTGACGGCCGCCGGTTGCGCCTTCCTGCTGCTCCGGGCCTACCGGCGCGGCGGCTATCGCCTGCTGCTCTGGAGCGGGCTCTGCTTCTGCGGACTGACGCTGAACAACCTGCTGCTCGTGCTGGATAAGGTCGCCTTCCCCGACTCCGACCTCTCGACCTGGCGTGCGCTTTCCGCGGCGGCGGCCATGATCGTGCTGCTCTATGGCCTCATCTGGGATACCGAATCATGAGCGCTCTCAACTCAGCCCTGCTGGGCGCCATCGCCATGGCCTCTTTCGTCGCCATGCTGTTCTTCCTTCGCTTCTGGCGGCAGACCGGTGATTCGCTGTTCCTGTTCTTCGCCGTCGCCTTCGGCGTGGACGCCGCCGCTCGCCTGCTCCTGGCGCTGACCACGTTATCCGAAGAAACCGAGCCGTTGATCTATCTCGCCCGGCTCGTCACCTTCGCGCTCATCATCGTCGCGATCGTGCGCAAGAACCGGCCGCGGCGCTCGGGTTAGCTACAGGGCCAGGAACGCGACACACATCGGGGTCCCGATCTCGATCCGTCCGATCGCGGCGAGCGCGCCGTTGTCGCGATCGATGCGGAAGATGACGACCGTGTCGCTGTTCTGATTGGCGACGAGGAGACACCGGCCGCCAGGATCGATGCCGACCGCGCGCGGCGTCTTCCCGCCGCATGGTCGGTGCCCGAGCGCTGTCAGGCGTCCGGTCGCCGCGTCGACCGCGAAGATCGCGATCGAGTCATGGCCGCGGTTGGACCCGTAGAGGAAACGCCCGTCCGGCGTCAGCTGCAGGCCGGCGGTATGGTTGACGCCCGTGGCATCGGGCGGCAGGGTCGAGAGGGTCTGGACCGAACGGAAGCTGCCGTTGGCGCCGTCGAAGGCCAGCACCGTCACCGTCGAATCGAGCTCGTTGATGGCATAGAGGGCACCGCCCGAGGGATGGAGCGCCAGGTGACGTGGACCGGAGCCTGCCGCCATCGGGAAAGGCGCGCCGGGTTCCAGTTGTCCATCGCCGGTGAGCCGGTGCGCGTAGAGCGCAGCGATGCCGAGATCGGCGACCAACGCGAACCGGTCGTCCGGACTGGGGATGACGCAATGCGCATGGGGCCCGGCCTGGCGCCTGGAATCGGCGCCCGAGCCATGGTGTGCCACCGTGCCCGAGGCTGGCGCCAGGCTGCCGTCGCCGCGGATCGGGAACACGACGACCGCCTGGTTCGGACCGCCGACCGCCGACCCGTCGGCATAATTCGCCGCCAGCAGGAAGCGGCGGTCGTGCGTCAGGCCGAGATAGGCCGTGGTGCTGCCGAGGGTCGGCTGCTTGTTGAGATAGACGAGCGTGTTCGTCGCCGGGTTGAAGCGATAGGCGCTGACGATACCCTCGCACCAGCCGGCGACCTCACTGGTCGCGTAGAGGCAGAGTCGTTCCGGATCGACCGCGAGGAAGGTCGGGTTGTCGATGCCGAGCGTCTCGGAGATCGGCTGCGCGGCACCGGATTTGGGATCGAAGCCGAGTACCGAGATGCCCCTGCCCTTCGTCGCCGGCGCACCCTGCGCCGCGCGGTTGCGGCAGCCGACGAAGAGGATCATTCGTTCCGTCATGGTCATGCCCTCCGTAGACGGGCGACCACGAGCTTCCGCACCGCCATCAAGTCGGTGGCGACGACCACTACACCGAAGACCACCGCGCCGCCGATCACCTGCAGGGCGAGGCCCCAGAGGCTGCTCGTGCCATAGAGCGGCCAGAGGAAGAGCGCCATCGCGGCGGTCGCGGCGACGATCTTCGCGATTTCGCGCGGTGGGAAGGGCAGTCTGAGCACGCTGCGCGAGGCGATGAGCCCGTGCACGAGGCCGATCGTGCCGGCAACGATGCTGGCCATCGCCGCCCCGACCGCGCCGAACTGGGGGATCAGCGCCAGGTCCGCGACGACGTTGACGACCACCATGGTGGCGATCACCACCGTGAGCCGCGTGGTCGAGTTGCCAAAGTGGAAGGCGTGGTCCACGTAGTTCGCTCTGAAGCTCAGGATCAACGCGGCGAAAGCCATCCAGGAGATGAGCGCCGTGACCGGGCCTACATATTCGGGGCCGACGAAGAGCCGCGCCAGCGCCGGCGCCACCAGCGCGGCGCCGACGGCGGCCGGCAGCAGCAGCGCGAGGAGCAGGATGCAGTTGCGCGTGAGCTGTCCCTGCAGCGCTGCAGGATCCTTGGCATCGGCGGCCCGCACCGCACGCGAATATATCGCGGAATCGATCCCGGCGCCGATGGTCGAGATCGTGGTCTGGGCCAGCGAATAGGCGACCGTGTAGAAGCCGACCGAGGCCTTGCCGGAGAAGGCATCCAGCAGGAACCGGTCTGTGGCGAAAGACGAGGCGGTCAGGATTTGCACGACGGCCAGTGGACCGCCGAAAATGAGCAGCTGCCTGGCCGCGGCGCCGTCGAACAGGCGCGGCCTCAAGTCGAATCCGCCGGCGTTGAACAGGACGGCGGAGAGCAGCATCGCCACGAACGAGCCGGCGAGCACCGCAAGCGGCGACCGGGTGAGCCAGGCGAGCGTAATGCAGAAAACGAGGATGCCGACGTTGCGCGCGACGTTCATCCAGAAATAGCTCACGGGGCGGAAGCGCGCGACTTGCACCCGCGCCGACAGCTCGAACCAGGAGAAGAACCAGCAGCCCGGCACGCAGATCCAGATCAGCGTCTGATAGTCCCGATCCAACCAGCCGCTGACGCCGGCCGCCACCGCGGTGAGCCCGGTCAAGGCACAGAGCAGCACGAAGGTCTGGGCGATGGTCGGCATGAATTTCGGGTTCTCGGTGTTCGACTGGTAGAAGCGCATGAACGAGAGCGCGTGCCAGCCGAAGAAGGCCGAGGACGCCACGTTGACCAGCGCCGTGCCGAGACCGTAGAGCCCGTACGCCTCCGGGTGGAGGAACCAGGTGAGCCACATCCCGGTAACGAGCGTGATGCCGCTCGGCAGCGCCCGGCTGGCGATATAGACCAGGCTCTCGCCGACCAGCCGGGAGGACGCGCCACGGCCTTCCTCCGGCGGGCTCGCCATGGCCCCTTCGCTCGGCGTCTCCATCGTCTCGGCTGGTCCCCAATCAGTCTATCGGCAAGGGATTAGACAGCGGCCGATGACCTGTCAATTCTCGCCATTGTTTGCAACCGTTCGAGCGGTACACTGACAAGAGGTGCGCCCGCATCCAATGCGCACAACAAAGGGGAGAACGATGGCGGATCGGATCGGAGTGGCGGTGGTCGGCTGCGGGTTCTTTGCCCAGAACCATCTCAACGCCTGGCGGGACTTGAGCTCAGAGGGCGTCGAGCTGATCGCCGTCTGCGATATCGACGAGACCAAGGCGAAGGCGGCGGCGAAGACCTTCAACGTGCCCAGATGGTACACCGATCTCGACTCGCTTCTGGCCAAGGAGAAGCCGGGCCTGATCGACATCGTGACCCGGGTCGAGAGCCATCGGGAACAGGTGCTGAAGACCGTCGCCAAGGGCATCCCGACCGTGGTGCAGAAACCCTTCGGCTTCGATCTCGGCGAATGCCGGGCGATGACCATGGCCGCCAAGAAGGCCGGCGTGTTCCTGGCGGTGCATGAGAACTTCCGTTTCCAGGCGCCGCTGCGACGGATCACCGAGCTGCTGCGCCAGGGCACGATCGGCACGCCCTCCTGGGGCCGGGTCAGCTTCCGCACCGACTACGACATCTACACGGGCCAGCCTTACCTGCTGAAAGAGACCCGCTTCGTCATCAACGATCTCGGCGTCCATGTCTGCGACTTGGCGCGCGCCTTCCTCGGTGAGGTCGCGCATCTCACCTGCGAGACCCAGCGCAGGAATCCAAAGGCCAAGGGCGAGGACACCGCAACCATGATGATGAAGCACACCAATGGTGCCATCTCCATGGTGGAATGCACTTACGGCGCCCATCGCGTCCCGGACATCTTCCCCCAGACCATCCTTGAGCTCGAAGGGCCGAAGGGCTCGATCCTGCTGCACGCCAATTTCGACCTGGAGATCGCAGTCGAGGGCAACGTCACGCGCGAGCATGCCGATGCCGAAGTGCCGGTTTGGGGTGCCAGGCCCTGGCACATCATCCAGGAGAGCGTGGTCGCAACCTGCGCCCACATCCTGACGGCACTCAGGAGCGGCAAGCCGGCAGACGTCTCGGCCGAGGACAACTTCAAGACCTTCGCCTGCTGCGAAGCGGCCTATGCCTCGGCTGCGAGCGGCAAGGCGGTGAGGCCCGAGGCGCTGCAGGCGCGGTCTAGACCGAAGGCCAGGGCTAAGGCGAAAGCGCGCGCCAAGGCGAAGCGGCCGGCCAAGAAGGCGTCAGCCAGAACCGGTCGGAAGAAGCGGCGCTGAGCTAGACGATCCCCGCCGACTGCTTGGCGACGGCCGGGCGTTCGTTCTGCTTGTGGCGCCGGTAGCCGGTCCAGCGGTAAGTGCCGATGGGATCGATGGCACCGCCGGCGCGATGCCGCGCCAGACCCAGGATCGGCGCCACGTCGGTGTTGAAGGCGGCCTTCAGCGTGTCGAGGGCCATCAGCGCGTCGTTCTCGGCTTGGGCCTGCTCCAGCCTGGCGCGGTCGATCAGGCATGCCTGGGCGAAGCGGCGCTGCAGCTCCATGGCGCTCGCCATCAGGCTCTCGACGGGATCGGTGACGTTGTGCGATTGGTCGAGCATATAGGCCGGCGCCACGTCGAGCGCCTTCCGATCCGCGGCATCGACCAGCTCGTTGAAGACCAGGAACAGCTGGAACGGATTGACCGATCCGGAATCGAGATCATCATCGCCATACTTGCTGTCGTTGAAATGGAAACCGCCCAGCTTGCCGAACTGGATCAGGCGCGAGACGATCATCTCGATATTGGTGTTGGGCGCGTGATGGCCGAGGTCCACGAGACAGCGCGCCTTCGGCCCGAGCTGCGAGGCCGCCCAGAAGCTGGTGCCCCAGTCGGCGATCACGGTCGAGTAGAAGGCGGGCTCATAGAGCTTGTGCTCGATGAAGACGTGCCAGTCCGCCGGCAGCGCAGCGTAGATCGCGCGCATGCTCTCGAGATAGCGCTCCAGCGCCCGGGCGAAATGCTGCTGCCCGGCGAAGTTGGAGCCGTCGGCGATCCAGACCGTCAGCGCTTTGGAGCCCAAAGCCTTGCCGAGCTCGATGCACTCGATGTTGTGCGCGACCGCCTGCTCGCGGGTTGCGCGATCGGTGTGGCTCAGGCTGCCGAACTTGTAGGACTGCTTCTGCCCGGCCTGGTCCTGGAAGGTATTGGAGTTGACGGCGTCGAACCCGATCCCGAGCTCCTCGCCGAGTTGCCTCGTCGCCGCGATGTCGTTTGGCCGATCCCAGGGGAAGTGCAGCGAGACGGTCGGCGTGGCGCGGGTCAGCTTCTGGATGGTCGCGCAGTCTTCGAGCTTGTCGAACACATTACGCGGCTCGCCGACGCCGGGGAAACGCGCGAAGCGTGTGCCGCCGGTACCGACACCCCAGCTCGGGATGGCGACCGCGAAACCGGCGACGGCTTTGGTGACCGCCGCGATATCGATCCCGCTGCGGGCGAGGCGACGGGCGAGCGCGTCATAATCCTCCTGCAGCGCCGGCAGGGCCTTGGCGTTCTGCTCGGCGATCTCGGCGCTGGAAATCCGATAGGTGCCGCTCATGCTCTCCTCCCAGGCTGATGGTTTTGTTAGCGCGTGAAGGCGACGGCGTTGCCGGCGTCGACGTTGAGGATGTTGCCGGTCGACTTGGTGGCCTCGGCGCAGAAGAAGCGGACCGCCGCGGCGATGTCCTCGGGATAGACCGAGAGTTTCAGGAGGCTGCGCTGGCGATAGTGCTCCTCGAGCTGGCTGGTCTCGATCTTATAGGCTTCAGCGCGTTCCTTCAGCCAGTCGCCGCTCCAGATCGTCGAGCCGCGCAGCACGGCATCGGGATTGACGACGTTGACCCGGATCCCGACCGGCGCGCCCTCGAGCGCGAGGCAGCGCGCGAGATGAACCTCGGCCGCCTTCGCCGTGCAATAGGCGGATGCGCCGGGGGAAGCCGCCATCGCGTTCTTAGAGGCGATGAACACGATGCTTCCGCCGATCCCCTGCCCCTTCAGCAGACGGAAGGCCTCCCGGCTCACCAGGAAATAGCCGGTCGCCAGAACCGACATGTTCTTGTCCCAGAGCTCGATCGACGTGTCCTCGATCGGCGCCGAAGAGGCGATGCCGGCATTGGAGACCAGGATATCAAGCCCGCCGAACTGGCGGGCCGCTGCGGCGAAGGCGTCGATCACCGACTTCTCGTCGGTGACATCCGCCACCGTGCCCCAGACCCGGTCCTTGCCATGCCTGCCGACAAACTCCTTGACCGTGCTCTCCAGCCGCCCGCCGTCGATATCGACCAACGCGACGCAGGCCCCCTCGGCGAGTAGGGCCTCCGCCGTGGCGCGGCCGATGCCGCCGGCGCCGCCGGTGATGAAGGCGACGCGGCCGGCCAAGCTCTTCGGCTTCGGCATGCGCTGCAGCTTTGCCTCTTCCAGCAGCCAGTATTCGATGTCGAAGGCCTCCTGCTCGTCGAGGCCGACGTAAGCGTCGACGCTGCTGGCGCCGCGCATGACGTTGATTGCGTTCACGTAGAACTCGCCCGCAATACGTGCCGTCGCCTTGTCCGCGGCGAAGGTCAGCATGCCGACGCCCGGCACCAGGAAGACGACCGGATTGGGGTCGCGCAAGGCTGGGCTGTTCGGCCGCTTGCAGCGCGCGTAATAGGCGCCGTAGTCGGCGCGATAGGCTTCGAGCGCCGCGTCGAGCCCATCCAGTGCATCGGCGCGCAGGACCAGCGGCCGGATCTTGGTACGCAGGAAATGATCCGGGCAGGAGGTGCCAAGGGCGGCGAGCCGTTCGAGATCGTTGGCGCAGACGAACTCCAGCACCTCGGGCGAATCGTTGAAGTGCCCGACCTTCAGCTGCTTCGCCGAGATCTTGCCGCGAATGACCGGCATCAGCCCGGAAGCGAGCTTGCGGCGCTGCTCTTGCGCGAGCGGCGCCATCGCGCTGCCGCCGAACGCGGTCTTCGACGTGGTCTTCTGCCTGAGCCAGGCATCGGCCTTGCGGATGATGCCTATGGTCTGCTCGTAGCAGTCCTTCGACGTGTCGCCCCAGGTGAAGAGGCCGTGGCCGGCGAGCACGATGCCTTTGAGCTTCGGATTCTTCGCCGCCATCTCGCCGAGCTTCGATCCGAGATCGAAGCCCGGCCGTTGCCACGGCAGCCAGCCGATCTCCGGGCCGAACGCCTCCGCTGTCAGCTCGTTGCTGCGCGCGGCGGCGGCGATGGCGATCACGGCATCGGGGTGCATGTGGTCGACATGAGCCTTCGGAAGGAAGGCATGGAGCGGCGTGTCGATGCTGGCGGCGCGCGGGTTGAGATTGAAGGTGCAATGGGCGAGATAGCCGACCATCTCGTCCTCATGGGCGAGACCGCGATAGAGCTTCTTCAGGCTCTCGAGCTTGTCGAGATAGAGCGTCGCAAAGCCGTCGAGCTTCATGCTGCCGAGATCGCCGCCGGAGCCCTTGACCCAGAGCACGGTCACGGTCTCACCGGTCAGCGGATCCTTCTCGGCGATCTTCGCCGAGGTGTTGCCGCCGCCGTAATTCGTCACACGCAGGTCGGCGCCGAGCAGGTTCGAGCGGTAGAGCAGCAGCTCGGGCTCGTTCATGCCGCTCGCCTTGCCGTCGTCCCAAAGCGAAGGAATGCCTTCGATCATGTCCACGGCACGCTCCATTGATTCGTCATAATTGCTCACCCGGAAACCGCGGGCCGGCCGATTTCGCCTCGAATAGGCCTGTTAGACTTCCAGGTCAACGCATTCCGATCATTTTGCGTCGCAATACAGAATTGATGCGATGCAAAATGAGCAATTTTGAACAATTCGATTTGACGACCCCGAGGGTTCCTTGTATTCGGGGACCCATGCTTCAGCGTCAGCGCCATCACCTGATTTGCGAGATCGTGGCCGCCCAGGGCTATGCCGCGGTGCCCGATCTGATGGTGCGGCTCGATGCCTCGCGGGCCACGGTTGCGCGCGACATCCGGATGCTGGCGCTCGCCGGGCGGATCCGGAAGGTGCGCGGCGGCGCCGAGGCGATGCACGGCGCACCGGCTCTGGCGGAGCCCAACTTCGATGCCAACCAGCTGCGCAATCGCGAGCTGAAGCGCGCCATCGCACGCACGGCGGCCGAGCTTTGCGCACCGGGCGATTCCATCATCATGGACGGCGGCACCACGGTCTTCGCCATGACCGAGTTTATCGCCGGTCGCGAGCTCGAGGTGCTGACCAACTCCTTCCCGATCGCCGAATACCTGATGAAGCGCGGTACCGCGCGGGTGATCCTGCCCGGCGGCGAGGTCTTCCGCGAGCAGGGGCTGATTCTCTCGCCTTTCGAAGACGACGCGATCGAGCGCTTTGTCGCCTCCAAGATCTTCATTGGCGCGCGCGCCATCACCCAGCACGGGCTGATGCAGACCGATCCCTTGCTGATTCGCGCCGAGCAGAAGCTGATCCGCCAGGCGGAAAGCATGATCGTGCTGGTGGACAGCAGCAAGTTCAGGAGCCGCGGCAGCCTCATTCTTTGCCCGCTGGAACGCATCAACACCATCATCACCGACGACGGGATCGAAAGCGGCACGCACGAGATGCTGACCGATGCCGGGATCAAGATCATCATCGCCCATCCGCTGAAGGCCGCCTCGGTCGCGTGACGCGTCACGATGGCGGCCCGGCGTCATGGGCCCAGGAACCGGTGAACAGGGGGCCGGACGATGACAGGTTTCGCCGCGATGCTCATCATCCGCCCCGACTGAAGACCGCACCATGGCGATCGCCGTCTTCGACATCGGCAAGACCAATAGGAAGCTCTCGCTGGTCGATGCGGGCGCCATCCGCCACACCGTCGCCGCGCCGAACCGCAGCCTCCCGAGCCCGCCCTATCTACACTATGACGCGGAAGCCATCTGGCGGTTTCTGCTCAAGGGCCTCCGCGACTTCGCCCAGAAGGCCAAGATCGCCGACATCGTTGTGGTCGCGCATGGCGCGGCCGGCGCGCTGATCGACGCCGAGGGCGGGCTCGCACTGCCAATCCTCGACTATGAGCATCCGCTCGAAGATCCGGAATATGACGCGGTCGCGGCACCCTTCACCGAGACCTACGCGCCGCCGATGGCCAACGGGCTCAACGTCGGCCGGCAGCTACATTGGCAGGCGCGGCAATTCCCGGAAGGATTCGCGCGGACGAGGCACTTTCTCACCTATCCGCAGTATTGGAGTTTCCGCCTCAGCGGCGTCGCCGCTTGCGAGGCGACATCGCTCGCCTGCCATACCGGCTTGTGGCGCCCGGCGGGCGGCGGCTTCAGCAGCTTCGTCGACCGCATGGGTTGGCGCGATCTCTTCCCGCCGCTGGTGAAAGCGGATGCGGTTCTGGGGCCGGTGCTGCCGGAGATCCGCAAGGAGACCGGGCTACCGGAGGACTGCCGCGTGCGCGCCGGCATCCATGACAGCAGCGCCTCCTTCCTTCGACATCGCTTGTCGCGCCCCCTGCCCTTCGCCGTCGCCTCGACCGGCACCTGGGTGGTCTGCATGGCGGCGGGCGCTGACCCGCACGGTTTGCCGGAGAACCGCAACTGCCTCGCCAATGTCGATGCGCTGGGCACGCCGGTCCCCTGCTGCGTGTTCATGGGCGGCCGCGAGTTCTCCCTGCTGACCAAGGATCTCAACGGCGCCATCACCACGCTCGACGCGATCGACGCGGTGGTCGCGCGGGGTTCCATCCTGGTGCCGCCGGTCGCCGAGACCGGCGGGCCATTCGCCCATCTTGCAGCGGGGGGCCCGCGCGGCGCCGGGATCAAGTCGCAGGAAGAGTCGGTCGCCCGCGCCAGCCTCTATCTGGCGCTGATGACCGACTACTGCTTTGATCTGATCAAGGCCGCCGGACCAATCGTGGTCGAAGGGAGTCTCATCGGCAACACGGCCTTCCTGCGCGGCCTCGCGGCCTTGCGCGCGCCCGAGCCGGTCCTGGTCTCTAAGGACGCGACCGGCACCATCAGCGGCGCGGTGACGCTCGCCGGCGAGCGCATTCCGGACGAGCCGCTCGAGGTCGAGCCGCTGGAGCAACCGATCGCCGCCTATCGCCGCGCCTGGCGGGAAGCGCTTCCCGCATGAGCGACGCACTGGTCGAGCTCTCCGGCGTCTCCAAGTCCTTCGGCCCGATCAAGGTGCTGAAGGAGGTCAATTTCGACGTGAAGGCCGGCGAGGTCCACGCGCTGCTCGGCGAGAACGGCGCCGGCAAGTCGACACTGATCAAGCTGATGGCTGGGGTGCTCAGCATCGACAGCGGCGAGATGCGGGTTCGGGGGAAACCGGCCAAGTTCGCCTCGCCGCGCGAGGCGGCGGCCCAGGGCATCGCCACGGTCTACCAGGAGC
>DATKMF010000157.1:0-6961 GCA_035542015.1 Candidatus Cybelea sp.
CCCTATGATGGATTTCGTCAGCAGCAGGGGCGGCGATAATGTCGGGTGCAGAGAATGAGGGGGGTCTCGATCTCTCCGGCCTCTGGCAGGGCATCTACAGTTATCCCAGCAAGCGGAAGCCGATTGCGTTCAGCGCGACGCTCACCGAGACCGGCTTCCATCTGGTCGGGACCAGCCAGGAGATTGGTACGTTCGGCGATGCAAACGGGCAGGTGCTCGGTGCCAGCCTGGACGGCCGCAGGTCTGGCCGATCCGTCACCTGGCTAAAGCTCTACCATGGGACTTGGCGCCGCTACGATGCGGTCCACTATTCGGGCGAAGTCAGTACGGACGGCAACGAGATCTCCGGGACCTGGACCATTCCCGGCAACTGGTCAGGCAACTTTCTCATGATTCGTGCCGGCGGCGGCACCGAGGAAGAAATGCTGGAGGCATTCGCGACAATTTCCGTGCCGGCTCGGCGGTGATGCCATCCTCGCCGCGTGTCTGAGGACGATAGTCGCAGTGTCCCTGGGTCCACATATCTGTGCGCCTCTGCCACAGCTTCGGGAATTGCATGGCTGATCTGTGAAGCCTCAGGGCATTCCCGCTCCGAATACACCGATTCTTTACGGGTCAGGAGGCATGAGAGGGCATCTGATCCAGGGAGAAATCGATGCTCGACCGTCTGTCGGCCAACACCTTGCTGAAATCCGTCGTCGCCCTCTTGGCTGCCATCGTCGTCGTGATGCTGGCGGTAGGCGCCTGGCAGTCCCTGGCACGGGTGGGCGTCACCGACCGCATCGAGGCAGTCGCGGCCGCTTCCGCCGACGCCTTCCGTGCCTTGCACAACTTGCGCACCGACCGCTCGACCACGACGCGCGGCCTCGACGCCGACGCTGTCATGCCAGCGGACACGATGGCGACGCTGGACAAGAATCGCGCCGAGGAAGTGCCGGCCCTGAAGAACGTGTTGCAGGCGCTGCCCGACCTCGACTTCGCCGACAAGGAGAAACTCCTGGGGGACCTGAAGTCCCTGACCGACAAGCTGTTCGCGCTGCAGTCGGAATCGCGCGATGCGGTGCAGAAGCCGAAGGCCGAGCGCCGGGACGGCATGTCCAAGGAATACATGGAGACTGCGACCGGCCTCCTGACCACGCTCGATGCCATCTCGCAGCGCCTGACGGCTTCGGTGAAGCATGATGATGCATTCATCGACCAGATGCTTACCATCCGGCAGCTTGCTTGGCAGGTGCGCAACACCGGCGGCGATGCGTCGCTCACGGTCTCGAACGCGATGTCCGCGGGCAAGGCGGACGCCGCGACAGTGCTGAAATATCAGAGCTTCGTCGCCAAGTCTCAGGCCGCCTGGGACGCGCTCCAGGCTGACGCGTTCGGCGTGACACTTCCGGCCAGCATCACCGATGCGATTGCCGCCGCGAATCAGAACTACTTCGACGCCGGTTACACCTCTACCCGTGACGGCCTGCTCGATGCCATGGTGCAGGGCAAGCCCGCCAGCATGTCGATCCAGCAATGGACCGACCTCACCGTGCCGCGTCTTGCTTACATCCTCAACGTGGCGACGGCGGCCCTCAACGCCGCGAAGCAGTACGGCGCAGACGAGCATGGCACTACGGTCAAGAACCTCGCGGTGCAGCTCGTTCTTCTGTTCGGCGCCCTTCTGCTCGCCGCCGGCAGCATGATCCTGATCGGCCGCCGCGTCATTCGTCCGTTGACCGTGATCCGCGACGCGATGCTGAAGGTTGCCGCCGGCGATCTCGATGCCGAGGCGAACTTCACCGCCCGCAAGGACGAGATCGGCGCACTGGCCGGCGCGCTCGGCACCTTCAAGCAGAATGCGCGCGACAAGCAGCGCATCGAGGCCGAACAGCGCGAGCGCCACGACCAGGCCGAGGCGCGCCAGAAGTCGATCGAGGCCAGCATCCGCGCCTTCGAGAGCGAGGTCAAAACCGCGCTCGACGCGCTCACCCAGGCCTCGCGCCAGATGCTGGAGACCTCGTCCGGCATGACCCGCGCCGCCGAGCGCAGCAAGGGCCAGGTCAAAGCCGTGGCCGGCGCTTCCGAGGAAGCCTCGGCCAACGTGCAGACCGTGGCCGCGGCCTCGGAGGAGCTCTCGGCCTCGATCGGCGAGATCAGCCGGCAGGTGAGCAGCGCCGCCACCATCGCCGGCCGCGCGGTCGAGGAGACTCGCCAGACCGATCGCACGGTGCAGAGCCTGGCCGAGATCGCCAGCAAGATCGGCGAGGTGATCGGCCTCATCAACGACATCGCCGGCCAGACCAACTTGCTTGCCTTGAACGCCACCATCGAGGCGGCCCGCGCGGGCGAGGCCGGCAAGGGCTTCGCCGTGGTCGCCTCCGAGGTGAAGAGCCTCGCCAACCAGACCGCCAAGGCGACCGAGGACATCTCGGCCCAGGTCGCCGCGGTGCAGAACGTCACCCGCGAGGCGGTCGATGCGATCAAGCGCATCGGCGGCACCATCGCCGAGGTCAGCACCATCGCGACCTCGATCGCCTCCGCGGTCGAGGAGCAGGGCGCGGCGACCCAGGAGATCACGCGCAACACCCATCAGGCCGCGACCCGCACCCGCGACGTCTCGGAGAACATCGCCGGCGTCACGAGCGAGGCGGATGCCACCGGCGCCGCCGCCGCAGGTGTGCGCACCGCCGCCGAGAGCCTCGGGGCACAGGCCGAGCGCCTGCGCAACGAAGTCCACGCCTTCCTCACCAAGATCCGCGCCGCATAACGCGTTAGAGCGGGGGCGAAAGCCGGGTCGCCGCAAGGCGGCCCGGCTTTGCGTTTTCTGGCGCTCAGCTCGAGAGCAGCAGCACCGAGGCCTTGGCGTCGGCGATCACGGCGGCGGCGACGTTGCCGAAATAGAGCGCCTCGCCGGGGCGGCGGTTGACGCCCATGACCACGAGATCGAACCGGCCGCGCTTCAGCTCCCGCAAGATTGCGTCCTGAGGCTGGAGATGCGTGCGCAGCGCTATCCGCGCCGTGGTGTCGTAGCGATCGGCCCAGGAGACCAGCTCCTTCAAGGCCGCCTGCTCATGCGGATGCAGCGTGGCAAAGCCGCGACCCTTGCCCTTGCCGCCGGAGACGTAGAGGAAGGTGATCGGCACGTCTTGGGCGCGCGCCAGCATCACGGCGACTTCCGCCGCCCGCCGCGAGACGTTGTTGCCGCTGATCGGCACCAGGATGCGGAACCGGCTGTCGCTGCGCTCGAGATGCGCGCCGCGGCCGATGACGAGCCCGAGCGGCCCGTCGAATCCGGCGGCGATCCGCGCCACGTCGTCGTTCAAGGCGCCGTCCGGCTGCAGCGCCTCGGAGACGCCCAGCATCAACAGGTCGTAGCCCTTGCGCGCCTCCTTCGCCACGGCGCGCTCCGCGGCGCCCGGCTCGGCCTTGGTCCGGGTGACCGCGAGGCCGCGCGGCGCCTCCTCTGCCGGCTGGTCTTCGCCGTCCGCCGCGCCGACCTTCGGTTCCGCCTCGCCCATATCCCGTGCGGCATCCCGCGCAGTCTGCCGCGCCGTCTCCGCGCCGGCCTTGAGATCGGCTTCCGGCGTCTCTTCTTTCTCGTCGGACGCTTTCCGCGCCCGGTCCTGCACCGCGAGCAGCGTGGTCGGAATGCCCTTGCGCCCGGCGAGGAGGCCGGTCAGGCGCGCGGTGAACCGTCCGTTGGCGCTGTCATCGACGGCGAGCAGCAGCCGCTCCACGTTCGGCATGAAGCCCTTGGCTTCGAACTCCTCGCGCTCGATCCGCGCCCGCTCCTCGTCGCGCATCGGCAGGCGATGAAGAGCCCAGCGCAGGCTCGGCGGCATGGCGAGCGTGGTCAGCATCGCCATGGTCACGATCATGGTGAAGAGATTGTGGCTGAGCACGCCCATCGAGAGGCCGATGGTGGCCACGATCACCTCGGTCGATCCACGGGCGTTCATGCCGGTGGCGATCGCCAGCGATTCCCGGAACCGCAATCCGCCGAGCGTGCCGCCAGCGAAGGCGCCCAAGAACTTGCCGAGGGTGGCGATCGCGATCAGCAGCAGGGTCAGCAGCGCGATCTCCGGGTCCCTGAGGATGGTGAGATCGGCCGAGAGCCCGGCCAGGCCGAAGAAGACCGGCATGAAGAGCCCGTTGACGATGCCGCGCAGGTTGCGGTCGATCTCCTTGGTGAGGATCGGGGATTCCCCCACCAGGATGCCGCCCACGAAGGCGCCGAGCACGTCCTTGACGCCGATCGCGTCGGTGATGAGTGCGAGGCCGAAGGTCAGCGCCAGCACCAGCGAGATCACGGGCAGCTCGCTCTCGAAATGGTCGTTGGTCCAGCGGATCATCGTGAAGACCAGGCGCCGGCCGAAGGTGAAGGCGAGGCCGAGGAAGAGACCGGTGCCGATCACCGATTTCGCCACGGTCGTCCAGTCGAGATGGTCGTGCTGCACCAGGCTCAAGGTGATGGCGATGATGATCCAGCCGATCGTGTCGTCGATCACGGCCGAGGCGAGGATCACCTGGCCGACATTGCGGCGGATGAAGCTCATCTCCCGCACCACCGTCGCCACGATCTTCACCGACGAGATCGAAAGCGCCGTGCCGAGCAGCAGTGCCCCCGCCATGCGCTGCTGCGGATTGGGGAGCAGCGAGTCCGGCAAATAGAGGCCGAGCACGAAGCCGCAAGCGAAGGGGAGGCAGATCCCCGCGATCGAGACCGCGAAGGAAGCGCGTCCGGTGCGCCGCGCGAGGCCGAGATCGGTCTCCATTCCTGCGAGCAGCAGCAGCATCAAGACGCCGATCTCGGCGACCGCATTCACCATGCCCTTCTGGGCCTCGCTCGAAGGGAAGATCGCGTGCTGCGCCTCCGGCCAGAGCAGGCCGAAGACGGAAGGTCCGAGCAGCACGCCCGCGATCAGCTGCCCCATCACCGAAGGCTGGCCGATGCGTTGCATCGCCTCGCCCATCAGCCGCCCCGCGATCACCAGGACCAGGATCTCGGCGAGGAAGACCGCATCCGACGGTTTTCCGCCTCCTTGATCCGCCGCCAGCGCAGCACCGGCGCCAAACACGCCGACCGCGAGGAAGAGGGGCAGGGAAAACTGGAATACCGGAAGGTCGCGCCGCAGTGTCCACGCGCGCCGCATCATGCTCCCGATCGAAGGCAAGGGCTGGCGCGGATTCAGCGAGACGATCCGGCCATCACAGGATCAACAGCAGCGTGCCGCCGAAGGTTCCGCCGGCGTCACTTCCCGCAGTCCGGCGGGTCCAGCTTGGGATCGCGCGGATAGCGCGGGATGCGGTCGAGGATCCAGCGCAGGGGTTCGTCGGTCCAGGCATGGGAGACGAAGTCGTTGTGCTCCGGCCCTTCGCCGGTGTCGAGGAAGACGACGCTGCCGGATTTCAGGCACCGCGGCGGGTCGTTGGTGAATTGGATTCCCTGGTTCATCAGCTGGTCCTGCACGGCGCCGTTGCCCTCGGCGGAGGAGGCGGTGAAGGCGCTGAAGAAGAAGGCCGAGGATTGGTGATCCTCAATCCATTGCGCGAACTTGTCGGCCTCGTCATAGACCGCGTCCAGCAGCACCACGCCCTTCAGGCGCTTGCCGGCGCCGCCCACCTGCATCGCATAGGCGGCGGGCAGATAGCCGCCGCTATAGGCGATCAGGATCACCGGCATCTTGGCGAAGTCTTGCGGCTGGGCGCGATCGAGCTTGGCGAGCTTCTGGTCGGCCTCCTTGAGATAGCGGGCGAAGCCGCCGGGCTGCCAGAATCCCCCCGCGCTGGAATCCAAGGCGTCGATCGCGAGCTGCGGCGCCACCAGCACCGCGTTGAGATTGGATTCGTTCAATTGCCGCGGCACCGCCTGGCGCTCGACCACGTCGCGGCCGAGCATGGCGAGATTGCCATGGAGGAAGACCACGATCGCCGCCGGCTTCTTGCGGTCGAAGCCGGGCGGAATGTAGAGCAGGCTCCGGGGGTCGCTGTAGGTCTGGTCTTCCCAATAGATCCCGCCGCGGGGCGAGGTGTGGCCGCGCCGGTCGCCGTCCTTGGCATCGAGGAAGGGCAGGTCGTCCTGGTCGGGATCCTCCGACGGGACCATGCCGCGATAGGGGAAGGGGGCGCTGTCGAACGCAACGAGCGCCGCCTTGCCGCCGTCGCCTTGCAGCGAGGCGACGATCTCCTCGGCCTCAGCTTCGGTCATCAGGTCCGCGCGCGCAGGAGGGCTCGGCAGCAGTGCCGCCGCCAGCAGATTCAGCGAGAAGATCCAAGAGAGAGTCGCGCGCGCCATGCACGGCCGGACCACGGTCAGATCGGAGCTTCCAAAACGCCCCGTGGCGATCTTGGCAGCAGCACGGCAAAAAAGGAAGGAAGTGCGAGGAGGTAGGCGAGCCCGGCGAGCTCCAGCACGGCCGCCAGCCCGAAGGTCGTGGCAATGATCGGCACCAAGGCCGCGCCGATCACCGAGAAGCAGCCGTTGATGCCCCAGGCCCAGAGGAACATGTGATCCTTGCCGAGCCGTCCCAGCGAGGTCATCGCCGTCGGCATGGGAAAGCCCATCAGGAAGGTGGGCGGCGCGATCAGCAGGATCGAGCAGAGCAGCCGGAGGCCATAGGGCAGTGTGCCGATCTGGTCGAGGATGGGGTCGATCAGCCGCCCATAGCCGATCAGCAGCAGGCCGATGCCCGCGAACACGAGCGGCATCACGCGCCGGGCGCGGTCGAGGAAGCGTTCCGAGGCGAAGCTGCCCAGGCCTGAGAAGACCAGCATGCCGGTGATGAGGACCGCGGCGGAGACGGTCGCGTTGCCCAGCGCCTCGATGAATTTCGCGATGAGGCCGACCTCGACCATGATGTAGCCGAGGCCGAGGCAGGCGAAATAGACGATGGTGCCGAGCTTGCCCGGATTGCGCTGGAAGATCGCGCGCCAGCCGAGCAGCACGGGGAGCGCGATCAGCACCAGCGAGACCGCTGCG
>DATKMF010000158.1:0-2807 GCA_035542015.1 Candidatus Cybelea sp.
CAGGTCGCCGCTGCCGAGGCGCGGCTCGTCGCGCGCCACAAGGAGCAGGTCGCCGCGATGGAGACGCGCTGGCGCGCCCGCCAGGCGATGCGCCCGGGCAGCGCCGATGCCGCCGTCCCGTCGTTCGACGAACAGATCGCAGAGGTGCGGCAGCAATGGCGGTCCGAGCAGGCAGCCGCCCGCCAAGAGTGGGAGGCCGAGACCGAGCGCCGCCTGGCCGACGCCCGCAACGAATGGCAGATCGCCGAAGCCCGTCGGCTTGCCGCCCTGCGCGAGAGCTGGGAAGCCGAGACGGCGACGCAGCGCGACACCAGCGACGCGGCCGGCCGCGCCGAGACCGACCGACGGATCACCGAGGCGCTCGCCCGCCTCGCCGCCGAGCGCGACGCGGAGTTGCGCGCCGCCGAAGAGCGCTGGCGCGCCGAGGCCACGGCCCGGCTTGCCGCGGTCGAGAACACGCTGAACGAGCAGCACCGCCTGGCGTTGGCAGCCGCTGAAGCCCAGTGGCGCGAGGACACGGTCCGGCAGCAGCAGGCGACCCTGCAGCAGATCGAAGAGCAGCATCGTGCGGCGCTGGCCGCACTGGAAGCTTCCTTGGCGGCGAAGCATGCCGAGGCGCTGGCGGTGGCGCAGTCCAAGTGGCAGGAGAAGTCCGCCCGGGAGCAGCAGGCGGCTCTGCCGCAGATCGAGGAGCGCCATCGCGCCGCACTGGCCGCGCTGGAAGCTTCCCTGATGGCGAAGCATGCCGAGGCGCTGGCAGCGGCAGAGGCGAAGGGGCGCGAGGCAGCCGCCCGGGAACAGCAGGGGGCGATGCCGCAGATCGAGGAGCGTCATCGAGGAGCGCTCACGTCGCTCGAGGCTTCGCTCGCCGCGAAACATGCCGAGGCCCTCGCAATCGCGGAATCCAAGTGGCGCGACGATGCCGCCCGCCAGCAGCAGGAGGTCGCCGCGCGGTTCGAGGCAACCCACAGGGCCGCCCTTGCTTCAATGGAAACGGCGCTGCAGGCCAAGCACACGGAGACGCTCGCGGCGGCCAAGGCCGCGTGGCACAGCGAGCTGGAGCAGCGGCGCACCGCGGATGACGCCGCCGTCGCGGAACGCCATCAGGCAGAACTCGCGGCCATGGAAAGCGCTTTCGCCGGCGTTCACCAGGAAGGGCTTGCCGCCGCCGAGGCGCGCTGGCGGGAGTCCGCACAGACGCAGCTGGCCGAGGCGGAATTGCGCTGGCGCGCCGCGGCCGAGAAGCAGCTCGCGCTGAACGAAGCCAAGCTCACCGAACAGTACCGGACGCGCCTCGCCGCCATCGAAGAGACCTGGCGCGGAAAGACCGATCAGCTGCTCGCCGAGAAGGAGCAGGCGCTCCTAGCCGAGCACGCGCAGAAGCTCGCCGTCGCCGAGCGCGACTGGCAAGCCAAGCTCGAGCAGGCCATCGCCGAAGCGCGCGCCGCCTGGCAGTCCGCCGCCAGCGAAGGCCTCGCGGCGGCGCAGGCGGCTTGGGAGCAGGCCGAAGCCGAGCGCCGCACCAAGGCGGAGATGGATGCCGCGACCACGGCGGAGAGCCAGGTCGCCGATGTCGAATCGCGGCTCACGGCGCTCTACGAGATGCGCCTGACCGCCGCCGAGATTGCCTGGCAGCGCGGCGAAGGCGAGCGCGCTGCCGCCGCCGAACTGGCATGGCGCAAGTCGGAGGCTGAGCGGCTGAGCGCGGCCGAGGCACGGTGGCGCGCCGAGCACCAGCGCCGCCTGGACGTCGTCCTCGCCAATGTCGTCACCATGATCAAGGGCCAGCTCGTCGGCATCAGCGGCAGCCAGCCTCTCCCGGCGGTCAGCCCGTCGATGCCGGTCCCGAGCGTCGCCTTGTCTGCTGTTCCAGCAACGCCGGTCGCTGGGCGCGAGGCCGAGAACGGTCCGGTCAACGGCCGTCGCGGGGACAGCGAGGATCTCGGACAGGTCGAGCTCTGGCCGGCAACCGTCGCAGCCTGACCGGAGTTCCCCTCCTCCGGCTGGCGGTGGACAGCGGCATCGGCAGCCGCTAACTCTGGCGTCTCGATCCCCCCGATCACCAACCAGAGAAGCCGTTTCAGAAAATGCCGAACAGCCAGTGGAACGTGGACCGCGTCCGCGCCGAGTTTCCCGCGCTCGCCGTTGCCGACGACAATCGCGCCCGCCTCTTTCTCGATGCGCCCGGCGGCACCCAGGTGCCGAAACGCGTCATCGAGCGGGTGACCGAGTATCTGACGCGCAGCAACGCCAACAGCGGCGGCGCCTTCGTCACCTCCCGCGAGTCAGATGCGGTGAGCGAGGAAGCCCATCGCGCGATGGCCGATCTGCTCAATGCGCCCGACCCGGGCGAGATCATCTTCGGCCAGAACATGACGACGCTGACCTTCGCCATGACGCGGAACCTCGCCCGCCGCTTCAAGGCCGGCGACGAGATCCTGCTCACGCGCATGGACCATGATGGCAACGTCGCGCCGTGGCTGCTGCTGGCGCGCGACCTCGGCCTCACCGTGCGCTGGCTCGATTTCGATCCCGCAACGTTCGAATACCGGCTGGAAACCCTGCACTCGCTGATCAACGAGCGCACGCGCCTGGCGGCCGTCAACTATGCGAGCAACGCCCTCGGCACGATCAACGACGTGAAGGCGATCGCGGCCGCCGTGCACGCGGTCGGCGGACTCGTCTATGTCGACGCCGTGCAATATGTGCCGCATGCGCCGACCGATGTGCAGGAGATCGGCTGCGACTTCCTGGTCTGCTCGGCCTACAAGTTCTTCGGCCCGCATCAGGGCATCCTCTGGGGCCGA
>DATKMF010000159.1:0-23245 GCA_035542015.1 Candidatus Cybelea sp.
ACCAGGCCGATCAACGTTGGTCCTTGCACAAACGCGTCTTCCTTACTGCACGGGAACATCACTTGCCGCCCAGCCTCTCAGCCAAGCCGCCGCAATGCCCCAGGATGACACGTTCAGCAAGCCCCAGACCCGAGCTCTCGCTCAAACCCAAAGACCCGCCGCCCGCGTATCCCTTCTCGTCTAAACTACAATGTCAAACAGCACGCGGCGCCCGCTTCAGACCCGGCTTTGACTGCCGCCGGACCGCCCACAGGCGCCACAGAGGAGCGGGCTTATACGCGCGGCCCTGACCCCTGTCAACGCCTGTTACGAGCTTGCGACAAGACAGCAAATTCGCCGTTTTTTCGCCGAGAAAACCGTTCGGAAACCGCGCTGCGACCCGGAAAAATTCGGAGCTCCACTCGTCCGATCTTAAGATGTCGGTCGCCGCACCACCCCCTAGGACAACAGGCCGATGTCCACCGTTTGTTCGCACCTGGGGATAATCTTTTGATCTGATTATAGAATCTTGGTTGACAAGCCCCGAATCTGCCCGCATTGTCGCGCCACAGACCACTGAAAATGCAGGGTTCACGCCGGCCAGGGCAGGGGAGTTCGCGCCCGCCGGACGCAAGGGGCCCGATCGCAACAGGGGACCAGGATATTGCTTCAGACGCGCGCCGAGATTTGGGGGACGCTCAAACGCTATCTAATCTATACCGCCGCCGGCTTCGTGGTGCTGGGCGGCGTGGGTGCGATGGAAGCCGCCCAGCCCCCGCTGGTCGGTCAAGCCAGCGCCAGCCAGCCGGGCCAAGGCCAAGCTTCGGCCGGCACCTCGCTCCGCAGCTCAGTCTCCCCTGAGGCCCTGCTGGCATCGATCCGCGCCGACGCACCGAGCTGGACCCAGCGTCTCCGTTTCGATTTCGGCTCCGACAGCGGAAGCACCAAGCCCGTTCAGACCGCCGCGGTGCGGCAGCCGGTACCCTACTATCCAGCGCCCGACACTGCGGAGCCCAAAGACAGCGCACCGGTTGAAGCCGCGGCATCCGAACCGACCGTGTCGGCGGCACCCGCTTCGGCTATGGCCGCGGTCGAGGCTGCGCCGAGCATCGCTGCGAACGCCGCGCCGACCCCCATCCTGATCGCTTCCGCGGCTGAGCCGCCGGCCCCGCTGCCGCAACCGAGTGAGGTCGCCGCGGAACACACTGAGCCTGCCCCCCCGCCGGCACCTACCCTGGCAGCCGATCTTCAGACGGCGAAGGCCCCCACGGCGCAGCCGGCCGCCCCTGCGGCCCCGACCGCGCGTGACGACGCCTCCGACGACAAGCCCGCACTACCCTCTTTGGTGGCGACCTTGAATTGGGTCTATGGCAGCGGCGATGCCAGCGATCCTTCCGCCAAGAGCGCAGACGCTTCCAGCCCGGCTCCCGGTGATCCAACGACCTCGGACACCGGCGAAACTGACATGCCGGCCGCCGGCACAGGGACCGACACGCCGGTCGAAGCCTCGGGCGGCAGCGCCTTCGACAGCGAATCGACGCCGGCCGCCGACCCGGCTGCCGTCGCCGCATCGAACGCGCCGGCCACGTCCGATATTCTCGGCGAGCAGAAGGTGATCCAGGTCCGCCGCGGCGACACGCTGTTCGGCCTGTTGACTCGCGCCGGGCTCTCGGAGGCCGAGGCGCAGGCGGCCGGTCACTCCCTGGCCGACGTCTTCTCGCCGAGCGACCTCAAGGTCGGCCAGGAGATCACGCTCAGCGTCGACACCGCGGCCGGCCCCGACGCGTCGAGCGAAAAGCTCCTCGGCCTTTCCTTGCAACCGAGTGCCGAGCGCGACATCAAGCTCACCCGCTCCTCAGACGGCCAGTTCGTCTCGGCCTCGATCGACAAGCCGCTGACCGAGCGGGTCGATCGCGCCGCCGGACAGATCGACATCAGCCTGTTCGAATCGGCGCGCGACGCCGGCGTGCCGGTCGGGATGATCGGTGACATCATCAAGGCCTTCTCCTACGACGTCGATTTCCAGCGCGACATCCATGACGGCGATTCCTTCGAGGTGATGTTCGAGCATTACGACAACGCCAATGGCGACCTCGCCAAGCTCGGCCGCATGCTCTATGCCTCGCTCACGCTCGGCGGCAAGCCGATGGCGATCTACTACTTCGAGAAAGACGGGGACGGCGAGTACTACACGGCGGACGGCGTCGCGGTCCGCAAATCGCTGCTGAAGACGCCGATCGACGGCGCCAAGATCACTTCCGGCTACGGCATGCGGGTCAACCCGATCCTCGGCTATTCGATGATGCATCAAGGCGTCGATTTCGGCGCCCCGGTCGGGACGCCGATCTTCGCGGCCGGCAACGGCGTCGTTGAACAGATCGGCTGGGTGAACGGTTACGGCAATTATATGAAGCTGCGCCACAACGGCACCTACGAAACGGCCTATGCGCATATCAGCAAGTTCGCCATCAACTTGAAGCGCGGCACCAAGGTGAAGCAAGGCCAAGTGATCGCCTATGTCGGCGAGACCGGCCGCGCCACCGGCCCGCATCTCCATTTTGAAGTCCTGGTGAACGGGCAGCACGTCAATCCGAGCACGGTGAAGACCGTGGCGGAGGACAAGCTCATCGGCAAAGACCTCGCCGCCTTCAAGACGGAGGTTGCTTCGATCGAGGGGCAGCGCCGCACGCTTGCAGCCCGCGCCGAGATCGCCGATCAGTCCGGCAGCGCCGACATCGACTGCCGCGGCCCGCGCGGCTGCCAGAACTAGTCAGCTTTCTCGATCCAGCGCCGAGATTGCCCTCCAGGGCATCGTGGCGATAGAGTTGCTGTTGCGCTGCTCCCTGCGGCGATGCAAGCGGGCGCATGCATGCTCGTCAAACATCTCACTTACCTGACCGCGCTCGCGCGCGAGCGCCATTTCGGACGCGCGGCCGAGGCCTGCGGCATCTCGCAGCCGGCACTCTCGGCCGCGATCCGGCAGATCGAAGGCGAGCTCGGCGTGCGCGTGGTCGAGCGCTCGCGGCGTTTCATCGGATTCACGCCGGAGGGCCAGCTGGTGCTCGACCGCGCACAACGTCTGGTGCACGACTTCGAGACGCTGCGTCAGGACCTTTCGGTGCTGAAACGTGCGCTCGCCGGCCGCATCCGGCTCGGCGCCATCCCCGCGGCACTGCCCATCGTCTCGCTGCTGACCACGCCCTATTGCGGCCAGCATCCCGCCGTCTCGATCCATATCCAGTCGCTCTCCTCCAAGGAAATCCAGCGCGGCATCGACACGTTCGAGCTCGACCTTGGCCTCACCTATCTCGACAACGAGCCCTTGAGCCGCGTGCGCACACTTCCCGTCTATCGCGATCGCTTCGTCTTCATCGCGCCCGACCACCCGCGGCTCGCCGGGAGGGCCACGATGACCTGGCGCGAGGCGGCGAAGGAGCGGCTCTGCCTGCTGTCGAACGACATGCAGAACCGGCGCATCATCGATCGCGCCTTCGCCTCGGTCGATGAAACGCCGCGGCCGGTCATCGAAGCGAACGCCCTCATCACGCTGATGTCGCACGTCCGGCTCGGGCAGTGGTCGAGCATCGTGCCGCAGAGCCTGCTGTTGCTGACCGGGATCTCGAATGGGTTGAGGGCGCTGCCGATGACCGACCCGCGGCCCAACCACACGATCGGCCTGGTCTATGCCGATCGCGATCCGGTCTCCGGCCTGGTGGCGGCCTTCCTGGCCATTGCACGGCGGCAGAAGCTGCAGCAGCGGATCGATGCGCTGTGGTCCGCGCGAGGCGATGACGGCGCCGCCGTCGGCGAGGTCGCCGAGTGAGCGAGCCCATTCTACCGGTTCCCCCGCCGGTTCCATTCGAGAAGCGGCGGTTTCGCAGCGCCGCCGCGCATTACCGGACCGGCCGACCGGCCTATGCCGCTTTGCTCTTCGCCCGCGTCGCCGAACGGATCGGCCTCGCACAGCGGCACGCGGTGCTCGATCTCGGCTGCGGACCGGGACCGCTCGCGATCGGCTTCGCGCCCTTCGCGGGATCGGTGACTGCGATCGATCCCGAACCCGAAATGCTGCGCAGCGCCGCGGCCGCCGCCGCGGATTGCGGCATGGTGATCCGCTTCATCGAGGCGAGTTCCTACGACATCGGCCCCGCATTCGGGCGCTTCCGCCTCGTCACCATCGGCCGCGCCTTCCATTGGATGGACCGCGAGGAGACTCTGCGGCGGCTTGACCAGATGATCGAGCCCGGCGGCGCGGTGGCGCTGTTCCGCGATCGCCATCTCGTCGTGCCGGACAATGCGTGGCACGATGCCTTCGATGCCGTGCTGGAGAAATTTGGCGGCGACGATCCGGTACGAACCGAGCGCAAGTCCCCGAACCGGCCGAAGCACGAGGCGGTGCTGCTGGACTCGCCCTTCTGCAGGCTGGAGCGCATCGGCGTGGTCGAGCGACGCCACACACCTTCGGCGCATTTCATCGACCGCATGCTCTCCTTCTCCAGCACCTCGCCGCAGATGATCGAAGGCCGCGTCGAGGCGATGGTGGCGGAGCTCGAGGCGGCGCTGGCCCCCTATGCCGAGAACGGCATCATCGCGGAGGTGGTCGAATCGGAAGCGCTGATCGCGATGCGACCGGGTGCGTAGTCGCGCCGCTCCTGGCGTCATCGCCGACCTTTACGACCGCCGCCCGTTCGGAGGCGCGTAAAGGCCCATCAAGCCTCTGACGAAGAACGCCTTTGTCTCGTCGAGGTGGGCGATTCCGATGCTTCGTTCCGTAAAGGCCGGGTAAAGGTCGCAGCGCGAGGCGGGTCGATCGCGAGGCGTCTTCGTCGCTATGGCACCGCCTCCGACGCGGCTTTCGCGACAAGCGTTCGCTCTCGCAAGCGGCGCGCCGATTATACCGCAATCGGGGGATCGTGTCAGGCAGCGTGCCGCGCGAATTCAGTTATTCCGAATTGCGACAGCAATCGGCCGCCGCTCGAAAGCGGCAGCCGACCCGCCCAGCTGGTAGGCGGTAGCTCAGACAGCCGATGCGCGACGCTTGCGGCGCGCGAGCAACCCGAGCCCGCCGATCGCCGAAAGAAAGAGCGGCAACGCCGCGGGAATCGGCGTCGCGGCCACATTCGACACGATCGCGGTCGAGAAGAAGGCCGTGTCGCCGTTATTCGGGTTCGACCAGATGAACGCCGCGGCGCCCATACCCGAGAAGGTCCCCCAAGGCCCGGTGCCATTGGGACCGAAGCTCTGCGGGGTGCCCGATGGCGCGGACCAGGGATCGGAGAAGACTGCTGCGGCCGCGTGCCAATCCGTCACATTGGTCACCAGGCTCTGCGTGCCGTTCACGAAATGAAAGCCGCTGTCGCTCAGGCTGAAGGAGCCGATGAACATATCGGGCCCGCCGGAATTCTGGGCAATGACATGCAGATAGTTCGTTACCCCGCCAGTCAGTCCGGCGCCGCTGAACGTCACGTCTACGAGCCAATTGCTTCCGCTCGAGATCTGCGTACCGAGCACGGAATCATTGGTGCTGAGATAAGCGACGAACTGGTTGTCCGAGGTCAGGTCGCCGGACAAGGTCGTCGCCGCGGCGGCCGAATAAGATGCGATGACGGCGAGCGCCGCCCCGCATAACGTGTGCGCAATTCTCATGAGCAATCCTCCTGCGTCAACGCAGACCACTGCCTCGCTCGCGCGGGCCGTCTTATTGCTATTCGAATTGTGATGCGTACTGATGGCCCCACCCGGAAGGTTCCCTTGGGGGCATACCCTGCGGTCCGGCAATGCCGGCACCACTCCGCAGCTTCAGGATGGACCCGTATTCCCAGGGAGGCAAGACCGAATCCGGTACACAATCCTCTATGATGCCGGATTAACCATGTAACGTCGTCTCCCAGAGACACCTTGGCGCCCCGGCACACATCCTTATGCGTGGTGCTCTCGGCAGTCCCATCATGGGAGCAGCGCAGAAGATTGCGATGCAAGATCTTCCGTGCCGGCGGGCTGCAGCAGCGACGCTGCAGCTCGTGGGACGTACTATTCGGCCGCCGCCTTGGAAGCGCGCTCGCCGGCGACGGTCAGGCCGGATTTGTCGGCGGAGACCTGGATCGTCTCGCCGGGCTTGAAGCGGCCTTCGAGGATCATGGTGGCGAGCGGGTTCTGCAGCTCGCGCTGGATCACCCGCTTCAGCGGCCGCGCGCCATAGACCGGATCGTAGCCGGCCTCGCCCAGCCATTCCTTGGCCTTGGCATCGAGCTTCAGCTCGAGCTTGCGGTCGGCCAAGAGCTCCTGCAGGCGCCGCAGCTGGATCTCGACGATGCCGGTCATGTTGGCGCGGCTGAGGCGGTGGAACAGGATGATCTCGTCCAGCCGGTTCAGGAACTCCGGCCGGAAGGCCTGGCGCACCACGGCCATCACCGGCTCGCGGACCACGCTGGAATCCTCGCCTTCCTTCAGCCCGGCCAGAAATTCGCTGCCGAGGTTGGAGGTGAGGATGATCAGCGTGTTCTTGAAATCGACCGTCCGGCCCTGGCCGTCGGTCAGGCGCCCGTCGTCCAGCACCTGGAGGAGCACGTTGAAGACATCGGGATGCGCCTTCTCGACCTCGTCGAACAGCACGACCTGATAGGGCCGGCGCCGCACCGCTTCGGTCAGCACCCCGCCCTCGTCATAGCCGACATAGCCCGGCGGCGCGCCGATCAGGCGCGAGACCGCGTGCTTCTCCATGAACTCCGACATGTCGATGCGGACCATGGCCTGGTCGTCGTCGAACAGGAATCCGGCCAGAGCCTTGCAGAGCTCGGTCTTGCCGACCCCGGTCGGCCCCAGCATCAGGAAGGAGCCGATCGGGCGGTTGGGATCCTGCAGGCCGGCGCGGGCGCGCCGCACCGCGTTGGCGACCGCGACCACGGCCTCGTGCTGGCCGATGACGCGGCGCTCCAGCGCCTCCTCCATCTTCAGCAGCTTGTCGCGCTCGCCTTCCAACATCTTGTCGACCGGGATGCCGGTCCAGCGCGAGACCACGGAGGCGATATCCTCCTCGCGCACCACCTCGTTCAGCATCCGGTGCTGGGCGGCGTCTTCCGCCTTGGCGAGCTTCTTGGTCAGGTCCGGGATCAGCGAATAGGTGAGCTCGCCCGCCTTGGCGAAGTCGCCGCGGCGCTGGGCCTGCTCGGCCTCGAGCTTCGCCTGCTCCAGGCGCTCCTTCAGCTTCTGCGAATCCTCGAGGGTGCGCTTCTCCGATTGCCACTGCGCCGTCAAGGCGGCGGATTGCGCCTCGAAATCCTCGATCTCGGTCTTCAGCTGCTTCAGCCGCTCCTTGGAGGCGGCATCGCTCTCCTTCTTCAGCGCCTCGAGCTCGATCTTCAGCTGGATCAGCTTGCGGTCGACCTCGTCGATCTCCTCGGGCTTGGAATCGACCTCCATACGGAGGCGCGAGGCCGCCTCGTCGACGAGGTCGATCGCCTTGTCGGGCAGGAAGCGGTCGGTGATGTAGCGGTTGGAAAGAGTCGCGGCGGCGACGATCGCGGCATCGGTGATCCTGACGCCGTGATGCACCTCGTATTTCTCCTTCAAGCCGCGCAGGATCGAGATGGTCTCGTTGACCGAGGGCTCGGAGACGACGACCGGCTGGAAGCGCCGGGCCAGCGCCGCATCCTTCTCGATGTACTTGCGGTATTCGTCGAGCGTGGTGGCACCCACGCAATGCAGCTCGCCGCGCGCGAGCGCAGGCTTCAGCATGTTGGAGGCATCCATAGCGCCTTCGGCCTTGCCGGCGCCGACCAAGGTGTGCAGCTCGTCGATGAAGAGCACGATTTCGCCCGCCGCCGCCGAGATCTCGGTCAACACGGATTTCAGGCGCTCCTCGAACTCGCCGCGGAACTTGGCACCGGCGACGAGAGCACCGAGGTCAAGCGCCATCAGGGTCTTGTTCTTCAGGCCCTCGGGCACGTCGCCGTTGGCGATGCGCAGAGCCAGGCCTTCGACGATGGCGGTCTTGCCGACGCCGGGCTCGCCGATCAGCACCGGGTTGTTCTTGGTGCGGCGGGAGAGCACCTGGATGGTGCGCCGGATCTCCTCGTCGCGACCGATCACGGGATCGAGCTTGCCCTGGCGCGCCAGCGCGGTGAAATCGCGGGCGTATTTCTTCAACGCGTCGTAGCTATCCTCGGCACTCGCGCTGTCCGCCTTGCGGCCCTTGCGGAGATCGTTGATCGCCTTGTTGAGCGCCTGCGCATTCAGCCCCGCTTCCTTCAGCGCCTTGCCGGCGCCGGTGTCGCTCGCCATGGCGAGCGCCAGAAGGAGCCGCTCCGCGGTGACGAAACCGTCGCCCGCCTTCTCCGCCATCTCCTCGGCCTGGCCGAGGAGGCGCGCCAGCGGCGGCGCCATGTAGACCTGGCCGGCACCCGAACCCTCGACCTTCGGCTGCTTGCCGAGCTCGCGCTCGACGGCGCTCAAGGCGCGCGTGGGATCGGCGCCGGCCGCCTTCATCAGATTGGCGGCGAGGCCTTCCTTGTCGTCGAGCAGAACTTTCAGGAGGTGCTCGGGCGTCAGCTGCTGGTGGCCGCTGCGCATGGCGAGCGTCTGCGCGGCCTGCAGGAACCCGCGCGACCGCTCGGTGAATTTCTCTGGATCCATACTTTCAGCCCTCTTCCGACCGCGCCCAGAAGCGAGGCACGCGATCTCGATGCGTGGGTGTTACCCCTCCAGTCAATATGGAGTTGGTCAATCCCTGCGCAAGGGGCCAGATCAAAGACGGCTCAAGACGGCGGCGCAGCACGTGCGCCGCTTTGCCGCTCTTGCAGCCGTGGCAATTGGGACCCGTTTACTGGGGGTTGTCCGAGCCGGGCGGGGGCGGCGGAGCCGCGTCCTCGCCTTCACTGCGGACGCGACGGCCCGGACCGCGCCGACGCCCACGGCCCATGCGTCCGTGCTGACGGTTCTCGGACGCCCGATTGCCGTCCTGCCGATTGCCGTCCTCTTGGCCATCGCGGGCCGCCGCCGTCTCGCCGGCCGGCAGCAGTTCTTCCGGATAGTCCGGCTGCTCGTCGGCGGGGGCGAACTGATCGGCGTTCTGGTGCTCATTCCCGCCGTCGTGGGACTCGGCGGCATGCGGCTGCGATTCGCCGCCAGCCGACGCCTGCCGGTGCTCGCCATCGCCGGAATTCTGGCCTGAGTTCTGATGCGGCTGGCCCTGATGCTGATGACCCTGATTGGGGCGCATCTGGCCATTGGCGCCGCCGGACTGGCTTTCGTGGTCCTCGCCGCCCCCACCGCCACCATGGCCCATGCCGGAGAGCGCAGCCGAAAGACCCTGGCTCACGTTCTGCACGTTGACGTCGGCGACCGAGATCTCGCGTCCGCCGATCTGCGGCCGGCGACCCTCGTTCATGGAAGCGACGACGCGGTAGTAGTGGTCGGCATGCTGCAGGAAGTTCTCCGCGGCGACGCGGTCGCCCACAGTGCCGGCGTCGCGCGCCAGCTGCAGATACTTCTCCAGCACCTGATAGGCGTTGCCGCGCACGCGGATATCGGGTCCCGCGCTGTCGAAGGTCTGACCCTTGCTCGGCATCCCGCCGTGGCCGTGCGGCCCACCGTGAGGCTTGCGCGGGCCGCGACCGCGGCCCCGTCGATTTTGGTTGTTCGGTCTCATGCGTCAATCACTTCGCATTGCTGCGGTCCTGGCTTTCGCGACCCTGGAGACTCGCTGTGACGCAAGATGCTGCGCCGGTGGAGTCCGGAAACGCGCCCAATCATCTTCAGGTGTTATTGCACCCGGGGACCGCCATTCCGATGTCGGGGGCCGTATCTGGGGTGCGCTCAGCCACAGGCTGTGAGCGATTGATCACCCCAAAGCCGAAGCGACCGTAATCGCTTCTCGGCCGATTTCCAACAGCTTTTTTTGCCGTCCCGCAATGCACCGTTCCAGTGCGTGAACACTAGCGGGTGAAAAGCAGACAGCGCTCGATTGCGGCCAAATCCGCCGCCGTTCCCAAAATGCTGAAACCCGCGTCAGAAGCGAGCCGGCGCACCAGGGAACCCTGTCCGGCGCCGATCTCCAGGGCCATGATCCCGCCTGGCCGCAGCAGACGCGCAGACTGGGGAATGAGCTGTCGATAGGCCTGGAGCCCGTCGGCGCCCCCGTCCAGGGCCGCTCGCGGGTCATAGCGCGCGACCTCGGGCGCGAGGCCGTCGATCGCCGTCGACTCGATATAAGGTGGGTTCGAGACGATGACGTCAAAGCGTGCGGAAATGTCGCGTGCCCAGGGGTCTGTCCAGTCACCGACCCGGAAGACGGCTCGTTCGCCGAGGCAGAGTTCCTCGGCATTCGCCGCCGCAGTCGCGACCGCTTCCACACTGATATCGACCCCGATTCCGGAGGCTCGGGGCAGCTCCGACAACAGTGCCAGCAGCAAGCACCCGGTCCCGGTGCCGAGATCGAGAATCGAGAGCGCGGCGGTGCGGTCGCGGAGCCGTTCCAGCACCGCTGCGACCAGCGTCTCGCTGTCCGCCCTCGGATCGAGGGTCGCCGGCGTCACCTGGAACGAGAGCGACCAGAACTCGCGGCGGCCCAGGATGCGCGAGACCGGCTCGTGGGCGCAGCGCCGCGCGACCAAGGCATCGAAAGCGTCGCCCTGCTCCGATGCCAGCTGCTGCTCGGGAAAGCCGATAAGCGTCGCTCGATCGAGACCGCTCATCCGCTCGAGGAGAATCCGCGCCTCGGCCTGCGGCCGCGCGATCCCAGCCTGGGCGAGGAGCGCGGTCGCGCGGTGCAGGGCCGTGCCGATCGTCAGCCGCGAATCCAAGACAGCCTCGCTCATTGAATCTCCGCCAGGCGCTCGGCCTGGTCATGGGCGATCAGCGCGTCCACGATCTCGTCGAGCTCGCCCTCCATCACCCGGTCCAGCTTATAGAGCGTCAGATTGATCCGATGGTCGGTGCAGCGCCCTTGCGGAAAGTTGTAGGTGCGGATGCGCTCGGAGCGATCCCCGCTGCCGACCTGGCTCTTGCGCGCGCTGGCCCGCTCGGCGTCCTTGCGGCTGCGCTCCATGTCGTAGAGCCTCGCCCGCAGCACCTTGAGCGCCTTCGCCTTGTTCTTGTGCTGCGATTTCTCGTCCTGCTGCTGCACCACGAGACCGGTCGGGATATGGGTGATGCGAACCGCGCTGTCCGTCGTGTTGACCGACTGGCCACCGGGTCCGCTCGAGCGAAAGACGTCGATCCGGAGATCCTTTTCGTCGATCTGCACATCGATCTCCTCGGCCTCGGGCAGCACGGCGACGGTCGCCGCGGAGGTGTGGATCCGGCCGGAGGCTTCGGTCGCGGGCACGCGCTGCACGCGGTGCACGCCGGACTCGAACTTCAAATGTGCGAAGACGTTGCGCCCGGAGATCATGGCAATCGCCTCCTTGTAGCCGCCGAGCCCGGTGTCGCTGACCTCCATGGGCTCGAAGCGCCAGCCCTTCAGGGCCGCATAGCGCGCATACATACGGAAGAGATCGGCCGCGAACAGCGCCGCCTCCTCGCCGCCGGTGCCGGCGCGCACTTCGAGGATCGCGTTGCGCTCGTCGGCCTCGTCCTTCGGGAGCAGCATCAGCTGCACGCGCTTCTCGAGCCCGGGAAGCCTCTCCTTCAAGACCGCGCGCTCATCCTCCGCCAGCGCCTTCATCTCGGCATCCGCCGAGGGATCGGCTACCAGCTGGTCGAGGTCGGCGGCCTCGCGCTCGGCGGCACGCAACTCGCGGATCGCGTCCACGACCGGTCCAAGATCGGCATATTCCTTGGAGAGCTTGGCGAAGCTCTGAGCGTCCTTCGGCCCCTCGCTCGCCATCAGGGCGGCGATTTCGTCGTAGCGCCGGGCGACCCGGTCCAGCTTCTGGTTCAGCGACACTTCAGTCCTCGATCTTGTTCGACGGCGATCCGATCCCGAACAGCGAAAGCGCTGCCGCTTCGAGATCGGGATCGGGCGCCTTGTCCTTCAACACGGTCATCGGCCGATGCAGCAGCCGGTTGATCAGGCGGCGCGTCGCCTCAGCGGCATCGAGCCCGGGCTGCTCGGCCAGCAGCTTCTCGCGCTCCGCGTCGAAATGAGCTTTGAGCGCGGCGAGCGCCGGCGCCGCACTGCGCGCCTCGCTCTCCCGCGCGAAGGTGGCGACCGCTTCCTCGACGATGGTCCAGGCCGCCTTTGTCGCCGCCTCGCGCTCGTGCCGGCCGCGCATGGCCAGGCGTTCGAGGTCGTCGAGCCCGTATAGGAATGCGTCATCCACGTCGTTGACCTGCGGGTCGATGTCGCCGGGCACGGCGAGATCGATCAGCAGCATCGGGGCGCGGCGCCGGGCGCGGATCGCGGCCTTCACCTGATCCTTGCGCAGTGCGATCTGCGCGCCGTCGAGCGCCCCCAGAGTCACGTCGGCCGAGGGTAGCAGACGGTCGAGCTCGGCCAAGGTCGTCGCATGGGCGCCGCGATGGCGGAGGGCCCAGGCTTCGGCCCGCTCGATCGAACGATGGGCGATGGTCCACCGTGTCAGGCCGGCCTCCATCAGCTGCTGCATGACGAACTCGCCAAGCTCGCCGTCGCCAAGAATGAGGCCGGAGATCTCGGCCAAGTTGCCGAACACCTGGCGGCAAAGCGCGATGACGCAGGCGGCCATGGAGACCGATTCCTGCGCGATCTCGGTCTCCGAACGCACCCGCTTGCCGACCTGCAGCGCCGAGCGGAAGACGGCGTCCAGCTCGGTGCCGAGCATGCCGGCGCGAGAAGCGAGTCGATGCGCGTCCTTCACCTGGGCCAACACCTGCGGCTCGCCGACGATCTGCGATTCCAGCGATGCCGCGACCGCGAACACGTAGCGCAACGCCTCGGGCCCGGTCAGGAGATGGAGCTGCGGCGCCACTTGCGCCACGGGCAGCGCCGCCGCTTCGGCGATCAGCACCGCGAGCTTCGGTGCAACGGCGCCGGCATCATCAACGGCGGCCCACACCTCGCAGCGGTCGCAGGTGGCGAGGACGGCGGCCTGGTCGAGCCCCGCCGCGCGGCAGGCTGCGATCAGCCGCATCTGGTCGGCCTCCGTCCCCTGCAGCCGGTCGCGCAGCAGCTCCGGCGCCTGCTTGTGCTCGGCACCCACCACCAGGAATGTTTTCGACGTAGGCACGGGGTCGCCGCTATCGTGCGGCTTCGAGGGCCTCGGCGACGCGGTCCAGACTGACGGAGCGCTGCTCTCCGGTCGCGAGGTCCTTCAGCGTTGCGGATTGGCGGTCGAGCTCATCGTCGCCGAGGATGACCGCCACCCTGGCACCGATCTTGTCGGCGCGCTTCATGCGCCGGCTCATATTGCCGGAGAAGCCGAGATCGACCACGAGATCGCGGCGCCTTAGCTCGTCGGCGAGCTTCAACGCGGCACGCTCGGCGCGCTCGCCCAACGGCACGAGGGCGATCGGCTTCGACACCTCCGGCGCCTGCTTCAGCAGCATGGCGCAGCGCTCGATGCCGCTGGCCCAGCCCACGCCCGGGGTCTCCGGCCCGCCCATCATCTTGACGAGACCGTCATAGCGACCGCCGGCGAGGATGGTCTTCTGCGCACCCAGCTCCTCGCAGGTCACCTCGAAGCAGGTGTGACAGTAGTAGTCGAGCCCGCGCACCAGGCGCGGGTTCACCACATAGGCGATGCCGAGCGTCTCCAGCCCCTCTCTTACGCGGGCAAAGAAGTCCTTGCTCGCCTCGTTGAGATGATCCGTATAGAGCGGCGCCGCGGCGACGATCGCCTGATCGCCCTTGTCCTTGGAATCCAGGATGCGCAGCGGGTTGCGCTCCAGGCGATCGAGGCTCTCCGGCGAGAGCCTTTCGCGATGGCCGGAGAGATAGTCGACCAGCACCTTGCGATAGGCCTGGCGGCTCTCGCCGTCGCCGAGCGTGTTGATCTCGAGTTGCGACCGATCCCAAGCGCCGATCCGGCGCAGGAACTCGACGCCGGTCGCGATCACCTCGACATCGCCCATGGGATCCTTGATGCCGAGGAGCTCGACGCCGGTCTGGTGGAACTGCCGCATGCGCCCTTTCTGGGGCCGCTCATAGCGGAACATCGGGCCCGCATAGAAGAACTTCAGCGGCAAATCCTGGGCAAGACCCTCGGAGATCAGCGCGCGGGCGACGCCCGCCGTCCCTTCCGGCCGCAGCGTGATCGTCTCGCCGCCGCGGTCGGTGAACGTGTACATCTCCTTGGTGACGATGTCCGACGTGTCCCCGAGCGTGCGCTTGAAGACCTCAGCGAACTCGAAGATCGGCGTCGCCATCTCGCGATAGCCGAAGCACTCCGCCGCCCGCCGCGCCGCGTCGGCGACCAGGCGGTGGCGGAGCATCTCTTCAGGCAACAGATCATGCGTGCCGCGGACCGGCTGAAGCTCGGACATCTCTTTAGGACCTGGAGGAAGCTATTCAGCGGCGGCGGATTGGCCCTCTTGCGAGGGCGCCTGGGCCTTCTCCGCCGACTTGGCGGCCTCGATCTCGGCCGCCTTCTTTTCGATCAGCTCCGCCATGTGCTCGACGATGTCCTCGTTCTTCAAGCGATGGTGCTGCTGGCCGGCAATGTAGACCATATGCGTGTTGTTGCCGCCGCCAGTGAAGCCGATATCGGTCTCCCGTGCCTCGCCTGGACCGTTCACCACGCAGCCGATGATGCTGACCGACATCGGCGTGGTGATGTGGGCGATCCGCTTCTCCAGCGCCTCGACCGTCTTGATCACGTCGAAGTTCTGGCGCGCGCAGGACGGGCAGGAGATCAGGTTGACGCCGCGGTGGCGTAGGTTGAGCGACTTCAGGATATCGAATCCGACCTTCACCTCCTCCACGGGGTCCGCCGACAGCGAGATGCGGATGGTGTCGCCGATGCCGGCCCAGAGCAGCGAGCCCAAGCCGATCGACGACTTCACCGTACCGGTGCGCAAGCCCCCCGCCTCGGTGATGCCGAGATGGAGCGGGTAGTCGCAGGCGTCCGCCAGGCCCTGATAGGCCGCAACCGCCAGGAAAGGGTCGGAGGCTTTGACGCTGATCTTGAACTCGAAGAAATCGTGATCCTCAAGGATCTTCGCGTGGGTCAAAGCCGACTCGACCATGGCCTCCGGGCAGGGCTCGCCATAGCGCTCCAGGAGATCGCGCTCCAGCGACCCGGCGTTGACGCCGATCCGCATCGAGACGCCGTGGTCCTTGGCGGCCTTCACCACCTCCTTGACCCGGTCGGCGCTGCCGATATTGCCGGGATTGATGCGGAGGCAGGCGGCGCCCGCGTCGGCCGCCTCGATGGCCCGCTTATAATGGAAGTGGATGTCGGCGACGATCGGGACGGTCGATTGCCGGACGATCTCCTTGAGCGCCGCCGTCGAGTCCTCGTCGGGGCAGGAGACGCGCACGATGTCGGCCCCTGCCTCGGCTGCCGCCTTCACCTGGGCCACCGTGGCGGCCACGTCCTTGGTCAGGGTGTTGGTCATGGTCTGGACCGAGATCGGCGCGTCGCCGCCGACCAGCACCGAGCCGACCCGGATCTGCCGGGACTTGCGCCGCTGGATGTCGCGATAGGGACGAACGCTCATGATCCGGGACTCGCTGCTGGAGACGGGGGGCCGGTGGCGGCCAGAGGCCATGCCGCAAACGGGCTAGAACATGCGCTGCCGGAACCTAAAGATCAAGCCCCGCAGGGCCGCCGCGGTTCCCCAGCGGCGACGGAATTGCGACGCCGGATCAATCGGTTGCTACTGGTCGTCGGCGTTGAAGGCGGAGCCGTCGGAAAGCGCCGCCGGCTCGAGCTTGATCCCGCGCTTCACGACGCCCAGGGAGCCGAGACTCTGCAGCGGCTTGCCCTCGAGCTCGATCACGATCCCGCCGGCATTCCCGGTCGTCATGACCAGGCCCTTCTGGTCCGGCACGTTGAAGCTCTCGCCCTGACGCAGCACCCGCTGCAGAACAACCGCATCGTCCTTGTCCCGGATCTCGATCCAGCTGTCCCGATTGGCGCGGATCACGATCTTCGCGGGCGGCGGTACGACGGCGGGCGCCGCGGGTTGGGCAGCGGCTGACGCGAGTTGGGCCGCGGTCGTGGGCAGAGGCGGCGGCGCGGCGGTAGGAGGATTGGTCGGCGCGCTGGACTGGGCTGGGCTCGGCGTCGGCTGGGCCGCGGGCGCCGTAACGGCCGGAGCCGGCTGGCTGGCCGGGGCGGAGCTGGCCTGCGACACTGCGCTCGGCACGGCGGCCGTGCCGTTGGCGCCGGGCGTCGCCACCACTGCCGGAGCAGGCGCGGGCGCCGGTGTGCTGCCCCCGTTGGCGTCGAGCGCCACGGCCGGCGCAGGCGTCGGAGCGGGTTCCGCCGGCTTCGCCGCCGCGGCAGGCGCGGCGTCGGGCTGGGCGGGCGCCGGCGCGGGGCTTGGCAGCTCCGGCGTGGTCGCCGCCTGGGCTTCCGTCCGGGTCGGCTCGGTTGCCGGGGCAGGCGCGCTTTGCACGGACTGGCCGACGCCGGTCGCCTTCTTGATGTAGTCCGGAACCTGATCGATCAGCTTGATCCCGGCCCCGCCGGACTGGGTCGCGTACCACCACCCGCCATAGATGAACAGGGTCAGGAACAGGCAAACCAGCAGGATCTTGCCGCCCGGGAAGCGGGATTCCGTTCCTTCGCTGGGCCAGACCAGATCATTCTGCCGGCTGCGGCGGGCCAGCTCGTCCCGGTAGTCGCCGACCACATGATTGCCGTCAAGGCCGAGGTAGTCGGCATAGGCGCGCACGAAACCGACCGCATAGGCGCTCCCTGGAAGGTCCTGGAACCGGCCATCCTCGATCGCGCGGATGTAGGCGGAGCGGATTCGCAGCTGCCGGGAGACGTCCTCGATGTCCTGCTGGATCTCCTCGCGCCGGCGCCTGAGCAGCGCCCCGACTCCGCCGAATCCGTCGTCTTGCCGCTCCTCGGCCTCAGTAGTGAAGAGATTGGCTTTTCGCTGCGCCATCCATGGTCCTTGAAGGCGTGACCCACACACCTGGATTCGGCCCGTTATAACTTTCACTTAGGACCGGCGCAATTGCTGAAAGGCCAGCGATTACAAGACGACGCCATGGTCCTTTGCGAAAACCAGCAGCCGGCTGCGGAGATCGGAAACGGGACGGGCCTGGAGCTCGCCCCAATAGGACATCAGCCGGCCGAGATCGAGGCTCCGGATCATGGCGCGAACCGGCCCGACCGCGGTCGGCGCCATGGAGAGCTGCCGGAAGCCGAGGCAGATGAGCGCCATCGCCGCGATCGGATCGCCCGCCATCTCGCCGCAGAGGCTCAAGGGCGTGCTGCGGGCGTTGCAGAGATTGGCGATCGCACCGAGCAGCTTCACCATCGCCGGCGCCAGGGTGTCGTAGCGGTCGGCGAGCCGCGGATTGCCGCGGTCGGCGGCGAACAGGAACTGCCTGAGATCGTTGCTGCCGACCGAGACGAAGTCCAACCGATCGAGCAGCGTGTCCAACTGAAAGTAGAGCGAAGGCACCTCGACCATGGCGCCGATCTTGACTTCCCTGGGTGGGCTCTGGCCCGCCTGCACGGCGCGGCCGAGTTCGAGATTCAAGAGCGCCCGTGCGTCATCGAATTCCCAGGCCTCGGCCACCATCGGGAACATGACCGAGAGCGGCCTGCCTTCGGCGGCGAGGATCAGTGCCCGGAGTTGCTGCCGGAGCAGCGCCGGCCGGTCGAGCGAGATGCGGATCGCGCGCCAGCCCATCGCCGGGTTCTCCTCCTCCTCGCGCTGCCAGTAGGAGAGAACCTTGTCGCTGCCGATATCGAGTGTGCGGAAGACGACCGGCTTGCCACTCGCCGCATCCATGGCACGCTTGTAGACGTCGCGCTGCCTGGCGACGTCCGGAAAGTTCTGCGCCACCATGAACGTCAATTCGGTGCGATAGAGGCCGATGCCGCCGGCACCCGTCGCCTCGATTTGCGGCACGTCGATCAGCAAGCCGGCGTTGATCATCAGCGAGATTTCAGTGCCGTCGCGGGTCACCGCCGGGAGATCGCGGGTCGCAGCGTAAGTCTGCTGCCGCTCGCTCCTTTGGCGCATGCTCTCGGCGAAGCTCTGCTGGATGTCCTCGCTCGGGCGGACAAAGAGCTGGCCGTTGTCGCCGTCGATGATCAGGGTATCGCCGGGCAGCACCTTGATCATCAGCTCGCTCAGGCGTCCGAGCACCGGCAGATCGAGCGCGCGCGCGACGATTGCCACATGCGCGGTCGCGGTGCCCTCTTCGAGCACGACGCCCTTCAGCTTCCTGCGGTCGTAGTCCAGCAGCTCGGCCGGTCCCATGTTGCGGGCGACCAGGATCGCCTCGTCGGGGAGCTCGCGCGGCGCCTGGTTCTCGGACTGGCCCAGGAGATGGCGCTGCAGCCGGTTCGCGAGGTCGTCGAGGTCGGCGAGCCGCTCGCGCAGATAGGGATCGCTGATCTCGCGCATCCTGGCGCGGGTGTCGTTCTGGACCTTCTGTACCGCCGCCTCGGCGGTCAAACCGGTCTCGATCGCCTCGACGATGCGGTTGGCCCAGCCGCGGTCCTCGGCGAACATGCGGTAGGTCTCCAGCACCTCGCGGTGCTCGCCGCCGCTCGCGACGTCGCTGGTCGCCAGCATGTCGTCGAGCGCCAGCTTCATGGCACTCATGGCGTCATCGAGCCGCTCGATTTCCTTCAGCGGATCCTCGGCGACCAGCTGGGTGATCGCGATATCGGGCTGGTGCAGCACCGCAACGCCCCTGGCAATGCCGGGCGCCAGGGTCGTGCCGTCGAGCCGGATCGTGACGACGGCGATGCCCTCCTCCGGCACCAGCTCGGCGCTGCCGACGAGATTGCTCCCGGCGATCAGCTCCGCCAGCACCATGGCGACGGTCTCGAGGGTCTCGACCTCCTCCTCGGTGTAGTGGCGCCGGGTTCGGTTCTGCACCGCGAGCACGCCGAGCACGCGGCCCGAGCGCAGGATCGGCACGCCCATCAGCGACTGATAGGCCTCCTCGCCGGTCTCCGGCCGGTAGGCGAATTGCGGATGATGCTGCGCATCGGCGAGGGCCAGCGGTCTTGCGTGATGCGCGATGTCGCCGACCAGACCTTCGCCGACACGCAGCCGGGTCTGATGCACCGCTTCCTGCTTCAGGCCCTCGGTGGCGAACAGCTCCAGCACCTGGCCGGCGCGCATCACATAGGTCGAGCAGACCTCCGCCACCATGTCGGCGGCGATGATGCGGACGATCTGATTGAGCCGGGTCTGCGGCGTGCCCGGCTGCGCCATGATGTTGCGCAGTCGTTTGAGCAGCAGGCGCGCACCGGTCGGGCTGCCGCTCTGGGTCATTTACCGCTCCGCCCGGCCTGCGCTCGCGACCGCGCCGATGTTGCGACGCTCGATCAATGCGGAGATCGCCTCCTCGATCAGGCTCTGGATGATCGACGCGGTCGGTTCCTCGCGCGTCACCATGCCGACGCTCTGGCCGGCCATGACCGAGCCGGTTTCGACGTCGCCCTCGATCACCGCACGCCGGAGGGCGCCCGCCCAGTAATGCTCGATCTCGAGCTGCGCCGCCTTCATGTCGAGCTCGCCCTTGTCGAAGCGATCGATCACCTGGCGCTGCATCTCCATGAACTTCTTGACGCCGTCGTTGACCAGCGCCCTCACCGGGATCACCGGGAAGCGCGGGTCGAGCTGCACCGAGGGCATGGCGTCGCGGGCCGAGGCGCGGATGAAGGCCTGCTTGAACTTCGGATGCGCGATCGATTCCGCGGCGCAGACGAAGCGAGTGCCGAGCTGGACGCCGGAAGCGCCCATCTCGAGATAGCCGAGCATCGCCTGACCGCGGCCGATGCCGCCGGCGACGAAGACCGGCACGTCGCGGATCGCCGGCAGGATCTCCTGGGCGAGCACGCTGGTGGAGACCGGGCCGATATGGCCGCCCGCCTCCATGCCTTCGATCACGATCGCGTCGGCGCCGGAGCGCACCAGCTTCTTCGCGAGAGCGACCGCCGGCGCGAAGCACATCACCTTGGCGCCGCCGTCCTTCAGGCGCTGGATGGCGCCGCCCGGCGGCAGGCCGCCCGCCAGCACGACATGGCCGACCTTGGTGCCGAGGCAGGCGTCGATCAGCCCGTTCAGCTCGGGATGCATGGTGATGAGATTGACGCCGAAGGGCTTCACGGTGAGCGCGCGCGTGCCCTCGATCTCCTTGCGCAAGAGATCGGGGGTCATCGAGCCGCAGGCGATCACCCCGAACCCGCCGGCGTTGGAGATCGCGGCGACGAGGTGGCGCTCGGAGACCCAGGTCATGGCGCCGCCCATGATGGCATAGCGGCTGCCGAGGAACTCCCGGCCCCGCTGCCAGAGCTCGTCGAGATGCGCCTGTGCTTCGCTGCGGTCCATGAACGCGACTCCGCGCCCCGCCTTCAGTCGGCGTCCAGGCCGTAGGCGGTGTGCAGCGCGCGCACCGCGAGCTCGGTGTATTCCTCGGCCACCAGCACGCTGATCTTGATCTCCGAGGTGGAGATCACCTGGATGTTGATGCCTTTCTCGGCCAGCGCCTTGAACATGCGCTGGGCGATGCCCGCATGGCTGCGCATGCCGACGCCGATCACCGAGACCTTCACCACGTTGGAATCGGAGATCAGGCCCTGGTAATCGAGCTCGGCCTTCTTGCCGACGAGCACCTGCTTGGCGCGCTCGAAATCGCCCTTCGAGACCGTGAAGGTCATGTCGGTGTTGGAGCCGTCCTCGGAGACGCTCTGGACGATCATGTCCACGTTGATGTTCGCCTCCGCCAGCGGGCCGAAGATCGAAGCGGCGACACCCGGCCGGTCCGGCACGCGCATCAGCGTGATCTTCGCCTCATCGCGGCTGTAGGCGATGCCGCTGACCAGTTCCTGCTCCATGATCTCATCCTCGTTGACCACCATCGTGCCCGGCTTATCCTCGAAGCTGGAGAGGACCTGGAGCCGCACGCCGTGCTTCATCGCCATCTCGACCGAGCGGATCTGCAGGACCTTGGCGCCCAAGGACGCCATCTCCAGCATCTCCTCATAGGTGATCTTGTCGAGCTTGCGGGCCTTGGCGACGATCCTGGGGTCGGTGGTGTAGACCCCGTCCACATCGGTGAAGATGTCGCAGCGGTCCGCCCTCAGAGCGGCGGCGAGTGCCACGGCCGAGGTGTCGGAGCCGCCACGGCCGAGCGTCGTCACCCGCTTGTCCGGGCCGATGCCCTGGAAGCCCGCCACAACCGGAACTTGCCCCTCTGCAAAGCGGCGCTCGAGGTCGGCGGTGTCGATGCCGAGGATACGCGCCTTGCCGTGGGCCTCGTTGGTCGAGAGCGGAATCTGCCAGCCGAGCCAGGAGCGCGCATTGACCCCGAGCGACTGCAACGCCATCGCCGCCAGCCCCGCGGTGATCTGCTCGCCGGCCGCGACCACGGTGTCGTATTCCCGCGCGTCGTGCATCGGCGAGATCTGCTTGCACCAATCGACCAGCTGGTTGGTGTGGCCGGCCATGGCCGAGACCACGACCGCGACCTCGTTGCCGGCCTTCACCTCGCGCTCGACCCTTCTGGCGACCGCGTTGATGCGCTCGACATCCGCAACCGAGGTGCCGCCGAATTTCATCACCAGCCGGGTCTTCACTCTGGACCCGGCCCGGGCTTGGGGCGCCGCCCTGGTCGCCACTTGGGCTCCGGAATGAGCCATCCAAATGATCCTTCAACAAAAGCATACCGCCGATCCGAAGCCCGGCCACCGATCCGATGGCTGCCTCGACCGGAATTCTGCCCTGGGAAATCAACGGGAAATGGATTGTTTTGCCAGTGGCGCGTATCCATACTCATTCGGTCACGGTGAGGCAAGCGTTCCGCCGCCTGCCCGTCGTTGTTCAATCGCTTGGCGGCAGTCGCATGAAGCCAGAACCCCTCCTCCCCGCCGCCGACGAAGGTCGTGCCGGTTCAGGCTCGGTCGATCCGGCGGAGATCGCCAAGTTCGAGGCCATGGCCGAGGCATGGTGGGACCCTTCCGGCAAGTTCCGCCCCTTGCACCGGCTCAATCCGGTCCGGATCCGCTTCATCCGCGACCGCCTGGCGCGCCGGATCGGGCGCGATCCGGAATCGGCTTCGCCGCTGCGCGGGCTCACCGTTCTTGATATCGGCTGCGGCGGCGGGCTGATCGCCGAGCCGCTCGCCCGGCTCGGCGCCGCCGTGACCGGCATCGATGCCGCCGAGCGCAATATCGAAATTGCCCGACGCCATGCCGAGGCGATGGGCGTCAAGGCGACCTATCTCTCCTGCTCGGCCGAGGATCTCGCCGCCCGCTCCGGCCCAGCCGGCGGTGAGTTCGATGCCGTGCTGGCGCTGGAGATCGTCGAGCACGTCGCCGATCTCGATGTCTTCATCGCCGCAGCCGTCAGGCTGCTGAAGCCCGATGGGCTGCTCTTCGTCGCGACCCTCAACCGCACGATCAAGTCCTTCGCCTTCGCCATCGTCGGCGCGGAATACGTGTTGCGCTGGCTGCCCCGGGGCACTCACGACTGGCGCCGCTTCCTGCGGCCCTCCGAGCTGGCACGGAGCCTGCGCCCGCAAGGGCTCGCGCTGCGCGAGCTGGCCGGCATCTCCTACGATCCGATCACCGACAGCTTCGCGCTCGGCCGGGACTGCTCGGTCAACTACATGGCAGTGGCCGACCGCGATAGCCGCCGGTAAGCCCCCCAGTCCAGACTTGCGTCGATCCGGACTTGCATCGACTCGGTGAAATCCCACGGGAAATCGCCGCGAGGAGATTGCGTCCAGGAACCCGCACGGCTATGTGTGGGTTAGGGGGTGCGTCCGAGTCGAGGAGGCTGCCGCGATGAGTCGTGTCGATCGTTCCACAAACCAGGCGTTGCTTGGCCGCCGCGCCGTGATCCTCTCCCTGGCGCTGGGACCCGTCCTGCTGAAGGCCGCGCCGGCCATGGCGCTGACCGACCAGCAGGAGCTGGTCGATGAAGCCCGCATCGCCTTCGACAAGATGATCACGTCCTTGGAGTTCGGCGAGCTGCCGGGCTACGTCAAGCGCGCCAAAGCGATCATGATCTTCCCGGACATCTTCAAGGCCGGCCTGGTGATCGGCGGCCAGGGCGGATCGGGCCTCTTGCTGGTGCGCGACGCGGCCAAAGGCTGGAGCCAACCCGCCTTCTACACTCTGGTCGAAGGCAGCCTCGGGCTGCAGATCGGCGGCCAGTCGTCGCAGACCGTCTTCACCATCATGAGCGACAAGGCGCT
>DATKMF010000160.1:0-15754 GCA_035542015.1 Candidatus Cybelea sp.
GCAGGTGGAGGGCGGCTTGAGGCTGATCGCGCCCTTCGGCATCGAGGAGACGCGGCACGGCGAGCTTCGGCCGAACGCGCTCTGGCGCCCCCCGATCGAGCGGTTCCGCGCCAAGGCTGCGAGCTATGTGGCGCGCTGGCCATGGCTCAGAATTGTGGAGGAATAGCCCTCCTTCGCGCTCTGCGCTTCGGAGGGCAGGCCCCGCTAGATTCCCCAGGTCACGTAGCCTTCGGGGCTGATCGGCCATTGCGGATTCCAGGCGATCTCCCAGGCGTGGTCGTCGGGATCGGCGACATAGCCGCGGAAGCCGCCGTGGGGCGGGGCGTCGGCATGGCGCAGGATACGGCCGCCGAAACGCGCCAGCCGATCGAGCACGGGCTGCACCTCGTCTTTGCCGGCGACGTTGTGGGCGAGAGCGAAGGTGCCGGGCCGGACGGTGCCGCGCTGCATGTCGTCCTCCAATGACTTCGCGAGCCAGGTGCCGAGCATCAGGCCGTTCATCTGGTAGAAGACGATGTCAGCCTGCTCGAAGACCGGCTTCCAGCCGAAGCCGTCCGCATAGAAGCGGCGCGAGCGCGCAATGTCCGCGACGCCGAGGGTCACGCAAGAGATCTGCTGCTGCATGGTCGTGGCTCCCTGATCGACGGCGCCAGCATGCGCCGCGTCAGACGGCGCAGCAATCAGGTCTCGCCATAGAGGAAGGCGAGGAGCACGAAGCGCCGGCCCTTGGTGACGTGCATCGGCTCGTGCAACAGCGAGCAGGAGAAAGTGATGGCGGCGCCGGTCTCAGGCCGATAGAGCTGGTTGCCGAACTCGGGATAGCGCAGCTCGCCGCCTTCGAACTCCTCGGTGTTGAGATTGACCGAGCAGGCGAAACGGCGATGCGCGACAATCGCCTTGGTGTTGTCGCGATGGCCGTGCAGCTCGCCGCCGCGCTCGCCCTGATAGCAGCCGATGCGATAGACCTCGCGGCGCGTGATCTTGTATTGGAACGCCTTCTGGATCTCGGGGAACAAGCGCCGGCTCAAGCGGTCGTCGATGAAGGCGTTGGTCTCCGGCTGGCGGATCCAGTGATCGACCCGGTCCCTGCGTCCGTATTCCGGGATGCGCTGCTTGTAGTCGGAATTGCCGGCCGGCAGCGTGCCGTGGCCGGGCTCGACGAAGACCTGGCCCTGCATGGCGAAGATGTTGATCAGCTTCCGGCAGTCGGCGCGCGAGAACACGTCGGGCACGATCAAGATCGGCGGGTGCACGAAGGTCGCCTGGACGGAGAGGCGCGCGAGCGCCGCGCCGGCAGGCTCCACGTCGGGACCGAGATAGGCGATGTGGCGGTTCGGCGCGATCAGGACGAGCCATGGATCTTGCCCGGCGCCGAAACCGCCGCGCGCGGCACTGTCTGCGTCGGTCGCGGATTGGAATCCGTCGAGCGACCCGCTCTCGCCGACATTGGTGACCAGCACCGCGCGGCCGCCGGCTTCGGTCACCCTCTCCGCCAGCATCGACGCGCTCGCGGGCGCGGTGTCGCCGACACCGCGGAACAGCAGCAGCAGCGGATGACCGGCGACGAGATCGCTCTGAGGCTCGATCGCCTCGCCGTCGGTCGCCACCAGTCGGAAGGCGGGGGCGATGTCGCCGACCTCGGGGGCCTTGGCGGCGGCTTGCGGTGCGGTCTGGGTAAGGGCCATTGCAGGGTCGGGTCAGGGTTTCGGGCTGCCGCATTGTGCGGATGAGGCGGCCGCGATCAAGGGGAAACTCGCCGCACCCTCCCTTCAAATGTCGGAAATCGCTGCAGAAATTGCATGTGAAAAGCGGCAGCCGGGCCACTATATTGAGGGTTCTGGAAGGACAGGACCGCATGATCGACCCCTTCGGCCGCAAGATCACCTATCTCCGCGTCTCGGTGACGGACCGCTGCGACTTCCGCTGCGTCTATTGCATGGCCGAGCACATGACCTTCCTGCCCAAGGCCGAGGTGCTGACGCTGGAAGAGCTCGACCGGCTCTGCAGCGCCTTCGTCGGTCTCGGGGTTAAGAAGCTGCGCCTCACCGGCGGCGAGCCGCTGGTGAGGAAGAACATCATGGAGCTGTTCCGCGCCCTCTCTCGGCACCTGAGGAGCGGCATGCTCGAGGAGCTGACCCTCACCACGAATGGCAGCCAGCTCGCGAAGTATTCGGCGGAGCTGGCGTCGCTCGGCGTGAAGCGCGTCAACGTCTCGGTCGATACGCTGGACCCTGCAAAATTCACCGAGATCACCCGCTGGGGCAAGCTCGAGACCGTGCTCGACGGGATCCGCGCGGCCAAGGCCGCCGGACTCAAGGTCAAGGTCAACACGGTTGCGCTGAAGGGCGTGAACGACGGCGAGGTCGATACGCTGGTCGAATGGTGCGGCCGCGAGGGTCACGACCTCACTTTCATCGAGGTGATGCCGATGGGCGACATCGGCGGCGAGAACCGGCTCGATCAATATCTGCCGCTCTCGCTCCTGCGCGCGCAGATGGCGCGGCGCTGGACCTTGGAGGACACCTCCGAGCGCACTGGCGGGCCGGCGCGCTATGTGCGGCTGAAGGAGACGGGCCAACGCATCGGCTTCATCACGCCGCTCACCCATAATTTCTGCGAATCCTGCAACCGGGTGCGCGTCACCTGCACCGGCATGCTCTACATGTGCCTCGGCCAGGAGGACAGCGCCGACCTCCGTGCGCCGCTGCGCGCCAGCGAGTCCGACGCGCCGCTGCTGGCCGCCATCGAAGAGGCGATCGGGCGCAAGCCCAAGGGCCATGATTTCATGATCGATCGCCGCCACCAGGGTCCGGCGGTTGGGCGGCATATGAGTGTCACCGGCGGTTGACCGGGGCGGCTAGCGCAGCCGCTTCTCCATCGCGAAATTGTCGAACACCTGGCCGTTGTATTCGACGCGCTGCGACTGAGTGACGGCGAAGCCCTGGCGTTCGAAGAACTTGCGCGCGGTGATGCTGGACTGGGTCCAGAGTCTCTGTGCGCCGCGGCGCTTGGCCTCGCGCTCGATCTCCTCCACGAGCCTGGTGGCGATGCGCTTGCGCAAGAGATCCTTGTGCACGAACAGCTGGTGCACGTAGTCGTCGCCGTCGAGATTGGCAAAGCCGACCAACATGCCGCCCGACACGGCGACCATGAAATAGCTGCCCTCGATGATGGCGCGCCAATGCTCGAGATCGACCTGGTACGGAGCCCAGGCGTCGACCTGGGCCTCGGAATAGTCTATGCGGTTGACCGTCCGCACGGTGTCGCGGAAGAGGCGCGCCACCGTCAGCGCGTCCTCCGCCCGGCCGCGCCGCAGCTCGACGACGAAACGGGTGTCGCGCGCCCTCAAGGCTCTCCCTCAGCCTCCCCCGGCCCCGGACCTCAGTCGACGATCACCTGATGGGCGAAGGCGCGGCCGTCGGTGATGGTGATCTGATGGAAGCCGAGCAGCTTCATGAAGTCGAAGAAGGTCGCCTCCTCGGGCTGGGTGTTCTGCTGGAAGAACGAGCTCGCGCGCGCGACGGCCGTCAGCTGGGCCAGGAGCGCGCGGGCGCGGAACACGGTGTTGAGCTGGCCGTCGATCAGCCCCACCACGATCAGCTTCTCCGATTGGCTGCCCTTGGCGAAGATGGCGAATCCCGGTGCGTATTGCTGCTCCAAGAGCTGTTTGGTCATGCCGATGACGAAGCCCTGGCGGCGGCTCTTGTCGCTCTCCGGCAGGGTGACCGCCTTCGAGACGTAGTGCTCGACGCTCTGCGGCTTCGGGTAGTAGTAGCCCTCGTGCTGGGAATCCTGCTGGTCGTCGTCGCCGGCGGAGAAGGAGACGTTGTCCTGGGCCAGCGCCGGCGGGATCGAGGAGATTGCGGCTGATCCGATCAGGAAGGAAAATCCGACAGCCAACCGCCACGCCCAGCGCATTTCATACCCCCGCAAAATGACGCCCGAGAGTGCGGCGGCGTGACCCGGTTTGGCAAGGAAAGATTGGGATTCCACAGGCGCTTCCGGCGGTATTTCCGGAACTCGGGGCCGCCGCTATACTCGCGGCCAACCGGCCGCCATGGACCCCGTGAATCCGAGGGGCCGGGACCCTGTTCGTCCCAACCTCGCCGGCCTTATGGCATCACCCAGCTTCGCATTCGTCGCGGCCCCCAGCGCCGAGGCCCAGGCCGCGCTGGCCGAGCTGAAATCGCGCTATGGCGAGGCCGATCCGGTCCATGCCGAGATCCTGGTCGTGCTCGGCGGCGACGGCACCATGCTGGAGACTCTGCACCGGCACATGGGCCGGTCGGTCCGCATCTTCGGCATGAATTGCGGCACCGTCGGGTTCCTGATGAACCGCTACAGCACCGACGACCTGCCGGAGCGGCTGGAGAAGGCGCAGCTCGTGACTCTGCATCCCCTGGAGATGCGCGCGAAGACCCTCGACGGCACGGAGCAGGTGCGGCTCGCCATCAACGAGGTCTCGCTCTTACGCGAGCTCGCCCAGGCGGCGAAGATCACCATCCAGGTCGACGGCGTCGAGCGCATCACCGAATTGATCTGCGACGGCATCATGGTGGCGACACCGGCCGGCAGCACCGCCTACAACCTCTCGGTCCATGGACCCATCCTGCCGATCGGCTCCGGCGCCCTCGCGCTGACCCCAATCAGCGCCTTCCGGCCGCGGCGCTGGCGCGGCGCCATCCTGCCGCGGACGGCCAAGGTCCGGTTCATCATCAAGGAGCCGCAGCGCCGCCCGGTCAGCGCCACCGCCGACTTCGCCGAGATCCGCGATGTGCAGGAGGTGAAGGTCGGCGAAGACCGCTCGATCCTGATGAACCTGCTGTTCGACCCCGAGCATCACCTCGAGGAACGGATCTTGCGCGAGCAGTTCATGGCCTAAGCGGCGGTCAGGTCGTCCGCGTTCCGCAGCGACGGGAAGCATTTCGCCCACAATGCGGCGCAAGCGACCGTACAGGCCCCGCCGACGACGACCGCGGTGACGGCGCCGAAGGCTTTGCCGGCGAAGCCCGCTCTTGCGGCACCGAGCTCGTTCGAGGCGGAGATCATCAGCATATAGACGGCGTTCACACGACCGCGCAGGGAATCCGGCGTCCAGAGCTGGACCAGAACCTCGCGGATGTAGACGCTGATCATGTCGCTGGCGCCCATCAGGATGAGGGCTGCGACAGAGATTCCGATCGAACGCGAGAGCCCGAAGGCGATGGTACCGAGGCCGAAGACCGCGACCGCCGCAAACATGATCGCACCGGCGCGGCGGCGGATCGGCTTCGCCGCCAGGAAGAGCGCCATCGCCAGGGCGCCGATGCCGATGCCGGCGCGCAGCAGGCCGAGGCCCCAGGGTCCGGTGACCAGGATGTCGCGGGCGAAGACCGGCAAGAGCGCCGGCGTGCTGCCGAGCAGCACGGCGAAGAGATCGAGCGAGGCGGCGCCGAGCACCACTTTCTGCTTCAGCATGAAGCGGAAACCGCCGATGAGGGAGTCGGCCCGGTCGATGGTTATCGCGCGCAGCTCCTCCTGCTTGCGGATCAGGAACACGGCGAGGCCCGAGACGACGACCATGGCGAGGGCAGTCAGATAGGCGGCGGTCGGCGCAACGCCGTAGAGCACGCCGCCGAGCGCCGGGCCGGCGATCGAGCTCAGCTGCCAGGCGGAGGTCGATGTCGCGATGGCGGCCGGAATTTGCGCGCGCTCGACCAGGTTCGGCGCCAGCGCCAGGGCCGCGGGGTTGGCAAAGGCGCGACCGACGGCGAGGCCGGCGACGAGCAGCAGGATCGGCCAGACTTCGCGCAAACCGGCGCTCGCCACCAGGAAAATGCCGAGCGCGAAGGCGAACTCTGACACCATGCAGAGCGTGAGGATGCGCTTTCGGGAAAAGCGATCGGCAGCCGCGCCGGTGAGCAGCACCAGCGCGCAATTGGGCAGGAACTGAACCAGGCCAAGGAGACCGAGAACAGCCGCATCGTGCGAGACGTCGTAGAGGCTCCATTGGATCGCCACGATCAGGATCTCGGCCGCGAGCTGCGCCAGCAGCGAGTGAATCGCATAGAGCCGGAAATCCCGGATGCGCAGCACGGAGATCGCGGTCAAGCCGACGGACATGGGAACTCGCCCCGAGAAGGAGCGCGAGTGATAGCGGATCGGCCGGAGACTGGCTACTCCCCTTCCCGCGCCTCCGGCAGGATCGCGCGCGCCTGCTCGGTCGCGAAGGCGGCGATCGCGGCGAGGAGGCGGTCGATGTCGCGCTTCAGCGCACTGAAGCCGTCCGCCTTCTCGATCCGGTCTTCGTCCATGTAGAGGCCGCGGTTGATCTCGATCTGGAGGCTGTGGCGGCCTTCCTGCGGGCGACCGAAGCGCTTCACCAGCTCGGCGCCCTTGAACGGGTGGTTGATGCGCACGGTATAGCCGAAGCCGCGCAGGGTTTCGGCGACGAAAGCGGTGAAATCGGCGTCGCAGCTCTCGCCTTCGAGATCGCCGAGCACGAAATCGTCGCGCGGGATCGGCTGGCCGCGGCGGCGCCCAACCGCCTTCATCGAATGCGCGTTGACATGCCAGACCGCGCCGAAGCGGCGGTGCGTCTCGCCGAGCATCGCCTCGAGCTCGTCGTGATAGGGCCGGTGGTAGCCCGCGATCCGCGCTTCGACCTCGGCCACGGCCAGCAGGCGGTTGTAGATCGGCAGGTTGCCCTTGATCAGCCGGCGGATGAGGCCGAGGCCCATCTCGGTGCGCTCGCTGGGCTCGATCCGGTGCGGCCAGAGATCTTCCAGCATGGCCTCGTCGATCTCGCCTTCGTGGCGGTTGGGATCGATATAGCTCCGCGGGTAAAGCGCCTTCAGGAATTGTGCCCCATGGCGCGGCGCGTCCTCGTAGAGATCATCGACGAACGCATCCTCGGCGCGGCGCAGGATCTGGAGCGGCACCGCATGACCGAAATCCTCGGGATAGGCCCGCCCGCTGTGGGGGGAATCCACGACGAGCGGTGCCGTGGCGATGCCCTCGATCGGGCCGGTGCGGACGAGGACACCGGGCAGGAAGCGGATGCGCTTGGATTCAAGATGCATGGGCGGCTATTCTCACGACGCATCTTCATACGTCAACCGAAAGCGAGGCATCGTGGCGCCGTTGCCGCAGAGCATCGAGACGATCCGAAGGCTGATCGCCTTCGACACGACCAGCCGCAATTCCAATCTGGAGCTGATCGACTTCGTGCGCGAGCGGCTGGAGAGCTGCGGCGTCGAGACCATCCTGGTGCCCGACGAGACGGGCAAGAAGGCCAATCTCTACGGCACGATCGGACCCGACGACAAACCGGGCATCGCGCTCTCCGGTCATACCGACGTGGTGCCGGTCGATGGCCAGGACTGGTCCAGCGACCCCTGGACCCTCGTCGAGCGGGACGATCGGATCTACGGCCGCGGCGCCTGCGACATGAAGGGCTTCCTGGGCTGCGTGCTGGCAGCAGCACCGCAATTCGCGCGCACGCGGCTGAAGACGCCGCTGCATCTCCTGTTCTCCTTCGACGAGGAGGTGGGCTGCCTCGGCGTCCGGCACGCGCTCAAAGTGATCCGCGACCTGCCGGTGAAGCCCAAGGGCTGCATCATCGGCGAGCCCACTTCGATGCAAGTGGCGATCGCGCATAAGGGCAAGAAGAGCGTGCGCGGCCATGTGCATGGCAAGGAGTGCCACTCCTCGCTGGCGCCGAAGGGCGTCAACGCGGTGGAATATGCGGCGGAGGCGATTTCCTATCTGAAGCGCATGGGCCGGCGCTTCGCGAGCGACGGACCGTTCGACCCGGACTACGACGTGCCGCATACCACGGTGCATACCGGGGTGATCCAGGGCGGCACGGCACTCAACATCGTGCCGAAGGACTGCCGCTTCGATTTCGAGTTCCGGCATCTGCCGGCGCAGGATCCGGAGGCGCTCTACGGCGATTTCAAGCGCTATGTCGAGAGCGAGCTCGAGCCGGAGATGAAGCGGATCGCGGCGGAGACCGGCTTCGGTTTCGAGCCGATCTCGCAATTCCCGGGCCTCGACACCGCGGAGGATGCGGAGATCACGACGCTGGCCAAAGGCCTGGCGCTGGCCAACGGCACGACCAAGATCGCCTTCGGCACCGAGGGAGGCCTCATCCAGGAGGCTGATATCCCGACCGTGGTCTGCGGCCCGGGGAGCATCGAGCAGGCGCACAAGCCCGACGAATACTGCGATCTTTCCCAGATCGCGCAGTGCGAGGCGTTTCTGGAGCGGCTCAGGGGAACGCTGGCGCAGTGACCGCCGCAACGCTCTGGTTCGACGCCGAGCATACCCACGCCGCGGCCGGCATCTTCCTGACGACGCCGGACGGCCGGGTGATCCTGCAGCTGCGCGACGATATTCCCGACATCGACCATCCCGGCAAGATCACGTGTTTTGGGGGCGCGGCGGAGCCGCACGAGACACCCGTGGACTGCGCGCTCCGGGAGCTCGAGGAAGAGACGGGCATCAAGGCCCCTCCGGGCGCGCTGCGCTTCCTCGCCACCGTCTCGAAGCTCGACTTTCGCGGCAACCGGACCGCATGCGTCTTCTACACAATGACCGGTGTTGATCCCGCCTCGCTCCATGTGACCGAGGGAAAGGCCGTCGTGCTCTCCCCGGCCGAGGTCGCAAAGGAGCCAAAAGTGACGCAAAGCTGTCGCGAACTGCTGGCGCTCATTGCCGATCTGCCGCAGCCCTCGATGTGAGCCATATTCAGCTTGACCTTGGATCGCCGAAGTCCCACCTAGGAGCGTGAGTCTTGCTTCAGGGCGCAACCGCTCTCGCGCCTTCGCTCCGCTTCTCCGAAACGCGCTTCTCGGGACAGGTGGGCTCCAGTCAAGGGCCCGTCAGGAGCGGCGTCTACAATCTGGAACAACGCCGCGGCGAATTGAGTTCGCCGGAAGCATGAAACGACGGGCATTGGAAGGCGCGATCTTGGCCAAAAGGCGTCTGCGGATCACCGTACTCGACCTTGCCGGCAAGGGTCGTGCCAAGCGCCTCTATCAACGCGTGATGAACGCCAACCAGGCGACCATCATGCCCCAGGTCATCTCCGCCTGGTGCGAGGAGCTCGGCCACGAAGTCCGCTATGTCTGTTACACCGGCTTCGAGGACTTCGCCGCGGAATTGCGCGATCCCTGCGACGTGCTCTTCGTCAGCGCCTATACCCAGTCGGCCCTGACAGCTTACGCCGTCAGCAACCTCTATCGCCAGGCCGGCGCGGTCACGGTTCTGGGCGGCCCGCATGCGCGCTGCTATCCGGAGGATGCGGCGCGCTACTTCGACTATGTCCTCGGCTTCACCGACAAGACGATCGTCGACGACGTGCTGCACGACCTCGCGCCGCATCGGCCCGAGGGCGTGTACGTCAGCGCCGCCGGACAGCCGGCCGAGCTGCCGTCGCTGGAGCAGCGGTGGAAGTTCGTGGCCGCCAATCTCGAGAAAGCGCGTTTCCTGAAGATCGTGCCGATGATCGGCAGCATGGGCTGCCCTTACACCTGCAGCTTCTGCATCGATTCCACGGTCGGCTATCAGCCGCTGGCCTTCGACCAGATCCGCGCCGACCTCCGTTTCCTGCGCGGCAAGGTCAGGCGCCCGATGGTCGGCTGGCATGACCCCAATTTCGGCGTCCGGTTCGACGACTACATGACGGCGATCGAGGACGCTGTGCCCGAAGGCGGCATGCGCTTCATCGCCGAGAGCAGCCTCGCCCTGCTTTCCGAGCCGCACTTGAAGCGCCTGAAGCGCAATGGATTCGTCGGCATCCTCCCCGGCATCGAATCCTGGTACGACCTCGGCAACAAGTCCAAGACCGGTCGCGCGGTCGGGATCGAGAAGGTGCGCCGGGTTGCGGAGCACGTGAACACGATCCTGCGCTATATCCCCTATGTCCAGACCAACTTCGTCCTCGGCCTCGATTGCGACGCGGGTGCAGAGCCGTTCGAGCTCAGCAAGCGCTTCATCGACCTGGTGCCCGGCGCCTATCCCGCCTATTCGCTGATGACGGCCTATGGCGCGGCGGCGCCGCTCAACCTCGAGCTTCAGCGCGCGGGGCGCGTGCTGCCGATCCCGTTCCGCTTCCTTGACGGGATCCATGCGATGAACGTGCGCCCGCTGCACTACGAATGGGCGGAGTTCTACGCGCATCTCGAGGACCTGACGCAGTACCTCCGTTCGCCGGCACGGCTGGCGAAGCGGTTCGGCGCCAACCGCGGCCTCGCGACGAAATCGCTGAACCTGATCCGCGCCGCGTCGTCGCACCGGGTGCGCTACAATGCGCGGATCGGCACGCTGCTGCAGACCGACGCGAGCTTTCGCGGCTTCTTCGACGGCAAGACCGACGCGCTGCCGGATTTCTATGCGAAGAAGGTCAAGCGCCATCTCGGCACGCTCTGGGAGTCGCTGCCCGAGGGCGCGCTGGCCCACGACCCCAACGCCTATCTGAAGCGCCACGAGGCGACGCTGCGGCGCGCAGCGGAGTAGCGCTTACGGCTCCACGCTGATCCCGACCGCGTTCCAGCCGCCCTTCACGGCCGCTTGCTCGCTGCTCTGCGCACCGTAGAGGTCGCCCGCGGTCGCGTAGGTGATCTTGGCGAAGTCCTCGAACTTGTTGACGCCGCGCGCCTTCAGCATCGACTGGTACCAGATTCGGCCGGTCTTCTCCCAGGCGAAACCGCCGATCCGCTTGGCGGCTTCATAGAAGGCCTTGTTCGGGATTCCGGAATTGAGATGGACGCCGCCGTTGTCGTCGGTGCCGGTGTAGACATTGCCGATGTTGTCAGGCTGGTGATCCTTGCCGAGTGCCGGGTCGTCATAGGCCGTGCCGGGCGCCTTCAGCGATCGGAGGCCGACGCCCTTGATGCCGGGTGCCAGCACGTGCTCGCCGATGACCCAGCTCGCCGTGTCCACCGTCTGCCGGTTCTTCCACTGCACGATCAGACTGGAGAAAACGTCGGTCAAGTGGGAGTGGATCGCTCCCTGAATGCCCTCATAGTTGAGCCCGGTCGACGTCGTGATGACCGAATGGCTGAGCTCGGCCGCGATGATGTCCAGCGACGCGAACCCGCCCGCTCTGAACATCGTGCCGTCACCGTCCCCGATGGCCAGTTCTTCGCCGTCCCAGAAGGTGTTGTCGTATTTTGTGCCGTAGTGGATGGTGGCGACCATCGTCCCGCCGGTGTCCGCCGTGATGTCGCGATCGTAGTTCGACTTGAAGAAGTCGTATACGGTGCCGAGGTCGTCGTAGACTTCCTGCACTTCCTTGTCCTTGCGGCTGGCGTCCTCGCCTTCGGACAGGATCAGCTTTCCCGGAAGGCTCTCGCCGTTCTTCGCATCGTAGATCTTGCGTTGCAGGCCGGTCGTGGTCTCCGATTTGAGCTGTTTCTGGAGCGCCGCATACTGCGCGTCCGGCAGGACGCCTTTCATGACGACCAGCAGCTGTTTCGCCATGACTTGATTCACCCTGCCGGCGTCCAGCCCCGTCGATCCGGCGGACGGAGGCGGAGGTGAAAGTTGCGCGATTAACGTCTGGGCGGTCGACGCATTGCCGCGGATCTGGATGATCAGCGTGCCGGCTTCATCATGCAGCTTGGTGACATCGTCCCGAAGCGTCGCAACGCCGTCGCGCTGTGCGCCGATGTCCTTCATCATGTTGCCGGCGGCATCATGAAGCCTCGTGACATCGTCGCTCTGGCGCTTGACGTCCGCCAGCGATGACTCGAGCTGCGCCTGCGCCTCCTTGATCTCCTTGGCCTGGGCGGCGACCTGATCCTGGCTCGCCTGCATCGAGCCGTGCAGCGTGTTGAGCTCGTCCTGAGTCTTGCGCGCCTGGTCCAGCGCATCTTCGAGGCGATAGCCGTAGAGGTAGAGCCCGACGACCAGGAAGATGCCGAGCACCGCCACCACGAACTTGCCGAAGCGGATGAGGCCGCGATCAAGGACGTAAGTGACTTGCCCGCGATCGGAATCAGCCGGTTCTGTCGCCACGGCCGGATCGAGTGCCAGCAGCATCGACTGGCAGTGCCGGCACTTAATGGCGTCGTCGCGCACGTCTTCTTTGCAATAGGGACAGGTTTTCATGTGAAGCGCCTCCCTGCTCTCGCGCGCAACATCGCCCCATTTCACCCTGGAGCCTGCGCTTTCCAGGGTGGCGGATCAACGACGCAGGTGCGTGTCTCTGTGCGCGGGGTCACTCCGCCGTCACAAAGCCCAGCGCCGTGGCCTTGAGGGTCCGCATGTCGAGCTTGCCGGAGCCGAGCGTGGGCAGCTGCTCGATCTGCTTCAGGTCGCGCGGCTTGGGGATCCAGAGCTTGGGAAGGCCGCTCTCGCTGAGGCCCTGCCAGACGCGATCGGCGCCGACCGCCTCCTCCGCGACATAGAGACCGAACAGGCGCTCGCCGCGATCGGCATCCGGCACGGCGACCACCGCGGCGGCCTCGACGCCCGGGACCTTCAGCATCGCCTCCTCGATCTTCAGATGCGGCACCATCTCGCCGCCGACCTTGGAGAAGCGCGAGAGCCGGTCGGTGATGGTGATGAAGCCGTCCTCGTCGATCACGGCGAGATCGCCGGTCACGTACCAGTCGCCTTTCAGCACCTCCGCCGTGCGCTCGGGATCGCCGAGATAGCCGACCATGCGGCCGGGGGCCTTCAGCAGCAGCAGCCCCTCCTCGCCCTCTTTCTTCGGTTCGTCCGTCTCGGGATCGACCACCTTGGCGGCGACGCCGGGGATGGGATGGCCCACCGTGCCGGGCTTGGTGCCGATCTGCTGGTCCGCCCCTTCGAGCACGTTGGGCACGTTGACGGCGACCACGGGCCCCATCTCGGTCGCGCCATAGCCTTCCAGAAGCTGGATGTCGAACTTCTCCTTGAAGACGGTGGCGAAATCCGGCCGCAGCCGCTCGGCGCCCACGACGACATGGGTCAGCGAGGCGAGGTCGTCCTTGCTGCAGGCTTTGCAGTAGGACTGGCAGAAGGTCGGCGTCGAGATGAGGAGCGTCGCACGGTACTTCTTGATGAGGCCGCCGATCGACTTCGCGTCGAGCGGGTTCGGGTGATAGACGGCGCCCAAGCCCAGGACGAGCGGCATGCAGAGCGTGCCGGTGAAGCCGAAGGCGTGGAAGAAGGGCAGCACGCCCATCACGCGGTCATCGCGGCCGGCATCGAGGATCTGGGCGATCGCCTCGAGGTTGGAGATCACGTTGTGGTGCGAGAGCATCACGCCCTTGGGCTCGCCGGTCGAGCCCGAGGAGAACATGATGGTGGCGAGCTCGGTCATGGGATCGCCCTTCGGCACCACGCTCCAGGCGAGCAGCGGTGACGGCGTGAGGAACGCCGTCGCATAGGTCAGCAGCCGCTCGGCCTTGCCGAAACCACCGAGCACCTGTTCGACGAAGACGGTGCCGGGGCGCGGCTCCAGCTTCGCCTTGGCGAGGAAGGCTTTCGAGGCGACGATGGTCTTGATGCCGGACTTGGCGATCGCCGCGTCCATGGCGGCGGCGCCGATGGTGAAGTTGAGATTGATCGGCGTCTTCCCGGCCAGCAGCAGACCCATGTTCACCAGCGCGCCGCCGACCGAGGCCGGCAGCAGCACGCCGACCCGCTTCTCCTCGGCATGCGCGCGGCGGAACCAGCGGGCGAGCATCAGCGATGCGGTCAACGTCTCTCCGAAATTCATCTCGCGGCCGGTCGAATCCGCGACGGCGAAGCGGAACCAGTGGCGCTTGGCGGTGCGGATGAAGCGCGCAGGCACGAGGGCGCGGGTCGAGGGGCGGCGGTCGAAGGCCTCAGCGCCCATTTCCAGGATGCGCGTGCGCAGGTCCCAGGCGCGGGTCGATGCGGGCAGCGGCGCGCCGAAGGTGACGGTGACCGGAAAGGGCAGCTGCTTCGGCCGCTTCCAAAAGAACTTGCCCTCCTTGAAGCTGAAGATCGAACCCCAGACCTGGTCGAGATGGACCGGGATGACCGGCACGTCGAGCCCGTCCACGATCTTCTCGAAGCCGCGCTTGAAAGGCAGCATGTTGCCGGTCCGGCTGATGGCGCCCTCGGCGAAGATGCAGACCGTGTGCCCCGCCTGGAGCTCGGACCGCGCCCGGCGGATCGCCTCGATGGCGTTGCGACCGCCGCCGGTCGGGATCGCGCGCATCTTGCGAAAGAGCCAGCCGAGCAGCGGCAGGTTGAAGAACGGCGCGTAGACCATGAAGCGCACGAAGCGCTGGATCGAGGCGCCCACCAACAGCCCATCGACGAAGGACATGTGGTTGCAGACCAGCAGCGCCGGGCCGCTCACCGGCACGTTCTCCGGATTGACGATCCGGATCCGGTAGATCGTGTGGGTGAGGAACCAGAGCGAGAAGCGGATCAGGAAGTCCGGCAGCAGGATCAGCAGATAGGCCGTGACCCCAAAGGTCGCAATACCGGAGACGAAGACGATCTGGTCGGCCCCCAGATGCAGGAAGTTGCCGAGCGCAGCGCTCACCCCGGCCGCCGCCAGGATGCCGATGAAGTTGAGCACGTTGTTGGCGGCGATCACGCGCCCCCGCGAATCCGCCGCCGACTTCTGCTGCAGCATCGCGTTCAGCGGCACCGAGTAGAAGCCGGCGAAGAAGCCGAGGATGGCGAGCGTCGCGATCGCCCCCGCAAAACTGTGCGCCAGCACCAGGAACAGCGAGGTCACGCCGATGCCGACCGAGCCGATCGGCACCAGGCCGAGCTCGACCTTGTGGCCGGAGAGTTTGCCTGCAACCACGCTGCCGATGCCGATGCCGATGGCGACGGCCGCCCAGAGCCAGCTGGTGTGCGATTCATCGAGCTGCAGGATGTCCTTGCCGAAGAGCGGCATGGCGAGCTGCAGCAGCGCACCTAAGAACCAGAACCAGGAATTGCCGAGCACCGTCAGCCAGAGCCTGCGGTCGCGCTTCACCGCGGCGATGGCGCCGATGCTGTCGGTCAGGGGGTTGAGCCGGAACGGGGTGCGGGTCTTCGGCTTCGGCGTGCGGCCGATGCCGAAGCTGGTCAGGGTGCCGAGGATGGCGATGGCGATCACGATCCCGCCCAGCAGCTCCGGCTGGTCGCCGACATGCTGGAAGAGATAGCCGCCCAACGCCGTGCCGATGATGATGGCGAGGAAGGTGCTCATCTCGATCAGGGCATTGCCGCGGGAGAGATCCTGGTCCGGCAGGAGCTCGGGCAGCGAGCTGTATTTGGCCGGCGAGAAGAAGGCGGAATGGGTCGCCATCAGGAAGATGATCACCAGCATCAAGGGGACGCTGCCGAGCAGGAAGGCGACCAGCGCCAGCACCATGGCCACGACCTCGATGCTCTTCGAGGCGATCAGGACCGAGCGCTTGGAGAAATTGTCGGCAAGCTGGCCGGCATAGCCGGAGAAGATGAGATAGGGGATGACGAACAGCGCGGCGATCAGGCTGACATAGGAATTGTGCTCGGCGGTCGCGGTCCGGTCGATCACATAGAAGGTGACGATGAAGCGGTAGACGTTGTCGTTGAGCGCGCCCAGGAACTGGGTCACCAGCATCCAGCCGAAGCCGGGATCGCGCATCAGCCGGAGATAGCTGCGGTCGTTCATCGAGTCCTGTTTCCCGCCCCCAAAGGTGCTCCAATTGAGCGGGACGGGGATGGACGGTCAAGCGGGAACACGCCGCTTCCCTCCCCGCGCGTGTGCACAGGGAGGGAAGTGAGTCGCGTTCACATCAGACGCATCAGGCCGCGTCGACCAGGA
>DATKMF010000161.1:0-8034 GCA_035542015.1 Candidatus Cybelea sp.
GCTGATTCCGCTCTTCGTCCTCTGGTTCGGGATTGGGGTTCTGCCGCAGGTCTTGCTGATCGCGCTCGGCGTTCTGCTCCTGCTGAGCCTGTCGACGATCGAGGCCATCCGAAATGTTCCCGAAACCTACGTGCGGGCGGCAAGAACCTTGGGCGCCTCGCGCTGGATGGTCTACCGGACGGTTATGATCCCGGCGATCGTGCCCGCCATGGTCGCCTCGCTGCGCTACGCAGTGGCGATTTCCTGGGGCCTGCTGGTCGCCGCCGAATACACCGGATCGCGGAACGGTCTCGGCTATCAGATGATCGCGCGCCAGCAGTATCTCGACACCGCCGGGATCCTCGCGATCGTGTTCATCTTCTCAGCGCTCGCGATCGCGTCCGACCGCTTCATCCGGTTGGGCCTGCGCCACATCACGCGCTGGCAGGGCACAGCGGGGCTAAAGTGAAGGCGCTCCGCTCTGAGCGTCTACGTCTTCAGCAGCCCTTCCTTCTTGAGATCCACCATCGCCGCCTCGATCCCCTTCCTGAGGATCGAGACCAGCTCGTCGATCTGCGCCTCGGTCAGGGTGAGCGGCGGCGAGATCACGTTGAGCGCGCCCAAGGGCCGCACGATCAGCCCCAGCCGTTCGCAGTGATCGGAGATGCGCTTGCCGATATTCGCTTCGTCGGGTAGGTGCTCGCGCGTCTTCTTGTCCGCGACGTTCTCGACGCACATCATGAAATGGCTGCCACGGACCTCGCCGACGATCGGCAGGTCCAAGAGCTCCTTCAGCTTCTTCTCGAGATACGGCCCGACCTTGCGCACATGGCCGCAGATATCGTCGCGCTCCATCAAGGCGATGTTGGCCAGCGCCGCCGCGCAGGCGACCGGATGGCCGGAATAGGTGAAGCCGTTGGTGAACCAGCCGTCGGGATCGGGCGCGCTCATCGCCTCATAGATCTTGTCGGAGAAGATGACGGCCCCCAAGGGCTGATAGCCCGAAGTCAGGCCCTTCGCCGTCACGATCATGTCGGGCTCGATGCCGAACACGTCCTTGGAGGCGAAGAAATGCCCCAAACGCCCGAAGGCCGTCACGACCTCGTCGGAGATATAGAGCACGTGGTGCTTGCGGCAGACCTCCAGCGTGCGCGCGTGATAGCCCTTCGGCGGCACAATCACGCCGCCGGCACCCATGATCGGCTCGGCGAAGAAGCAGGCGACGTTGTCGGCGCCGATTTCCAGGATCTTCTGTTCCAGCTCGTCGACCAGGAAGTCGCAAAACTCCGCTTCGCTCAAGCCGCCCTTGCCGATCTCGTGCGCGCGGTAGAAGTTCGGCGAGGAGACGTGGTGGATCCAGTCCTCGATGAACTGGAGATAGGGGCTGCGGTCGCCGGGCCGCCCGGTGATCGAGCCGGTCAGATAGGTGCTGCCGTGATAGGCGTTGATCCGGCTGATCACATGGCGCTTAGTCTTCTTGCCGCGCCGTGCGTGATAGTAGTGCGCGATGCGGACCGCGCTGTCGTTCGCGGTCGAGCCGCCGCAGGTGTAGAAGACGTGGTTGAGATCGCCCGGCGCGAGGCTCGCGAGCTTCGCCGCCAGCTCCGCGGCCGGCACGTTGGTGGTGTCGACGAACGGGTTGTAGAAGGCGAGCCGTTCCGCCTGTGCAGTGATCGCCTCGACGATCTCGCGTCGCCCGTAGCCCGCGTTGACGCACCAAAGCCCGCCGATTCCGTCGAGATAGCGCTTGCCCGAGAGGTCGGTCACGTAGACCCCTTCGGCGCGGTCCATGATCAGCGACCCGTCCTTCTTGAACGAATCGAAATGGGTCCAGGGGTGGACGAAGTGGTCGCGGTCCTTGCGCCAGATGTCCTTCGGATCGACCTGGGCGAGATCCGCCGCCCACACTGCCTGGCCGGAATTCTTGACGCTGCTCATGATCCGCTCCCGTTGAATCGCAGTCATAAAAATCTTATAGACACTATAAAATTATAGTCAATGCGGCGTTTGCGTCCTGCGTTCGGGAAAATCAACCGAAAGCCCAAATCTGTGTTAGAATCCAGCAACTTGGAGCGGGGAGGGCGAATCACGACGATGAGCGGCCTTAGGGCGAAGCAGAAGGAGGCGCGCCGGCAGGCGATCCTCGGTTCGGCGGCACGACTCTTCAAGGAGAAGGGCTTCAACGAGACCGCGATGGAGGAGATCGCCGCGGCGTCCGAGCTCTCGGTGGCCACGGTCTACAACTACTTCAAGACCAAGGGCGAGATCTGCGTCGCCATCTACAAGGCCGACCGCGACCTCGTCAAAGCCGCAACCGACCGGGTGATTGCCGACCCGCCGAAGGATCCCGTTGCCGCCATCTGCAAGCTGATCGAGACCGATTTCGAGACCGAAGTCCCGTTCATCGACCGCGCCGCCTGGGAGGCGCTGTTCGCCGCCGCCTTCCAGGCCCACCCCGAATCGGCAGGGGCGGTGGAGGCCTGGGCCGGCGCCGATATCATGCGCATCGACCAATTCGCGCGACTCCTGGACGTGCTGCGCGGCCGCGGCGTCATCGCGGTCGGCGCGGACATTAAGAGCGCCGCCGAGCTCCTGGGCGCGCTCACCTTCTCCTATTTCTTCGATTGGGTTGTTGAAATGCGCACCGGCACCCGCCAGAACCGCCGCTTTCTGGACGCCAACAAGAAGCGCCACCTCCGCGCCCAGGTGAAGCAGCTGGTCACGGGTCTCAAAGCCTGAGCCGCCCGCCGAATCTCCCGTCCCTTGAGGTGTTGATAGGTTGGATGCGCGCGCCGTTCTAGGATGGCGGCGCATGTCACCGATCGGCCCAGCCAGGACACCGGACGCGATGCCAATCCGCAGCGGCACAACAGGGCGGCGCCGGCGGGTCGTGGTCGGCATTCCGGCTGCCCTGCTGTTCCTCCTCGCCGCCGCCCCCGCCCTGGCGCTGGACTACACGGTCAGTATGACCAAGGTCTCCGACTCGACGCTCGGCCAGGCGCTGCAGGAGAGCTCGACCCTGATCGAGCTGGAGAAGAAACCGCCCGACGACGCGACCGGGCTCCGCCGCCGCGCCCAGGACGACCTCGATCGGCTGCAACAGGCCCTGCGCTCGACCGGCTACTATGACGCCACGATCTCGATCGCCATCGACGGACAGCCGGTCACCGCGGCCGACGTGGCCTCGGCATTCGCCGGCGAGGAGGGCGACGGCAAGAAGCAGAAAGCCAAGGTCGCGATCGCGATCGACGCGGGGCCGCGGTACCGGATCCGCAACATTGCGATTAAGGGCATCGAAGGGCTGAGCCCGCTTCCGACGATCGCGCTCAAATCCGGTGCGCCGGCACGCTCGGCTGATATCATCGCCGCGCGACGGCAGCTGTTGGATGCAGTGCTGTCCTGCGGTTATCCGCTGGCGACCGTCACGCTCGAGCCCGCGGTGGTCGATCACGCCGGCCACACGCTCGACGTCACCTTTACCGTGACACGCGGGCCGTCGGCCACCCTCGGGAAGGTCTCGGTCTATGGGCTCGACCACGTGTCGAAGGATTTCATCGCCCGCCGCGCCGTCTTTCCGCCAGGCACTCGCTTCAGCCCGCAGGCGCTCGATGCCCTGCGATCCGATCTGCAGTCGCTCGACGTCTTCAGCTCGGTCAAGGTGACGCCCGGCGCCACTCTCGATCCCGACGGCACTCTGCCGGTCCGGGTCGACGTCACCGAGCGCGAGCGGCATTTCATCGGCTTCGGCGCCAGCTATTCCACCAATGACGGGGCCGGCGCCACCGCCTATTGGGGCGACCGCAATCTCTTCGGCGGCGGCGAGCGACTGCGGCTCGACGCCACGGTCTCCGGCCTCGGTGAGAGCAGCGGCACCAAGAACTTCGACTACACGCTCTCGGGCAATTTCCGGAAGCCGGATTTTGTCGAGCGCCGCCAGGATCTTCTCAGCAGCCTCGCACTCACCGACCAGCACGACCCCGAAACCTTCGACAAGAAGGCGGTGACCGCGACCGCCGGCATCGAGCGCGCGCTCACCCGCGACCTGAAGCTCGCCCTCGGCTGGGAGATCGAGAATGCGACGATCGACGATCATACCAACACCCGCAAGAAATTCCTGCTGATCGGCCCCACGGCGGGGATCGCCTGGGACACGACCGACGATCTCCTCAACCCGACCCGCGGCGTCCGCGTCTCCCTGAGCGGTGAGGCCTTTCCGACCTGGCTCGGTTCCAGCACCGACGTCTTCACCACCAACGCCACCGCCGCCGGCTATCTCGATCTCTCCGGCAACGGCACCCTGGTGCTGGCGACCCGCGGCAACGTCGCCAGTGCCTTCGGCAGCGATCTCGAGGACTTGCCGGCCGACCGGAGGCTCTATGCCGGCGGCGGGGGATCGGTGCGCGGCTACAAGTACCGCTCCATCAGCCCGACCGACAGCCACGGCGATCCGATCGGCGGGCGCAGCATGGTCACGGGCAGCGTCGAGCTGCGTTATCGTTTCGGCGATTTCGGCATCGTGCCGTTCTTCGACGCCGGTACGGCGTCGCGCAAGGCGACGCCGTCGTTCGATCGCGGCATCCTCTACGCCGCCGGCCTCGGCTTCCGCTACTACACCGCGATCGGCCCGATCCGCGCCGACATCGCCGTGCCGCTCGACAAGCGGCATCAGGACCAGATCGTCGCCTTCTATGTATCGATAGGGCAGGCATTCTGATGCGCCGCTGGATCAAACGCGCTGGAAAGATCGCGCTCGGCATCCTCGCCGCGCTGCCGATCGTACTGCTCGTCGCCTTCGGCCTCGCACAGACCGAGTTCGGCAAGCGCCAGATCCTGGCGATCGCCGAGCGATCGCTCAGCGATACGCCAATGAAGCTCCAGGCCCAGGCGCTCGAAGGCTTCCTGCCGTTCCGCATCCGGCTGGTCGGCGTCAGCCTCTCCGATGCGCAGGGGCCGTGGCTGACGGCCGATCATCTCGCGCTCGACTGGTCGCCCGCGGCGCTGCTAGCCCGGCGAGTCGCGATCAGCGAGCTCAGCGCCGATCGCATCGTCCTCGCGCGTCCACCCCTATCAACGCCGCGATCTTCCGCTCCGCAACCTTCCACGCCGTCGAGCGGCCCACGGCCGCCGCGCCTGCCAGTGGCAATCGACCTCGAGCGCCTCTCAGTCGAGAAGCTCGAGCTCGGACCTACGATCCTCGGAGAGCCGGCCAGCTTCACGGTCGCGGCGCAGGCGCATCTCGGCGAGCTGTCGCAAAGTCTGCAGGCCTCGTTCGATGTGAAACGCACCGACCGCGATCTCGACCATGCCGCGCTCGCTTTCGACTACAGTCCCGATGCCGACCGGCTGAAGCTCGATCTGAGCGTCGAGGAGCCGCAAGGTGGTCTCATCACCCATCTGATGGGCCTCGCCGGCACGCCGAACCTCGCCGCTGAGATTCATGGTAACGGCCCGCTCGCCGACTGGCAGGCTAGCGGCAAGGTTGCGCTCGACGAGAAGCCGCTGCTCAATCTCGCGGCCCGCAGCACGGGTGCCGCCGATGCCCGCGCGGTCAGCTTCACGGCGCGGGCCGACCCGGCAGAATTTGTCCCGCCCGATCTCGCGCCGCTGCTGGAGGGCGGTGTCACGGCCGAGGGCGTGGTGCATGTCGCGGGTCCCAGGCAGCCGATCGCGATCGAGCGGCTGAACGTCGCTGCCCGTGCCGGCATGGTCGCAGTCACCGGTCGCATCGATCCCGCCGGCCCGCTTGATCTGACACTCGACCTCGCACCGGCCGAGCTCAGCGTCTACGCAGCGTTCCTGCCGCCCGACCTCGCCTGGGCCTCCGCCTCGGCACGGCTGCGTCTGACCGGCACCACGGCGCAGCTCGGCACCGCGCTCGATTTCTCCGCCCAGGATCTCGCGCTCTCCGGCAATCGCATCGGTGCGACCGCGTTGCACGCCACAGCGGATCTCGACGCCGACCGCCTGCGCGCCGGCAACATCGATGTCGTACTCAATGCGACCGGCATCACGCCCTCCGATCCGAGCCTCGCCCGGTTCACCCAGGATGCGGTGCTCAAGTTCGTCGGCTCCGCCGATGCAAGCGGTGCGATCGTGCTCGACCGGCTGACGTTGATTGCCGGCGGTTCGGTGCTCCAAGCCAGCGGCACGGCAAGCAACTGGGGCACCGACGCCGCGCAGGCCAGCGGGAAGCTCGACACCGCCGATCTTGCGCCGCTCGCCGCGCTCGCCGGCCTGCACGGTGCCGGAGCCGCGAGCATCAATTTCGATTTGCAGAAGACGCAGAGCGATTACGCGGCTAAGCTCGATGCCGAGACCAGAGCCCTCTCGACCGGCATCGCCATCGCCGATCGCCTGCTCGGGCCGACACCCGCCCTGCATCTCGCCGTCCGCCACAGCGGCACGGCGGCAACGATCGACCAAGCGACGCTCCAGGCGGCCAAGCTCGGCGTCAAGGCCAGCGGCAGCGTCGGCGATGACGGCGCGCTCGACCTCAAGGCCGATGCCGATCTCGCCGATCTCGGCACCGTCATGACCGGGGGGAGCGGTGCCCTCGCCGCCACTGCAACCGTCACCGGCACGATCGCAGCACCCAGTGCGAAGCTTCTGATCAGCAGTCGCAGGCTCACGATGAGTAGCATCGAGCTCGCCAACCTGGCCGCGGCGATCGATGCAAGCGACTTTGCCACCCGGCCCAAGGCGAGGCTGAAGGCGACCGCGGCCTTCGCCGACCTGCCGGCATCGCTCGATGGCGATGTGGCCTTCACGCCCGCGTCGAATGAAGTCAAGGTCACCGGGCTCGATGCGCGTCTCGGTCAGTCGATCCTGGTCGGGACAGCGACCGTCAAAGGCACTCTGGCTGACGGTGATCTCGCTCTCAAAGCTCCTGACATCGCCGAGCTCAGCGTGCTCGCGAGACGGAATCTGGCCGGCAACGCCGAAGTGAAGGTCACATTCCTTACCGATCGCAACCGCCAGAACGCCGAGCTTCACGCCACCGCTGCGGGTCTCGCAATTGCCGGCACAAAGATCGAATCCGCGAAGCTCGATGCGACCGGCACGGATGTGCTCAGCGCCAATGCCACGCTCGGCGCCGACGCGGTGCTCTCCAGCATCGCCGCGGGCGGCCAGGCGGTGGGCAGAGTGGAAGCCAGGGCTTCAGGCGCGCTCGCCAATCTCGCCGTGACGCTCGATGCCGCTTCGCCGGAGGCACGCCTCGCCGCGGCCGCCACGGTCAAGCATGTCAGCGAGGAGACCGGCATCGCTCTGGCGAAGCTCGATCTCACCGCCAAAGGTGCCGCCGCCCATCTGCAGCACACGGCGGAGATCACGCTCAAAGGGCCACGGGCACAACTCACCGGCCTTGCCATCGCCTTCGACGGAGGCGGCGCCTTGACCCTGGACGCCGCGCTTGGCCCCCAGGGCAGCACGGCCGATGCCAAGCTCGCCGCTTTGCCACTCGGCCTTGCCCATGCCTTTTCGCCCGACCTCGACTTGACCGGCGTGCTCGACGGTGCGCTCCATCTCGAAGGCAACAGGCAGGCGCCGGCGGCGACGCTCAAGCTGAAGGGCACCGGCCTCGCCATCAAAGGCGCTTCGCCTTCCCCCGTCGATCTCACACTCGATGCTGCCTGGCGCGGCGGCGTGCTCGATGCCAAGGGCCGCGTCGCCTTGCAGAAGGGCGGCGCGCTCGACCTTGCGGCCGACCTCCCGGTCGCCGCGGATCCGACGAGTGGTCTTCCCGCGATCTCGAACGCCGCTCCGCTGCGCGCCACGGCCGAGGGCAAGCTCGACCTTGCCTTGTTGAATGCCGTTATTCCCGGCGGCGCCGATCAGGTGGCGGGTGAGGCGTCCATTGATCTCTCCGCCTCCGGCGCCGTCGGTGCGCCGGTGCTCGCGGGCAAGCTCACGATCGCCAACGGCGCCTATGAGAATCTGCGCTACGGCACCCGGCTGCGCGCGCTCGCGGTCACCGTCGAAGGCAACGGCACCAGTCTGAAGATTACGTCGCTCTCGGCGAAGACGCCCGATGGCGGCACGATCGACGGCAACGGC
>DATKMF010000162.1:0-25205 GCA_035542015.1 Candidatus Cybelea sp.
CGAACTGGCGGTCGGCGTTGTAGACCTTGTTGAACTTCCAGATCGCCTGGATGAAGTTGAACTGACCCTTCATCGCCAGCTTCGCCATCAGCTTCGCCGCCTTCCTGGCCGAGGCCCAGCCGAGGTGCTTCTGGGTGATGACGCGCTGGGTCTCCACCAGCTCGGAATAGAACTGGTGCAGCGGCAGCTTGGTCGGCAGCACCGCGTGCTGGATGTCGAACAGGCGGTAGTCCTGCGTGGTGAGCTTCCTGGATTCCGTCAACCACAATTCGGTGCCGGGATAGGGCGTCGCCACGGTCAGGTGCACGATGTCGCGGATGCTGGTCGCCCATTCCCGCACGACGGCGAAGCGCTCCTCGTCCCAGGAGGGATCGGCGATCAGGTTGATGGCGACGCTGACGCCGATCTCGCGCGCCACTTCGAGCGCCTCGCTGTTGGTGCCGAGCGAGACGCGCTTGCGATGCAGCTTCAGCCCCTCGGCGTCGATCGCCTCCAGGCCGAGGAAGAGGTATTTGAGGCCGAGCTTGCGCCAATAGGCGAAGACCTCGCGGTTCTTCAGCAGCACGTCGGCGCGGGTCTCCAGGTAATAGCGCTTCTGGATCCCCCGCTTCTCGATCGCGTTGCCGATGGCGAAACCGTGCTCGGGATGGATGAAGGCCACGTCGTCGACGATGAAGACATTGGGCTCCTGGATCGACGCGATCTCCTCGGCGCATCTCTCAGGGCTGCCGCTGCGATAGGAGCGGCCGTAGAAGGTCCAGGCGCTGCAGAAGGCGCAATCCCACGGGCAGCCGCGGGTGAACTCGATGGAGGCGCAGGGATCGAGCTCGCCGATGAAATATTTGCGCCGGCGCCGCAGCAGGTCGCGCGCCGGAGGATAGAGGTCGAGTTTCTCCAGCAGGACCGGCGCCGGCCCCTTCCCTTCCGTTGTCACCGCGCCGGGCACGGTCAATGCACCGTCGGGGATCGCATTCAGCAGCGCCGGCGCCGAGAGCTCGCCCTCGCCCCTCAAGATGCAATCGATGGCGCCGTTGCCGTGCTCCAGCAGTTCCTCGGCGATGAAGGAGCCGCTGTGGCCGCCGATGAAGATGTAGGGGTTCTTGAGCTTCTGCCTGATCGCCTTGGCGAGGTCGATCACCTCCGGAACGTTGGCGAGATAGTTCAGCGAGAAGCCGATCGCCTCCGGCTTGAACTCGGCCAGCTCCCGAAAGAGCTCCGCATGGGAGAAGGTCTGGAGATCGATGATGCGGACGTCATGGCCCGCCATGCGTACGGCCTGCGCCACGCGCTCCATCCCCAAGGGCTCCAGGCGGAGATAGATCTCGCTGTACATCAAGGGGCTCGGATGCACCAGGAGCACGCGCATGCGGAAACCTCGCTATCGGATCGCGCTTGGGGGAAAGTGCGGCGTCAGTTCAGAAACCGCCGGTGGCCGTTCTCGCTCTCGCTCATGATGGCGATGACGAGCGCACCGAAGGCCAGCGCGAACAGCGCGGCGCTGACCGCATGCCCGGCTTCCCACTGATCGCGAAATCGGGTCCAGTTGTCGGGCAGCGTCTCGGGCGTCCATGCATTCAGCGCGCTGTTGACCGGGTCGACGTACGCGAACCAGATGCCGAGGGCCGCCGTGCCGCAGACCGCCGCCAGCAAGGTGAGGACTCGGGCGGTCTTCCAACCACGCAACTGGCCGAACACGACCCAGGTGGTGGCGATCGCCGTGACCTCGATGATAGCCCCCACGACGCCGAAGGCGATATAGATATTGTGCTGCACGGTGAGCCATTCGAGCCCGGTGAGCTTCAGCTTACCCGGATATTCGAGGGCGTGGCAGAAGGTCATGCCGAGTGTCAGCGCCACCAGCAGCAGATTCAGGAATCGTACGAATTTCAGCAGCATCGTCCCGTCTCAGGCCCCCGTTCCAGGCCGGTCTCTCCCCGTGCGGAGAGGATAACGAGACGGCGCCGCCACCGGTTCCCGGAGCGAACGCGAAGCTATTGATCGGCTGTGGAAAAAGCCCTCTCAGTCGGCGAAGCGGATCTCGGCGGCGGGCACGAAACGGGCGAACCGGTCCTTCAGCAGCCGCCCGTGATAGGCGATCAGCTGCTCGGCCGTCATCACGTCGTTGTCGAGCGTGGTATGGGCGTCCGAGGCGAGGGTCACGTCATAGCCGAGCCCGTGGGCGACGCGGCAGGCGGTGTCGATGCAGAAATCGGTCTGCATGCCGGCGATCACCAGCTTGGAGACGCCGAGCTTCTTCAGCTCCTGATCAAGGCCGGTGTCGCGGAACGAGCTGCAGTGATACTTGGTGATGGTCTTCTCGCCCGGCTTGGGCGCCACTTCCGGTCGGATCGCGAAGCCTTCCTCGCCCTCGTGCAGCGGATCACCCTCCCCGCCGTCATGGCGGATATGGATGACCGGCGCGCCCTCGGCACGCGCCTTCTCGAGCAGCGCCGCCGCGTTCTTCAGGAAGGCCTCCTCGTTGTGCGGCGGCTTCGGCTCCATCCACATCCCCTGCTGGATGTCGATCATCAGCAATGCCGTGGTCATGGCGGTCCTCCACTGGTGTGATGGTCGGGTCCTAGCGCGAGATCGCGCCGAGTTCAACCATGTCGCCGAAACTGTAGCCAGCCTGCTGCCAGGTGCGAACGCCCGACGGATTTCGCAGGGTGACGATCGGGCCGCGGAAACCTTGCAGCAACGCGAGGTTCTTCGGTCGCGATCGACGGGGAAAGTTCCAGACCCATTGCAGGAACTCCCAGTCGATCTGCTCGGGGCAGCCTGGCGCCATGTCCTCTCGCACTTGGCCATAGGTGGTGACGATGCGCCTGGCGATCCGCCCGAGACAGACCCGACGCGGGAAATCCATGTGGACGATCGCATCGGCGCGCGCCATGCGCTGCGGCATGGTGGCGTTGTAGTTGCCGTCCATCACCCAAGCCGGAAGCGCGATGAGCCGCTCGACCTCCGCCGCCCATGACGCCTCCGCCATCGGCACCCAGCCGGGCTGCCAGTAATGGCGGTCGAGATGGATCAGCGGCAGATCGAGACGCCGCGCGAGCGCCCTCGCCAGCGTCGACTTGCCGGCACCCGAGAATCCGATGATGAGAATCCGTTCCGGCATGCGGCGGCCATCCGAGCTACTCCGCCGCCTTCTTCGGCTCCTCCGGCTTCCAGCGCAAGTGGGGATGGCGGGCGGCCAGCGTCTCGTCCAACCGGCGGCGCGGCGTGTGATAGGGGCAGCCGTGGAAAGAGGCGGCGTCGCCGGTCTTGGCGCGCCGAGCGAGGCCTTTGAGGCTTTCGATGTAGCGGTCGAGGCCGTCGCGGCTTTCGGTCTCGGTGGGCTCCATCAGCAGCGCGCCGTGCACCACCAGCGGGAAGTACATGGTCATCGGGTGATAGCCCTCGTCGATCATCGCCTTGGCGAAGTCGAGGGTGCTGACACCGGTGCCTTCGAGGAAGCTGTCGTTGAACAGGGCCTCGTGCATGCAGGTGCCCTCGAAGGCCGGGGTGAGTTCGTCCTTCAGGCCGGCGAGGATATAGTTGGCGTTGAGCACCGCGTCGCCCGAAGCCTGCCTGAGGCCGTCCGAGCCATGGCTCATCATGTAGGCGAGCGCGCGGACGAACATGCCCATCTGGCCGTGGAAGGTCTTCATGCGGCCGAAGGACTTGCCGGTCGCGTCGTGCTCGACCAGAGCAAAGCCATCCTTGCCGTGCACCACATAGGGCACGGGCGCATAGGGCGCCAACGCCTGCGAGAGCACGACCGGGCCGGCGCCCGGACCGCCGCCGCCATGGGGTGTCGAGAAGGTCTTGTGCAGGTTGATGTGCATGGCATCGACGCCGAGATCGCCGGGCCGGACGCGGCCGACGATGGCGTTGAAGTTGGCGCCGTCGCAGTAGAAGTAGCCGCCGATGCCGTGGATCGCCTCGGCCAGCTCGCGGATGTCGTTCTCAAAGAGGCCACAGGTGTTGGGGTTGGTGATCATCGTGCCGGCGACGTCGGGGCCGAGCTTCGCCTTGAAGGCGGCGACGTCTACGCGGCCGCGTGCATCGGCCGGAACCGGATCGACCTCGTAGCCGGCGGCGGCCGCGGTCGCGGGATTGGTGCCGTGCGCGGATTCGGGCACCAGGATGCGCTTGCGGGCGTCGCCCTTCGCCACCTGCGCGGCGCGGATCGCGAGGATGCCGCAGAGCTCGCCATGAGCGCCCGCCGCCGGCGAGAGCGCCACGGCCGGCATGCCGGTCAGCACCTTCAGCCAATGCGCCAGCGTGTCGATCAGCTCGAGCGCACCCTGCACCGTCGAGACGGGCTGCATCGGGTGGAGATCGCCCAGGCCCGGCATCCGCACCGCCTTCTCGTTGAGACGCGGGTTGTGCTTCATGGTGCAGGAGCCGAGCGGATAGACGCCCATGTCGATCGCGTAGTTCTTCTGCGAGAGGCGCGTGTAGTGGCGCACGACCTGGGGCTCGCTGAGGCCCGGCAGTCCGATCTCGTTGCGGCGCCTCAAGCCCCCAAGCCGGTCCTTGTGCGCGGGCACGTCCGGGAGATCGACGGCCGTGCGGCCCGTCATGCCCTGCTCGAAGATCAGCGGCTCCTCGATCATCAGGCCGCGATTGCCGGAAATGGTGCCGGCGGCGGGGGTGGCGGGTGAAGCCGTCGATGGTCCGGGCGCGTTCATCAGTGGACCTCCGCCAGGGATTCCTTGAGCGCCGTCTCCAGCGCCGCCATGTCGGCCTCGGTCACGGTCTCGGTCGCCGCGACCAGCAGCAGGTTCGCGAGATTCGGATCATCCGGCACCAACCGCGAGACCGGGACGCCGCCCAGCACCCGGCGCTTCGCCATCGCCTCGACCACCGGCGCCGCGGGCTTCGGCAGGGAGAGCGTGAACTCGTTGAAGAAGGTCTGGTTCAGGAGCTTCACGCCGGGGATCCTGGCGAGGCGATCGGCCAGATTGGAGGCGGTTGCATGGTTGAGCTCGGCCAATCTCTGAAGGCCGGCCTCGCCCAGCAACGTGAGATGGATGGTGAAGGCCAGCGCGCAGAGGCCTGAATTGGTGCAGATGTTGCTGGTCGCCTTCTCGCGGCGGATATGCTGCTCCCGGGTCGAGAGGGTCAGCACCCAGCCGCGCTTGCCGTCCACATCCACGGTCTGGCCGGCGAGCCTCCCCGGCATCTGCCGCAGATACTTCTCCTTGCAGGCGAAGAGTCCAACGTAAGGCCCGCCGAAACCGAGCGGATTGCCGAAGGACTGGCCCTCGGCCACGGCGACGTCGCAGCCGGTATTGCCGGGGGCGCGGATGAGGCCGTAGGAGACGGCCTCGGTCGAGACCGCGATCACCAGCACGCCGGCCTTCTGCGCGGCGTCCGACAAAGTCGCAAAATCAACAAGATGTCCGAAAAAGCTCGGATTCTGGATGACGACGCAGGAGGTGTCCTTGTCGAGCCTGGCGAGGATGTCCTCGCGGCCCTCGGGATCCAAAGGCGCGCTCTCGACGGCGAAACCGGTGTGCCGGCCGTAGGTCTCGATCACCTCGCGGTAATGCGGGTGGAGCGAGCCCGAGACCAGCGCCTTCTTCCGGCGCGTGACCCGGTTGGCCATCATCACCGCTTCGACCGTGGCGGTAGCGCCGTCGTACATGGAGGCATTGGCCACATCCATGCCGGTCAGCAGGGCGACCTGGGTCTGGAACTCGAACAGGACCTGCAGCGTGCCCTGGGTCACCTCCGGCTGGTAGGGCGTGTAGGAGGTCAGGAACTCGCCGCGCTGGATCAGGTGATCGACCGAAGCCGGCACGTGATGACGATAGGCCCCGGCGCCGAGGAAGCTCGGCACCGATCCGGTGCCGAGATTCTTCGCCGCCATCGCGGCGATGCTGCGCTCGACCTCGAGCTCGCCGGCATGGCGCGGCAGATCGACCGGGCGCTTGAGCAACGCATCCGGCGGCACGTCGCGGTAAAGACTTTCGACCGAGGGCACGCCGATCCGGGCCAGCATGGATCGGCGGTCTTCATCGGTCAGCGGCAGGTAACGCATCAGTGCAAGCTCTCCACATAGGCCTTGTAGGCGGCCTCATTCATCAATCCGTCGAGATCGGCCTTGTTCGAGAGCTTCAGCTTGGCGAACCAGCCCTTGCCGAGTGCGTCCTCGTTGACCGTCGCCGGGGCGTCGGCCAGCGCCTTGTTGACATCAACCACCTCGCCGCCGATCGGGGCATAGACCTCACTCGCCGCCTTGACCGATTCGACGACCGCCATCTCCTTGCCCTTCTCGACCTTCTTGCCGATCTCGGGGAGCTCGACGAAGACGACGTCGCCCAATTGCTCCTGGGCATAGGGGCTGATCCCGACCGTGGCGACGTCGCCATCGACCTTCACCCATTCATGTTCCTTGGTGTAGCGCAGCTCGCTCATCGGATTCTCCCCGGTTCGGTCATTGGCGGTGATAGCGGTGTGGGACGAAGGGCATCTTCACGATCTTGCTCTCCAGCGGCTTGCCGCGGACCACCAGGCCGACAGGCGTGCCGATGGCGGCGGAAGCGGTGGCGACATAGCCCATGGCGACCGGCTTGCCGAGCGAGGGGCCGAAGCCGCCCGAGGTTACTTCCCCGATCTCGCGGCCGCTCTCGTCGGTGATCTCGGTATGGGCACGGGCGGGCGCCTTGCCTTCGGGCAGGATGCCGACGCGCTTTCTTGCAACGCCCGCCGCCCATTGCTTCCGGAGCACGTCGTCGCCGGGGAAGCCGCCGTCTTTGCGGCGCCGCTCGGCGATCGCCCAGGAGAGCCCCGCCTCGACCGGCGTCGTCTTCTCGGTGATGTCGCTGCCATAGAGGCAGAGCCCGGCTTCGAGCCTCAGAGAATCCCGCGCGCCCAGGCCGATCGGCTTCACCTCGGGCTCCTGCAGCAGCCGGCGCGCGAACTCGACCGCGGCGGCATTCGGTACCGAGATCTCGAACCCGTCCTCGCCGGTGTAACCCGAGCGCGTTGCATAGCAGCGGACACCGCCATTCTCGAAGGCGGCACCGGTCATGAAGCTCATCTGCCGGCTGCCGGGTGAAATTCGCGCCATAACCGCGACAGCCTTCGGCCCCTGCAGGGCGAGCAGCGAAAAGTCCGCGAGCTCCACGAGCTCGACACCGGGGCCGAGATTCGCTTTCAGATGCTTGAAGTCGGCCTCCTTGCAGGCGGCGTTCACCACCATGCGGATCGCCTCGCCGTCGCGCGTGACCATCAGGTCGTCGAGGATGCCGCCGCGCTCGTTGGTCAGGAACCCATAGCGCTGCTGGCCTTGCTTCAGCGAGCGGAAGTCGTTGGGGCAGAGCTGCTCGACTGCGGCGGCGGCGGCATCGAAGCTCGCGCCCGTGATGCGGAACTGGCCCATATGCGAGACGTCGAACAGGCCGGCGGCGCTGCGCGTGTGTTGATGCTCGGCGAGGATCCCGGCGGGATAGTTGACCGGCATGTCATAGCCTGCGAACGGCACCATCTTGGCGCCGAGCTCGACATGGAGCGCGTGGAGCGGCGTATGTCTCAAAGCACCGGGCTGGTCCAAGCCTTCCTCCGACAGATTGGGGACGCGCGCATCCGATCCTTCGATCGAATGGGCGACCCCCCTCTGTCCTTGGACCTGAGAGATTTCCCGAGCAGCGCCATCCGGGCCGCGCCGGGTTTACTCCTTCGGTGGGCCGAAACCGCGCGCCTGTGAACGAGCGCCGTTCGACCGCTTTCCAGAGTCTGGCATCGCCGCGGTCCTTTTGCCTGAGAGTTTCCGGGGGCGGTTGCTCCTTCGGCGCCGGACCGCATCGCTGACGACGCGGACCGATCTCTCCCGCCGGCGATGATAGCCGCGCGAACCTTGAGCCGGGGTTCGGAGAACGTCAAGGGTGGAAAATCGGGTAATGGCTAGCCGCGCGGATTCAGTACACTGCGGCGCTAGATGCCCGGCTCTAGGCCGGGCACGACGACTCATCTTCGTCGTCACCCGCGGGCTTGACCCGCGGGTCTGTCGCCAATCATTTCTTGTTCTTGCCGCCGGCTTCGAGCTTGAAGGAGACCTTGAGCTTGGTGCGGAAGGCTTCGACCTTGCCGTTGTCGATGACGAGGTCCTGCTGGACCACTTCGGCGACACGCAGATCGCGCAAGCTCTTCGAGGCCATCTTCACGGCGGAGGTCGCCGCATCCTCCCAGGACTTCGTGCTGGTGCCGATCACCTCGAACACTCTGTAGACGCTGTCGGACATCTCCCGCCTCCCATGCTTGGATTGCGCGAACCTGCCGATTCCCCAAGCTGAACCGGCGCGGGGATTTGACCGGATGCTATGGCCGATCGGCCAAGCCCGTCAAATTCGCAGCTGCGAAAGGCTATTGCTGCGGGTTTCGGCGGTTGTAAGCGAGCTCTTTCTCGGAAACGTCGAAATAGACGTAGATCCGATAATAATCGCCGTTCTCGCCCTGCTGAACCGGGATCAGCACGACGGGATCGTCGGCCACGGTGCCGGTCGGTTTGTCGGCCGTCAGCGGGACGGTGATGGTGAAATCCTTGCGCATGATCTGCCGGCCGCCCTGCCCGGTCAGAGCGACGAAATACTTGATGTCGGCCTTGTCGCCTGCATTCTTCGGGCCCCGTGTGGCCGATATCTGCACGGTGAGCTCGCTGCGGATGTTGGTCTTCTTGGTGTCGCTGTTCTCGACGTAGAAGCACTGCGACTTGATGCCGTCGAACTTGGCCTCGTAGTCGGTGTCGGTGAGATCCTCGGAATCGCCGTTGAAGCGCGTGAGGTACGACGCATCCGGCACCGTCAGCACCATCGGGCAGGGGCGCGACTGGGTCGGGTTGTTATCCGTACAGGAGGAGAGACCGGCGAGCAGCGCCAGCGCGGCCAGGCCCTTCGCCGCAACGTGCCATGCCGGCATTCTGCCGAGAACCAACCTGTCGAGCATCTGAGGGATCACAGCGACTTGTGCGTGCCGTCGCAGAACGGCTTGCTGCCAGTATGCTTGCATCCGCAGAAGAACACCGTCTTCGACTCCGTGGCGTCGTATTGCACCGGTGAGAATTCCGATCCCTTGTGGGAGCCGTCGCAGAAAGGCTGGTTCTTGCTGCGGCCGCAGGCGCACCACCAGTAGGACTGGCCCGCCACCACATCGGCCCTGAACGGCGCCTTTTGCGCCACGTTCGGCTCAGCCATGCCCATCTCCCGATTCTCACCACCCGAGGCTGGCCGGACTTTAATTAACCGTTTGAAATTCCACAAGCCCGCCGCAATTTCGACCGCCATTTCGCCGCGCTTTGCAGTGCGGAATGTCATTGCCCGGCCGACGCAAATCCCTATATTCCGGGCGACGAAACAGGCCCTGGACTGTGCGGGGCCGATGCACGGGACCCGAGATGCCGGAGCGGCCGCTCACCATCCTGCTTGCCTCGCCGCGGGGCTTCTGCGCCGGGGTCGACCGGGCGATCCAGATCGTGCAGCGCGCCCTGGAGCGCTTTGGTGCGCCGGTCTATGTCCGCCACGAGATCGTGCACAACCGGCATGTCGTGGAGGAGCTGGAGCGCCAAGGCGCCGTCTTCGTCGAGGAGCTGAGTGAGATTCCCGGGCAGTATCCGGTTGTGTTCTCGGCCCATGGCGTGCCGAAATCGGTGCCCGCCGAGGCCCAGGAGCGCAACCTGCTCTATCTCGACGCCACCTGCCCGCTGGTCAGCAAGGTGCACCGCGAGGCCGAGGTCCATCATGCCGCCGGCCGGCATATCGTCTTGATCGGCCATGCCGGGCATCCGGAAGTGATCGGCACGATCGGCCAGCTCCCGCCTGGTGCCGTCACCCTGGTCGAGACTATCGCCGATGCCGCGCGGGTCGAGATCAAGGATCCGACCCGCCTCGCCTACATCACCCAGACCACGCTCTCGATCGACGATACGATCGGCATCATCCAAGTGCTGCGCCGACGCTTCCCGGCGATCCACGGTCCTCGCAAGGAGGACATCTGCTACGCCACGACCAACCGGCAGGCTGCGGTGAAATCGATCGCCGAGCGCTGCGAGCTCATGTTGGTGATCGGTGCGCCCAATTCCTCGAACTCGCGCCGCCTGGTCGAGGTCGCGCGCTCTTTCGGCTGCCCCAATGCGCATCTGGTGCAGCGGGCGGAGGAGATCGACTGGAACTGGCTCGATGGCGTCGACACCGTGGGCATCACCGCGGGCGCCTCGGCCCCCGAGATCCTGGTGCAGCAGGTGCTCGAGGAACTGCAGAACCGCTACGCCGTCACGATCGAGGAAGTCTCGGTGACGGTCGAGACCACGCATTTCAAGTTGCCGCGCGCCCTCACCGCCTGATAGATCCTCCTGGAATCCAAGAATGGCCGTCTACACCGAAGTCCCGGACGGCGATCTCGCCCAGTTCGTCGCCGAATACGATATCGGCGAGCCGGTCTCCTGCAAGGGCATCGCCGAGGGCGTCGAGAACAGCAACTTCCTGCTGCGCACCACCAGCAAGGATGGCAAGGGGGGCACCTTCATCCTGACGCTCTACGAGAAGCGCGTCCGGGCCGAGGACCTGCCCTTCTTCATCGGATTGATGCAGCATCTCGCGGCCAAGGGCCTGAGCTGCCCGACGCCGATCACCGACCGCAACGGCCAGGCACTGAAGACCTTGTGCGGACGCCCGGCGGCGCTGATCAGCTTCCTCGAAGGCATGTGGCCGCGCCGGCCGAATGAGAAGCACTGCCAGGCGGTCGGCACTGCGCTCGCCGATTTCCATCTCAAGGGCCGCGATTTCGCGATGAAGCGTCCCAACGATCTCTCGGTCGAAGGCTGGCGCCGGCTGATCGCGGCGACCGCGGCGCAGGCAGATGAGGTCGAGAACGGTCTCGGCGCCTGTCTCGAGACCGAGTTCGCGTTCCTGGAAAGGACGTGGCCGCGCGATCTCGAGATCGGGGTCATCCATGCCGATCTCTTTCCCGACAACGTGTTCTTCCTCGGCGAGACGCTCTCCGGGATCATCGACTTCTATTTCGCCTGCACCGATTTCCTCGCCTACGACCTCGCGATCTGCCTGAACGCCTGGTGCTTCCAGCCCGACCGCAGCTTCAACGTCACCAAGGCGAAGCTGATGTTCGACGGCTACCGCAAGCTGCGCCCGATTCCGGCGGCTGAGATGGAAGCGCTGCCGATCCTGGCGCGCGGCGCCGCGCTCCGCTTCCTGCTGACCCGGCTCTATGACTGGCTCAACCATCCGCCGGGCGCGTTCGTGAAGCCGAAGGATCCCGTGGAATACATCCGCAAGCTCCGCTTCCACCAGGCGGCGCGTGGCGCCGGCGCCTACGGGCTGAAATGACCGGAACCAAGTCCGATAGCGGCAGCCCGGTGGTCGAGATCTTCACCGACGGCGCGTGCAGCGGCAATCCCGGCCCCGGCGGCTGGGGCGCGCTGCTACGCTACGGCGCGGCCGAGAAGGAGCTCTCCGGCGGCGAGACGCTCACCACCAACAACCGCATGGAGCTGATGGCGGCGATCCAGGCGCTCGAGGCGCTGAAGCGGCCCTCGACCGTGCGGCTGCATACCGACAGCCAATACCTCCGAAACGGGATCACCGAATGGATCCCGCAGTGGAAGCGCCGCGGCTGGAAGACGGCCGACAAGAAGCCGGTCAAGAACGCCGATCTCTGGCAACGCCTGGAGCAGGCCGCGGCGCCGCACCAGGTCGAGTGGCTCTGGGTCCGCGGCCATGACGGCCATGTCGAGAACGAGCGGGTCGACCTGCTGGCCCGGATGGCGATCCCGGCCGCCTGAGCGGCACTCCAGGGAACGGGAGCCCCGCGCGCCGGTTCCCCCCTCAGCCTCTGCGTTCGATAGGTGGTCGCCGTGCGGAAGGCGGGGCGCATCGCGCTCTGGACATTGGGCGTGCTGGTCGTCCTGGTGGTCGCCGCCGGGATCGGGCTTACTGTCCTCATCCACTCGCAGGTCCTGCTGCAGCAGGCGCAGGCCCGCGCCGGCAAGGCGACCGGGCGCGACGTCACCATCGGCAGCCTCTCGGTCGACTGGGGGTGGACCCCGCATGTCCTGTTGCACCAGGTCGATCTCGGCAACGCCAAGTGGGCCGAGGCGCAGCAGATGTTCGCCGCCGACACGATCGAGTTCTCGATCGAGATCCTGCCGCTGCTGCGCGGCCATATCGTCCTCCCGCAACTGCGCGTCGAATCCCCGAAAGTGTCGGTCGAGCGGAACGACGACGGCAAGCTCAACTGGGATTTCAGCGAGAATGCCGTCGCGGCGACCGCCGTCTCCGCGGTGCGTCCGGAGCAGCGCAGCGAGGCACCCGTCATCGGGTCGATCGAAATCACCAACGGCAAGATCGCCTATCGCGACAAAGCGCGGAAGCTCAGCCTCGACGGCGACATCAACCTCGCTGCCGGCGAGGCCGGGGCGCAGCAGCAGGTCGAGTTCAAGGCGAAAGGCACGCTGGAGGACCGGCCGCTGCAGCTCACCTTCACCGGCGGCTCGATCGCGATGCTGCGCGACAGCACGCAGGCTTATCCGCTCGATCTCCGGGTGGACTACGGAGAGACCATGATCACGGTCAAAGGCACGGCCGGCGATCCCTTCACCTTCGGCAATGCCAATGTCGAGATGGAGCTGAAGGGTCCCGACCTCGCCGATGTGTTCCCGGTGCTCGGCATCCCCGCCCCGCACACCGCGCCCTATGATCTCAAGGGCCGCTTGCTGCGCAGCGAGAACGAATGGCGGCTGGAGCAGATGCAGGGCCGGATCGGCAACAGCGACATGACCGGCGTGATCGCGGTCCAATCCCGCGAGAAGCGCTCCTATCTCACCGCCGATCTCGTCTCGCCGAAGCTGGACTTCGACGACCTCGGTCCGCTGATCGGCATTCCGCCGTCGCCCAAGGGCGGCAAGGTGACATCGCAGCAACAGGCGCAGCAATCGAACCAGATGAAGGCGGAGGGCAACTTGCTCCCCGACAAACCGATGCATGTCGAGAAGCTGCGCACCATGGACATGGATGTCTCGCTCGACGCGAAGAAGGTGACGGCGGCGCCCTACCTCCCCGTGAAGGCGATCGCCTTCCATGTCTCCGTCGACAACGGCAATGCCCAGGTGACCAAGCTCGCCATGTCGGTCGCCGGCGGCAAGATCACCGGCAAGATGGGCCTGGACGCCCGACAGGACAATCCGCTGGCCACCGCCGATCTCGTGCTCGACAGCCTCGACTTCGCCGCCTTCTTTCAGAACTCGAAGTATTTCGACACGACGGGCGGGAAGATCGGCGGCAAGGTCACGCTCCAGGGCAATGGCCGCGATCTCGCCGACATCTTCGCCACGGCCGACGGGGCGATCGAGATCGGCATGGCCGGTGGTTCCTTCAGCGAGCTCATGCTGGCGCTCGCCGATCTCGACATCCAGAATGCGCTCTTCCTCTACATCACCGACGATCACCGGATTCCGGTCCGCTGTGTCGTGGGCGGCCTGACCTTCGCCAAGGGGAATGCCAGTTTTTCGAAGACGCTGATCGACACCAAGGAATCGGTCATCCAGGTCAAGGGCAACGTCAACTTGAAGGATCAGACCACGCGCACCGAGCTCCATGCGGACAGCAAGGTCCTGAGCCTGCTGAACATTCCCGCCCCGGTGGAAATCCAGGGCAAGGTCCGCTCACCGAAATTCTCGCTGGGCAAGGGCTTCCCGCTGCCGGTGCCACGGCTCCCGACCGCCAAGGATCTGCCTTGCGACGAGATGCTCCACGACATCTTCGCGCCGAGCTGACGCTCAAATCAAGCCGTCATGCGCGGGCTTGACCCGCGCATCTTGCGCCTGTGGAAGAAGATCGCCGGGTCGAGCCCGGCGATGACGAGCCCAAGAGGCGCTACGCGAACTCCGCGAGGACATTCATGAAGGCGGCGCCGTAGCGCGCGGCCTTGCGCTCGCCGATGCCGGAGATGTCCATGAAGGCGGCGAGGCTCTTCGGGCGGCGGCGCGCGATCTCGGCCAGGGTCGCGTCGTGGAAGATCACATAGGGCGGCACGTTCTGCTCGGCGGCGAGCGTGCGGCGACGCGCGCGCAGTGCCTCCCAGAGCTTGGGATCGAGCCCCTCCTGCCCGGCCGGCGTCGTGCCATCGCGACGGCGGCGGCGGCGCGCGCGCTCCGGCGCCTTCTGCAGCTCGAGCTTCTCCTCGCCCTTCAGGAGCGGGCGCGCGACATCCTGCATGGTGACGACGTTGAAGCCGTCGCCGGTGACGGCGAGATAGCCCCGCGCCACCAGCTGTCGGGCGATCGAGCGCCAGTCATGGACCGAGAGATCCTTGCCGACGCCGAAGGTCGGCAGCTTGTCGTGGCCGTTCTTCACCACCTTCTCGGTCGGATCGCCCTCCAGCACGTCGATGACATGGGTGATGCCGAACCGCTCGCCGGTCCGCAGCACGGCCGAGAGCAGCTTCCGCGCCGCGGTCGTCGCATCGAAGGTCTCGCGCGGCTCGAGGCAGAGATCGCAGTTGCCGCAAGGCTGTGATTCCTCTCCGAAATAGCGCAGCAGGATCTGGCGACGGCAGCCCGAGGCGTCGCAGAGTGCCACCATGGCGTCGAGCTTGCGCTGCTCGACGATCTTGCGCGCATCCGGCGCGCCGGATTCCGCGATCCGCTTCCGGAGCAGCGCGATGTCGCCGCGGCCGAACGCCATCCAGGCATCGGCCGGCGCGCCGTCGCGCCCTGCGCGACCAGTCTCCTGGTAATAGGCCTCGATACTGGAGGGAAGATCGAGATGCGCCACGTAGCGCACGTCCGGCTTGTCGATGCCCATGCCGAAGGCGACGGTCGCCACCATGACGATGCCGTCCTCGTTGAGAAAACGATGCTGGTTCTCGCGTCGCTCCTCGGCGCTCATGCCGGCGTGATAGGGCAAGGCGGTGACGCCGTGGCGCTTCAGCCATTCCGCGGTCTTCTCCACCTTCTTGCGCGAAAGGCAGTAGACGATGCCGGCGTCGCCACGGTGCTCCTGCTCCAGCATCACCAGCAGCTGGCGCTTGGCGTCGATCTTTTCGGTGATGCGATAGCGAATATTCGGCCGGTCGAAGCTCGCGCGATAGATCGCGGCGTCTTCGAGCGCCAGGCGCTGGACGATGTCGCGCTGGGTCTCCCGATCCGCCGTTGCCGTCAAGGCGATGCGCGGCACCTTGGGGAAGCGCTGATGCAGGATCGAGAGCTGGATGTATTCCGGTCGGAAGTCGTGGCCCCATTGCGAGACGCAATGCGCCTCGTCGATGGCGAAGAGCGCGATCTTGAGGCCGTCGAGCAATTCCAGGAACCGCGGCATCACCAGCCGCTCGGGGGCGACATAGAGCAGCTTCAGCTGCCCGCGGCGCAGCTGCTCATCGACCTCGCGCATCTCATCGGGATTGAGGCTGGAATTGAGGAAGGCGGCGGCGACGCCCAATTGCTTCAGCGCCACCACCTGATCCTGCATCAGCGCGATCAGGGGCGAGATCACGATGCCGACGCCGTCCCTGAGCAGCGCCGGGATCTGGTAGCAGACCGACTTGCCGCCGCCGGTCGGCATCAGCACCAGCGCGTCGCCGCCGGCGCTCACATGCGCGATGATCTCCGCCTGGCGCCCGCGAAACGCGGGGTGACCGTAGATCTTCCGCAGCAGCTCCAGCGCTTCGTCTTGCAGCATCGCATTTGGGGCAAAACCCTCACCCCGTCCCTCTCCCGACGGGCGAGGGGACGCTGTCCCAGGCGCTCAAGCGAACCCCCTCTCCCCCGCGGACGAAGGTCCGCCTTCGCGGACGGGGGAGAAGGTTGGGATGAGGGTCTTGACGCTAACTCCGCGTATCAGAGTTGCACTCGATCACAGCGCTTTCATCACGGCTTCGGCGCTCGAGACTTCGAAAGCGCCGGGCGCTTCGACGTTGAGCGTCTTCACCTTGCCGTCGTCCAGCACCATGGCCCAGCGACTGGAGCGGAGGCCCATGCCGTAGCCGGTGCCGTCCATGGTGAGACCGGTCGCCTTGGCGAAATCGGCGTTGCCGTCGGCCAGCATCAGCACCTTGTCGCCGGCGTTCTGCTGCTTGCCCCAGGCATCCATCACGAAAGCGTCGTTGACCGAGAGGCAGGCGATGAGATCGACGCCCTTCTTCTTCAGGTCTGCCGCGTGGGTGACAAAGCCCGGCAGGTGCTTCGCCGAGCAGGTGGGCGTGAAGGCGCCGGGCAGCCCGAACAGCACCGCCTTCTTGCCCTTGAACAGCTCGTCGGTGGTCGCCGTCTGCATGCCGTCCTTGTTCATGTACTTCAGCGAGACCGTGGGAAGCTTTTCGCCGACCTTGATCGTCATCGGATCATCCTTTCAGATTTGGAATTGCGGCCTTGGTCGAAGCCTTGGGGAGATTCGGGAGGCAAACTTAGGCTGCCGATGCGGCGCTGCCAAGCCGACAAAGGCACTAGGGATTCTGTGGACTCCCTGGGGGATTCTCAACCCCCGGCGGCCTGCTGGATCGCCTTCAGCACTGCGTCGGAGGTCAGCAGCTCGGGCAGGGCGATGCCATTCGGCGCGTTGGGCCCATAGACCACGTTCAACGGGATGCCGTAGCGGTCGAACTGGGCGAGATAGCGGTCGATCGCCGGATCGGGCCGGGTCCAGTCCGCGACCATGGGAACCACACCCGCTTGGTCCAACCTGGCGCTGACCGGAGGCTGGTCGATCACCAGTGACTTGTTGGCCTTGCAGGTGAGGCACCAATCGGCTGTGACGTCGACGAACACGGTCTTGCCCGAGGCGACCATGGCCGGGATCGCCGCAGGATCGAAAGCCTGCCAAGGCACCGCCTCGTCCTGGGTGGCTTCGACCGATGGGACAGCGCGCAGGACGCCGACCTGCCCTGCGAGGACCCAGATCAGCCAGGCTGCGGTAGCGGCCATGCTGAGGCCCAGCAGCTTCTTCAGCCAGATCATCCAGCGCCCCGGTCGCGGCAGGGTGACGGCGAGATGCGGCACGGCGGCGACGGCGAGATAAGGCAGCGCGAGGCCGAGCGCCATCATGAGGAAGATGGCGAAGATCTCCGCCGGCCCCCGCGCCAGCGCAAACCCGATCGCCGTGCCGACGAAGGGCGCCGAGCAGGGCGTCGCCAGCACGGTCGCGAACACGCCGGTCAAGAACGCGCCGAGCATCTTGTGGCGCGCGACGCGGCGGTCGGCGGCGAGCGCCAGATCGCCGGCGAGCGACGGCAGCGGCACCTCGAACCAGCCCCAGAGATTGGCGGCGAAGACCAGGCAGATCGCCACCAGCACCGCAAGGAAGATCGGTTGCTGGAACTGGATGCCCCAGCCGACGGCGTGACCCGCCAGCTTCAGCCCGGTGAGCGAGGCGGCGAGCACCAGGAAGGCCGTGGCGATGCCGCCTGCTGTCGCGAGGAAGGACACGCGCACGTGCTCGCGCTCGCCCCCGCCATGGCCCAGCACCGAGGTGAGCTTCAGGATGAGCACCGGGAGCACGCAGGGCATCACATTGAGGATCAGGCCGCCGACGAGGGCGATGCCCAGGATCAGCAGCAGCGACGGGCCGCTCATGCCGGCCGGTATCGCCACGGCTGCGGCGTTGCCAACCGGCGCGCCCTGATCGATCTTCAGCGGCCCAGGCGTGAGATCGGCGAGCTGCGCGTGACTCTCCAAGCCCCGCTCGCCGTCGGTCAGCGTCAAGGTGAGATGGGCCTGGAGCGGATGCGGAACATCGGTATCGTGGTCGATCGGCAGGGTCAGCGTCGCGTGATTGCCGTCGAGCGCCACGACGGGCTTGCCGAAATTGAGGCTGCCGGGCCCTTCGACGATCAGATCGGGCGTGGCGAAGGGCTGGCCGTCGCTCTCGACTTCGGCGACGAGCTTGCCGGCATCATCGATGCGGGCCGCGAGAAGCTTGAGGCCCGTGCCCTGCCCGTCGCCCGGCACCATGGCCTGGAACCGGTTGATCGGCGGCGCCAGGTCGCTCGGCAGAGACGGACCGGCAGGAATATCCAGCGCGAGATCGGCCTCATACGGGATGCAGACCTGGGCACAGACGAGGTAGCGCAGGTGTGCCCGAAGCGCGATCGGCTGGCCGGGTTGCGCCGGCGTCACCGCGATCGGATAAACGACCTCATCCTTGTAGCCGAAGGTCTCGAGGCCGAAGAGCTCGAAGCGATGCGGCGTCGGATAGCGCAGCACGGCGGACGCGACGTTCGTCGAACCGTCGAAGGTGATCTTCGGCGGGAAACCCGCGTCGCCGGGCGAGCGCCAATAGGTCTTCCAGTCCGGTTTCAGCGTAATCTGCAATCCGGCCGGAATGGTCGCAAGCGTGCCCGTCCCCATGACCGCGCTGACCAGCCGGGCGGCGCTCTGCTCGGTCTCGACGCGGTTGCCGGCCCCCGACTCGGGCGCCGCGTCGGCACGCGCGATGCATGGCAGCAGAAGCACGGCGAGCGCGGCCAGGAGCGTGGCGCGCGAAGCACACCAAGCGGTCAAGCTGTTGTGATTCTGCGCCTTATTCGGATTGGTCACGCTTGCGCCCACATTCATCATTTGCCAACGTTCGGGTCGGATTATAGGCTTTCGGTAAAGAAGTTAAGGTCACGTGACCGTGGCCACCGAACTGAATCCTGGGCCTGGACTGGCGCCGAACTGAATACAGGCGGAACCTATGGCTAGAACCATTGCCCATCAAGGTTTTATGACCGGCCAGCTGCTGGTCGCGATGCCGCAGATGCGGGATGCTCGGTTCACCCGATCGGTCATCTATGTCTGCGCCCATACCAACGACGGCGCCATGGGCCTGGTCGTCAACCGGCTGGTCGGCTCCCTCACCTTCCCGGACCTGCTGCAGCAGCTCAACATCGATTCCAAGGGCATGGGCGAGCATATCCGGATCCGCAGCGGCGGCCCGGTCGAGACCGGCCGCGGCTTCGTGCTCCACAGCACCGACTATGTGGACGACGCGACCCTCAAGGTCGGCGACATGGTGGGTTTGACGGCCACCATCGACATCCTGAAGGACATCGCCTCCGGATCCGGCCCGCGGCGCAGCATCCTGGCCCTCGGCTATGCCGGCTGGGGTCCGGGCCAGCTCGACGCAGAGCTCCAGGCCAACGCCTGGCTCACGGTTCCCGCCGACGAGGAGCTGATCTTCGATGACGCGCTCAACGACAAATGGGAGCGCTCGCTGAACAAGATCGGCGTCGATTTCACCTTCCTCACCGGCGAAGCCGGCCACGCCTAGCGCGTGCCCGGCATCAGGGACTCCTTCGCAAGCGCAATCGCGGAACTCGGACGCGTCGCCGAGCGGATCGATGAGCGCGCGGTCGATGCTTTCATGGCGGCGATCGAGCGCGCGCCGCGCGTCTTCCTGATCGGCGCCGGCCGCGAGGGTCTGGCAACCCGCGCCTTCGCCATGCGCTTGACTCATCTCGGCAAGCCGACCCATTGGATCTGGGACGATACGACGCCCGGCATTGCCAAGGGCGATTTGCTGATCGTCACCTCGGGCGGTGGCTCGATCGGCCATATCGACTATGTGTTCGACCGCGCCGCCGAGGCCGGGGCGGAGATTGCGGTCGTCACCGGCGATCCCAGCGGCGTCACGCCCAGAAAGGCGAAAGCCGTGCTGTTTCTGCCGGCCGCCGTCTACAAAGGCAAGGCCGAGGTGGTCGCCTCGACCCAGCCGATGGGCAATCTGTTCGAGCAGGCTCTCTTCATCCTGTTCGACCAGATCGCCATCGCCCTTGCGGCTCGGATGGGTGTTTCAAAAGCCGAGATGGAAGCGCGCCACCGGAACGTGGAATAATCGCGCTCGCAAACGCCGATCTGGGGGAATCATGAACATTGCCGAATACGCCCGCTACGACGCGACCGGGCTTGCCGAACTCGTCGCCCGCCGCGAAGTCTCTGCCAAGGAGCTGGCCGAGACCGCCGCCGCAGCGATCGCCGCCGCCAACCCGAAGGTGAACGCTGTCGTCGAGCTCTATCGGGACCGCATCGAAGCGCTCGACGAGCGCAGCCTCGCCGATGGGCCGTTTCGCGGCGTGCCGTTCCTGATCAAGGACATCGGCGCGCACTTGAAGGGCCGCAAATTCGAGTGCGGCAGCCGCCTGCTGAGGGACGAGGTGGCCGACGGCGACAGCCATGTCGGCAAGCTGTTCCAGGAGGCCGGGCTCAACATCATCGGCCGCAGCAATGCGCCGGAGTTCTCGATCGCCGGCACGACCGAGAACGCGCTCTACGGCAACACCTCGACACCCTGGCGCCAGGGCTACAGCGCCGGCGGCTCGACCGGCGGCGGAGCGGCCGCGGTCGCCTCCGGCATGGTGCCGATGGCCCACGGCTCCGATATCGGCGGCTCGATCCGCATCCCCGCGAGCCTCTGCGGCGGCATAGGCATCAAGCCGTCGCGCGGGCGCGTCTCGGCCGGTCCGAAGTTCGACGAGGGCGGCTGGGGCCTTGCCATGAACTTCGCGCAGACCAGGACAGTGCGCGACACCGCCGCCCTGCTCGACTGCATGGCAAAGCCGCAAGTGGGCGATCCCTTCGTCATCCCGAAGCCGGAGGAGAGCTACCTCTCGCTGATCGCGCGCCCGGCGCGGAAGTTGAGGATCGCCTGGTCGACCAAGCCGCTGATGGACGCGCCGGTCGATCCCGAGGTCGCTGCCGCGGTCGAGGCGACGGCGAAGGTGCTCGCCGCTCATGGCCACGCGGTCGAAGAGGCGCATATGGATTTCGACGCGATTGATGCCGCGCGGCGCATGGTCGATCTCTGGTTCTTCGGCTTCGCCGAGCGCTGCGACGAGCTCGGCGCCAAGCATGGCCGCAAGCCCGGCCCCGATACGCTGGAGCCGGTGACCCTGAAGATCTACGAATATGCCAGGAGCATCACCCGGCCGCAGTTCCTCGCCTCGCACAGTGCCATGAACACGATCCGGCGCCGCGCCGCGGTGGTCCTCGCGCAATCCGACGTCTGGATGTCGCCGACGACGGCCGCGGTCTCGGAGCCGCACGGGCTCTACAATCAGGGCCGCAGCGACCTCTCGGCCGAGGAGTTCCTGGTCGTCGCGGAGCGCCCGCTGCAGTACACCTTCCCGCACAACGTGATGGGCACGCCGGCGATCTCGCTGCCCCTCGCGATGCATTCCAACGGCCTCCCGATCGGCGTGCAGCTCGGCGCGCGTCCGGCGCAGGAGCATCTGCTGCTGCAATTGGCGGCGCTGCTGGAGCAGGAGATGCCGTGGAAGGACCGCACTCCGCCGCTGCATGTGACGAAGGCATAGAGGATGGCCTAGCTCAGCATCCTTCTCGCGGTCGCGGCGCTCTGGTTGTCGGCGCGCCCGTCGCCGGATCGACCGCGCCACCGACGCCGGCCTGTTCGGCTGGCGGCGGAGCGGGATGTCCGATTTGGAGCTCGAAGCCGATGAACCCACGAGGCGGCGCCACTTCCGATGAGTGCCGCGAGTTCCCCACACCGTGAAGGTTCATCTTCCTTGAAACTTGGGCTCACGCTTTTCGGTAAAGGCCCTCATGCCCTCCTTCTGATCTGCTGTATCAAATAGGAGGTGGAACGCCTTGCGCTCCAGCAACAGGGCCGTCTCGAGCGATGCGTTCTCGCCTGCCAGGACGACTTCCTTGATCTGCATGACTGCCAAGGCCGGCAAGCCGGCGATTCTGCGAGCGAGATCGAGCGCGGTCTGAACCACGTCCCCATCGGGCACCAGTTTGCTGACGAGCCCAATCTCGAAAGCATGGCGGCCGGAAAAGGTTTGCCCCGTCAGGCAGATCAACATCGCCTTGAATTTGCCGACGGCCCGGGTGAGGCGCTGCGTTCCGCCGGCACCTGGCATCACGCCCACGCCGACCTCAGTCAGTCCAAACGTCGAATTCTCTCCGGCCACGATGATGTCGGCGTGCATTGCAAGCTCGCACCCTCCGGCAAGGGCGTATCCGTTGACCGCAGCTATGATCGGCTTCGGGCAACGCGCGATCGCCTCCCAGTATCGATGGCTCCTCAATGCCATCATCTCGGCCGGACCCTTTTCCACGATGGATTTGATGTCCGCCCCGGCCGAGAACGCTTCCGAAGTTCCAGTAAGCACGATCGCCCTGATGCCATCTTCGCCGGCAGCTGACATGAATGCGTCCGCCAACTCCTCCCGCATCTGCTGATTCAGAGCATTCCGAGAGTCCGGCCGGTTGAGCCGGAGAAGCAGAACACCATCAGAGGGTTCCTCACGCTCTATCAAAGTCATTGCGTCCTCGCAGTTTCGCTATGCGAAATTGTGTTTCGCAGAGTTGACAGGCTACGCTACCCGTCGCATCATCAGCATGCAATCAGCAATTGAGTGCCTGACAGCTGAATTTCCGGTGAAAGCAGGGGTAAGGGGTCGATGGCAAAGGACCGCCAATTCGTTACCGCCCTGGCGCGCGGACTTGGCGTGTTGCGCATCTTCGAGTCGGGCGAGACCTTGCTCGGCAACGCGGAGATCTCGGATCGCACGGGCTTGCCGAGGCCGACCGTCAGTCGATTGACCCATACGCTGACGGAGCTCGGATATCTTGTTTTCGAGGGAAAGACTGAGAAGTACCGCATCGGCAGCGCGGTGCTGTCGCTCGCGCGCTCCGCAATTTCGAGCACGGATCTGAGGCGGATTGCGCGCCCTCGCATGCAAGCCATCGCAGATTTCGCTCGCTCCTCCTGCGCATTGGGGGACTGCCTCGATCTTGAAATGATCTATATCGAGAACTGCCATGGCAAAGGTGCGCCGTTCACTGTCGGCCTCGATGTCGGATCCAGCATTCCTCTTGCGACGACCGCCATGGGTCGGGCCTATCTCGCCGGGCTCCAAGAAAAGGCGAGAGCGAAACTGATCGATCGGCTCGCGAAGCAGCATGGCAAAGCGTGGCCTCCTATGCGCAAGGCGCTTGAACATGCGCTACGTGAATACACCGATCACGGCTTCGTGCTTTCCCTGGCCGAATGGATGCCAGAGATCAATTCGGTCGGCGTGCCGGTCCTGCTGCGAGGGTCGGGAACGACCCTGGCGCTCAACTGCGGCGGTGCGGCATCGATCCTGCCGGCTGAGCGTCTGAAGAAAGACGTCGGCCCTCGTCTGGCGACGATCGCGCGAGAGATCGAAGCGCTTGCAGATCGTCAGTAAGACCCGCGCTGCCGCGGAGTCAAAGGAGCGTCTTCGGCTGCGCTGAAACGCGCGAAGGAGGAGAGCATGCGGCCAAAACCTCATCTCGTCACAGAACGCGTGCGAAGTCTCCCAGCTCGCATCAACGATCTCGTTTCGGAATGGGCTGGATGGACTCCCGACGCCGGCGCGCTCATCGATGGGGAGGCGCGCTGGACCTATGCCGAACTGGAGCGCGCGATCCAGGTTGCAAGCAGCTTTCTGCGCGAGCTGGCGGTGCGGCCGGGTGATCGGGTGATGCTGGTGAATGAGAATGGACGTGCGACAATCGCTCTATTCTTGGCAATGTCCGCTCTCGATGTCTGGGCCGTCATGGTCAATGCGCGTCTGTCGGGCTCTGAAATAGCTGCCGTCGCTGGGCATTGTGAGCCCCGCCTCGTGATCTTCACCGTTGAAAACTCCCAGGAGGCGGCCGCCCACGCCGATCGGTGGGAGGCCAGCTTCCGCGAGGTTCCAATGCTGGGCCGGCTGGGCATAGGTCCCGTTAACGCCACAACGATTCCTGAATCCGTCGACGCTTCGAACCACCAAGTTGCGGCGCTGCTCTACACCTCCGGCACGACCGGGACACCCAAGGGCGTCATGCTGACCCACCGGAATCTCATGTTCAACGCAGCAATCTCCGGCGGGACGCGTCTCACCAATCCCCGTGATGTGGTTTTTGGGGCGATGCCCATCGCCCATGTGTCGGCCCTTGCGTCGATATTCCTCGCCTCCGTATATGCCGGCGCCTGTTTCGTTTGTCTCTCGCGCTTCACGCCGGAGCGCTGTCTGCGCGAGATTGCGGCAGGTGTGACGGTGCTCCAAGGAGTCCCGGCGATGTATGTGAGGTTGCTCGCCTATGTTCGAGAGACCGGCACCACCCTTGGACAACATCGGCTGCGTGTAACCTGGGCCGGCGGATCGCCACTTGATCCGGCCGTCAAGAAAGCCGTCGAGGATCTGACCGGACTGCCTCTGCACAACGGCTATGGCTTGACCGAGGCTTCACCCTCGATCGCAACGACCAGGCTCGATCATCCGCGCCAGGATTGCTCGGTTGGCCCACCCCTTCCTTTCGTCGAGGTGCGAATTGCGTCGAGTGAGGGCGAGCCGCTCGGTACGAACGAGGTGGGTGAAATCTGGTGCCGCGGCCCGAATGTCATGAATGGGTATTACCGTGCGCCGGAAGCAACCGCGATGACCATCACGCGCGATGGCTGGCTAAAGACCGGTGATCTCGGCAGGATTGACTCGGATGGCTCTGTGCACATCAGTGGCCGATCGAAGGAGTTGATCATCCGATCAGGTTTCAACGTCTATCCGATTGACGTCGAAGCGGTTCTGACGACTCATCCGGAAGTGATACAGGCGGCCGTCATCGGCGCTCCCGCCAATGATGGGAATGAGGACGTCATTGCCTACGTCCAGCGCGCGAGCGGCAGCACGCTTTCAGCCGACCAACTGGCGGCATTTTGCAGCGAACGCCTGGCGTCCTACAAACGGCCGTGCCGCTATGTGTTCTGCGAAGAGCTTCCGGCCGGGCCCACCGGAAAGATCCTCAAGCATCGTCTTCTGGCCTTGAGGTAGATCACTCCAAACCAGTCCGGCGCGAAGACGCGTCGGCATGGTTCACGAGTTCAAACGTTCGTTCTCAACGGTCTCCAAGAGGGATCGGATTTGCGCAGGCGACCGCAAATGGTGCACACGCTTGGAGGCGCGTGCGTCTGTGACAAGCTGGCGGTATTTGGGCGTCAGATAGCGATGGCAGAGCCAAAGCGCGCGATAGCTTTGGATCGAGCTGCTCCACAGCGGACTGTCTTCCGGCCAGCCGGGAGGGTCCGCAAACAGTCCCTTGATGAGCCGCTTCGTCACCCATCGATGATGGGTAAGGAGCGGCAGATCGACGTAGATCAGCGTATCGGCGGCCGCGAACCGCTCCCAGGCGAGTACCTCGCTACCATAGCCGTCAATGATCCATTCGTCCTGCCCCAGAAGATCAGTGTGCGCTTGTAGGAACT